>CALUZP010000149.1 GCA_944325325.1 uncultured Desulfovibrionaceae bacterium
AGCCTGCAGCAGGCGTGGCAGCCTCCTGTGCTGCCGCTTGCCCGCCTCCAAACATCCTGCAAGCAACGGCCCAGATGACCGTCCGGCCGCCACTCCAAAACGCGGCCATTGTCTGCGCAGCGTTTGACCGCACCTGCCGCTGCATGCCCGCCGGGCCTGCAGAAAGACCTGTACGAAACAGACAGAAAAAGGGCAGCGTACTGCCCTGCATACAAGGCAGATCCAGTGGCGTTTCCCTCATCCAGAGCCGCTGCCTCTTGTGCCGGCGGACGCGCCAGGGAACTCCACAGCCTGACCCGCAGGAAGCCTCAGACGTTCAGCATTCCACCATACTGACTGCCAGTCCGCCCAGCGACGTTTCCTTGAATTTGCAGCTCATTTCCCGCCCGGTCTCCGCCATGGCCGCAATGGCTGCATCCAGGGAAACCCGGTGTGAATACGGATCCGTGCCTGTGGCAATGATCGAGGCATTATACGCCTTGACCGCTCCCATGGCGTTGCGCTCGATGCAGGGAATCTGCACATACCCCTGCACAGGATCACAGGTAATGCCCAGATGATGCTCCAGGGCGACTTCCGCTGCGTTTTCGGTATAGCGGAAGCGGTTGCCGCGCGCGTCGGTCAGCATGGCAGCTGCCATGGCCGAAGCGACACCAATCTCTCCCTGGCAGCCTACTTCAGCGCCGGCAATGCTGGCGTTGTTCTTGGCAATGAATCCTACGGCGGCCGCAGCCAGGAACCCTTCGCGGATAGCCCGGTCGCCGATGCGCAGATCATAGCGCATGGCGTGGATGATTGCCGGGATCACGCCCGCTGCTCCGCATGTCGGGGCCGTGACGATGACCCCGCCCGCCGCATTTTCTTCCGCCGCAGCAAACGCACAGGCGTTGAGCCTGGCCAGCAGCCGTTCGGGATCCGTAAAGGAAAGCTCTTCAGCCCGCTGCCAGAGCATGCGCGCCTTGCGCTGGACCTTCAGCGTGCCGGGCAGGACTCCCTCGCTGTCAAGTCCTCGCCGGACGCTGCCCAGCATGCGCTCGATCAGCTCATTGAGCTGATGGATGATGGCCGAACGTGGAGCGCCCGTAATGGCCGTTTCGTTATCCAGCATGATTTCATAGATGTTGAGCCCGTGCTCGCGGACAAGGGCGTGCAGCTCGTTCATGTTGGAATAGGCGTGAGCCGGGGCTCCGACTGCTTCCGGCACAGCTCCCTTCCAGGTCACAAAGCCGCCGCCCACCGAATAATATTCGCGGCTGAACAGCGTCTTGCCCGCAGGATCAAGGAGCGAGGCAACCAGCGTATTGCTGTAGGGAAATTTATGGATGACTGCATCGTGCCGGATATCGTCAAGGCTGACACCAAGGCGCTTGCCACCCAAATCAAGCTCATATTTTTCGTGCGGAACCCTGGCCAGCCTGAGGAGATATTCCGGAGGGCAGTCCTCCGGAGCCGTTCCCAGAAGCCCTGCCAGCACAGCCGCATCCGTGCCGTGACCGACGCCTGTGGCGCTCAGGGAGCCAAACAGCTGAACACGCATGGATGCTGCCTGGCGCAGAACATCCTCCGGGAGCCCGCGGCAGGCGTTGAAGAACAAAAAACCTGCCCGCATGGGGCCGATGGTGTGAGAGCTGGACGGCCCCGGCCCCACCTTGAACAACGAAAACAACGACGTGGTGATGGGCTGTTTCATAACTGCGTTCCTGAAGCAGGGGACTCTGGGAAGGCTGCCGCGGTAAAAGGCACGCTGCCCGCACGGTCTGGCCGGCAGCACACGGCTGAAGGGGAAAGGCAGACCAGTCCCAAAGTGGCTGTTGCTGAAAAGACCACTTTTCCCAGTCGCCCGGCAGACAGGCGATTAAAGGATCTGTTTGAGGAATTGCTGAAGCCGGGGATGCTTGGCCGTGCTGAACAGCGTTTCCGGCGGCGCAACTTCAAGGATTTCACCGTGATCCATGAAGACAACACGATCTGAAACCTCGCGGGCAAAGCTCATCTCGTGGGTGACCACCACCATGGTCATGCCTTCTTTGGCCAGCGTCACCATGACGTCGAGCACTTCACCAATCATTTCAGGGTCAAGAGCTGATGTCGGCTCATCGAACAGCATGATTTTGGGCTGCATGGCAAGCGCTCTGGCGATGGCCACACGCTGCTGCTGTCCGCCTGAAAGCATGGCCGGGTATGCCCCCGTCTTGCTGGAAAGCCCCACCTTGGCCAGCAGGCCCCGTGCCCTGTCTTCGGCCTCCGCCTTTGACAGGCCGCGCAGCTTGATGGGCGCCAGAGTGAGGTTTTCAAGCACCGTCTTGTGCGGGAAGAGATTGAACGACTGGAACACCATGCCCAGTTCCTGCCGGATCACGTTGATGTTGTTTGCGGGATCGTGCAGATCCTTGCCGTCAACAACAATCCGGCCTCTGTCGATGGTTTCCAGGCTGTTAATGGAGCGCAGCATCGTCGATTTGCCGGATCCCGAAGGCCCGATGATAACGACGCGCTCGCCCTGCTGGATGTCCAGGTTGATGTCACGCAGGGCGGTCAGGGAACCGAAAAACTTCCAGACACCCGCAATGCTGATGATGGGGCTACTTGCTTGGGCGTTCATAGTAGTGCAGCTTTCCTTCCATGATGCTCACGCCCTTTGACAGCAGCAGCGTGATGATGAGGTAAACCAGAGCAACAACCGTATAGGTTTCGAAATAGTCAAAGGTCTGCGAGGCAAACTCGCGGCCCCGCCGGAGCAAATCGGCCACGGCGATAATGGAGACAAGCGACGTATCCTTGAGCATGGCGATAAATTCGTTGCCCACAGGCGGCAGGATGGTTCTCAACGCCTGCGGCAGCACCACATAGCGCATCGTCTGTGCGCCGGTAAATCCCAGGGAGCGCGCCGCTTCCGTTTGTCCCACAGGCACCGCAAGAATCCCCGCCCGGACGACTTCGCCCATGTACGCACCATAGCAGAAGCTGATGGCGATGACGGCCGAAAGGGTCGGAGGCATCTGGATGAAGGTGCCCAGCGCGAAATAGATATAGAAGAGCTGCACCAGCAGAGGAATACCGCGGATGACTTCCACATAGGTGGAACAGAGCAGATTGATGAAACGATTGCGCGAGATACGTCCCAGGCCGGCCAGCAGCCCGATGGGGATGGTGCACAGCATGCACAGGATGGTGATCTCAAACGTAACCAGCAGGCCGTCCGGAAGGAATTTAAGAATTTCCAGGTACGGATCCGGGCGAAAGACGCACAGGGCAATCAGAATGGCCACCGCGCCGGTGAACGAAATGGACCACGCGTTGATCAGGCTCTTATCCTTGGGATCTGGGATGGAGACCCCGTCGGCAACGTCAATGCGGATGTTGGGCTGCGTAGTAGGCTTCATGAGTTCTCGTTCTTGAGGAGGTCCGCAGCACGCCGCCCGCGGCAGACGTTCCGGAAGACATCATGCCCGGAAAGTCCGCTTTGCGCGCCATGACGCGGTGCCGTCAGTTACAGGCGTTATGTAAAGAGCCGGCCGGAAGCTGGCGCTTCCGACCGGCGGAACGGTTCCACACTTATTCGCCGAGCCACTTCAGGGCAAGTTCCTTGTCAATGCCCTTTTCCTGTACGCTCTTGAGCCCCTTGTTGAGTGCGTCAAGCAGCGCCTTGTCCTCCTTGCGCACAGCAAAGCCGTAGTATTCCGGAGGTTCCGTCACGAAGGCCACGCGCAGCAGATTGGAGTATTCCTGCTTTTTGTGGACGTAATACTTGGCAATGGGATCGTCGCAGATGACCGCGTCGATGTTCCCCTTGACCAGGTCTTCAATCGCCAGGGCCACTTCATCGTATGTCTTGACTTCAGCCTTGGACTTGTTCTTGGGCAGTGTTTCAATGAGACCCGTTGTGCCAATCTGGCCGCCGATCTTCTTGCCATCGAGCTCGGCCAGCGTCTTGACGTCAACATTGATGGGCACAATCACGGCCTGGCGCACGGCATAGAAAGGTTCGGTCAGTCCAAGGGCCTTCTTGCGCTTGTCGGTGATGGTCACCGAAGAGGCGATGATGTCCGCCTGCCTGGTCCCAAGCGAAGCAAAGATGCCGTCCCACGCGATGTTGCGGATTTCAACATTGATGCCGGCCTCTTTGGCAACAGCCCTGATGAAATCGCATTCAAAGCCTACGACTTCCTTGTCGGCGTTGACCATCTGCATAGGCGGCCATGTCGCGTCCGTGGCCACGATGTAGGTCTTGTCCGCAGCCAGAGCCGCAGCACTCAGAAAGCAGACCATGAGGACTGCCAGTCCCAATTTACGCACCATGACGTTCCTCCTGAAAAAATACGGGGGTTGAGGACGTGCCTGCCGTCCCATGAACTTCCTATCTTGAATATTTAGCAGTTCTTGTCAAGGAAGGATGGCCGCAACCAGTGACTGCTGCGTCCGTGCCCACGCGGATCCGGCCTTGCACTGCTTCGCGCAGTCCTCTGGCACAGAAAAAGGCTGCGCGTCAACGGCCTGCCGGTCTCTGCCCCTTCCGGATACGATTCAGTCCTTCTTCACCCGCTTCTGAGGCAGAACCGTCTGGCGGCCCCTTGCCACAGCCAGCATGCCGTCTGGCACGTTGCGCGTGATGACGGAGCCCGCCCCGACCAGGGCGCCGGATCCCACCGTAACGGGCGCCACCAGCGCGGTGTTGCTGCCAATAAACGCCCTTTCGCCAATGGTGGTGCGGTGCTTTTGTGCACCGTCATAATTGCAGGTGATGGTTCCCGCGCCGATGTTGGAGCCTGCGCCCACATCGGCATCGCCGAGGTAGGTGAGATGGTTGGCCTTGGCCCCCCGGCCCAACCGGGCTTTTTTCATTTCCACGAAATTGCCTACATGGGCTTCCGCTTCCAGCACCGCGCCAGGACGCAGACGGGCATAAGGCCCCACGAGGCAGCCTTCCCCGACGGACGCTTCCTGAATATGCGAATAAGCGTGAATCACAGCGCCAGCGGCAATATCCGCATCGATCAGCGTACAAAAGGCATCCACACTCGCGCCGGATGCAAGGCGGCTGCGGCCCAGCACGCGGCAGGGCCCGCGCAGCACCGCCCCGGGCTCAATCCGCACACGGGGGCCGATGCACACGCCATCCGGCTGATGGATCATCACGCCGGCGCGCAGATGCTGCTCGACAATGCGCCGCCTGAGCAGCTCCTCTGCAGCCGAAAGTTCCGCAGGTGTATTGACGCCAAGCAGGGCAGTCTCGCTGCCACAGGGTACGGCTGTGACCTCAAGCCCGGCGTCCATGGCCAGCCCGGCCAGATCCGTGATGTAATACTCCCCGCTGGCGTTGGCATTGCCAAGCCTGGCAAGCAGCGGCTCCACGGCGTCCAGATCAAGCAGATATACGCCGGCGTTCACTTCCCCGCTCGGAACGCCGTGCACCTTTTCCCGGTAATCCTTCGCTTCCACGATGCCGGCAAACACGCCGTCATGGCGAACAATTCTCCCATAGGCCCCCGGATCCGGCAGGGTAATCGACGCCACTGCCACACTGGCCGTGCCGGCCTTTTCCATGAATTGCCGCAGGGTGTCTGTACTGACAAGAGGCATGTCCCCGTTGACCACGAGCACACGGCAGATTCCCGCAGCACGCAGCGCCGGCAGAGCGATCTTAAGCGCATGGCCGGTACCAAGCTGCTGCCGCTGCTCCACAAACAGAGGCACCGGCCCCATGGCCGCACGCACAGCCTCCGCACCATGGCCGATGACCGTCAGGATCCGATCGCCAAAAAGAGGCCGCAAGGCAGCCCGCACATACGCCAGCATGGGTTCTTCCAGCAGGGGCTGCAACACCTTGGGCAAGGCAGAGTGCATCCGGGTTCCTTTGCCAGCGGCCAGAATGAGCGCGCCACAGGGTGCAAACATGGCGAATCCTCCGTAACATAGCAGAATGCCTTCTGTGTACCAGAGACCTGCACTGAATAAAAGAGCAAACCACGTCTGCCGCCCCCCCGCAGGAAGAAACAGGATGCGGGCCGCTGGCCCCGAAGGAACCCGGCGGCCATGCCGGGCCGAATGCTGGACAGACAAAAACGCACCACGGGATTGCTGCTGCATGCCATGACGGCTGCCACAGCAGCCTGAAAGGACTCCTGCTGAGCGACACCGCACCATCATTCAGCTGAAGGCCGGCAGTCAGCCTGACCTCCGTCCCGGGCCGGGCGCCCCGGCAGCACGGCAGTCACGGGAACATATTGGCTGCGTTAAGATTTTCCCTTTTATCTTGACCGGAAGAGGCGTGTAAGCTAAGCTCATGCATTATGAACTGGGACTGGGATAAACTTCAGGAAAAACGGCAGAGGCAACAGTGGGGGCAGGGTAACAACCGCCCGGATCGACATGAGCCCGATCCGGACAACAATTCCCCCAACGGCAAATCGCCTTTCGGCAATGTGCAGCTGCCCAAGATAGCGGTACCTGGCGGCGGGATCAAATGGATCGTGCTCATCGCCGTGGTGGCGTGGCTGCTTTCCGGCATCTATATCGTCAATCCTGACGAACAGGGTGTCGTGCTCCGCTTCGGCCAGTATAACAGGACGGTGGATCCCGGGCCGCACTATGCGCTGCCTTTCCCCATAGAAACCGTGGACAAGCCCAAGGTCACGCAAGTTCAGCGTGTTGAGGTCGGCTTCCGCTCGGCGGATCAAAGCCGTGTCTTCCGGCAGGGCCAGTACCGCGCCAATCCTGAGGAAGCACTGACCCTGACAGGCGACGAAAACATCGTCAACGTGCAGTTCAGCGTCCAGTACCAGATCAAGGACGCCGTGGAATATCTGTACAATGTGACCGATCAGGCGGCAGTGGTCAAAAACGCCGCCGAAGCCGCCATGCGCGAAGTGATCGGCAACAGTCTCATCGATTCCGTGCTCACTGACGGCAAACTGGAAATCCAGCGGGAAGCGACACAGCTTCTGCAGGAAATCCTTGACCGCTACAAGGTAGGGGTCAAGGTGCTTGCCGTCCAGCTGCAGGACGTACACCCCCCCAAGGAAGTCAGCGACGCCTTCAAGGACGTGGCCAGCGCCCGTGAAGACAAAAGCCGTATCATCAACGAGGCCGAAGCCTACCGCAACGAACTGCTGCCCAAGGCCCGCGGCCAGGCGGCGGAAATCGAAAACAAGGCGCTTGCGTATAAGGAAACCCGCATTCGCAACGCCGAAGGCGAAGCACAGCGTTTCCTGTCACTGCTTGCCGCCTATGAAAAAGCAGAGGACGTGACCAGCCGGCGCATGTACCTGGAAGCCATGGAAGCCATTCTGAGCAAGCCCGGCATGGAAAAGATTATCCTGCCCGGCAAGACAGCCGAACGTATCCTGCCGCTGCTGCAGCTGCCGTCAGCACAGGCGCCCGCAGAAGGGAAGTAAGGGGAACACACAATGAAAAAAAGTTTTCTGCTGCTTCCTTTAATCCTGCTTGTCGCCCTGGGATCACAGTCGATCTTCACTGTACACGAAACGCAGAAAGCCATGCTCATCCAGCTTGGCGATCCTGTTGACAAGGTGCTTGGCCCGGGCCTGCATTTCAAGATCCCCTTCATCCAGAGGGTGGAATATTTTGACGCGCGCATCCTTGACTACGATGCGCGCTCGGCCGAAGCCCTGACCAGCGATAAAAAGACCATTGTGCTTGACAACTACGCGCGCTGGATCATCAGTGATCCTCTGCAGTTCTATCGGAGCGTGCGCACCATTCCCAGGGCCCAGGCTCGGCTGGATGACGTGGTCTATTCACAGCTGCGCGCACAGGTAGGCCGCCACACTCTCACAGAGGTTGTTTCAAGCAAGCGCGGCAGCATCATGGAAGATGTGACCAAGCGGACTTCTGACATCATGAAGCAATACGGCATTACCGTCGTGGACGTGCGCGTCAAGCGCACGGATCTGCCGACAGAAAACCAGAGGGCCATTTTCGGCCGCATGCGCGCCGAGCGTGAACGGCAGGCCAAGCAGTATCGTTCAGAAGGCACTGAAGAAGCGCTCAAACTGCGCTCCGAGGCCGATCGCGAACAGGCCGTCATCCTGGCTGAAGCCAATCGCCGCGCTTCTGTCATCCGCGGTGAGGGAGACGCCACCGCGGCTAACATTTTTGCCGAAGCCTTTGAGCGCTCACCCGAGTTCTACGCGTTCCAGCGCGGCCTTGAAGCGCTGCGCAAAGGCCTCAGCGAAAATACCCGCATCGTGCTGACCCCTGAGATGCCATTTCTGGATCCCATGCTTAAGGGCAGCAAGTAGCGGCATTTGAGAGGCATTACACCTCGGAGACCCAATGTTGAGTTTTCAGGAAACGTACGAACGCATCTGCGAGACAACAGGCGCTCGTACACAGGTAGAGCTTGCGAACCTGCTGGGCATCCGCCAGTCGAGCATTTCCGACGCCAAGCGACGGAACTCTATCCCTGCCGACTGGTATATGAAGCTTTTTGAACAGTTTGGAATCAATCCCAACTGGTTGAAATACGGTACAGGGCCTTGCCGTCTGAACTTCCAGCCGGAGGCTGCTGCTGCAGCTGCCGGCGACGTCGTGCATGGAGCGGGAGCCTCATTTGGCAGCCGGCAGCCCCTGAGCATCGACACAACTGTGTATGGCATGTCCTGCCCGGCAGGGAGCTGTGCAGATCCGTCCAGTCTGCCTGCAGAAGGGCGCATCCCGCTGCTGCCCAGCTACACGGGCAAAAATATCCTGGTGCTCCATGTCGATTCCGAAGCCTTTGCGCCTACCGTATTCAAAGGGGCCTATGTCGGCATTGACACAACACGGCGCCATCCCGTCTCTGGAGGGTTGTATGCCGTGCATATGCCCTTTGGAGGCGTGGCCCTCAAACGCCTTTTTCTGAACATCGAAAAAGGCGGCTTCACCCTGCGCGTCGACTCCCAGAATGCTCCTGAAACCTTTTTGCCGGCAGCACAATGCCGTGAACTCCTGTTGGGCAAAGTTGTCTGGGTGATGCATCATTTCCCGGACTCCGGGACCGACGCCGGATAGCCGCACACATGCCCCTTCGGCAGCCCTGGCGCGCTGCCGGATCAGCTCGACGCGTGCAGGCCAAGACGGCTGAAAACCGCGTTCATCAACGTGAATCTTCCGCCCCGGAGCCGGCGCTGCCCAGCACCGGGAAGCAGCATGCCTGACTGACGTGCACGCAGGAAACGCAGCTGACAAAACGACCGTTCCTGCCGTGACGCCTGCCTGCCGGAACGAACTTCTTCAGCGCCACGGCTTCGTTTGAGACCACGCAAACGGCAAAGGCCGTGCGAGTGGAAAGGGCTGTCCGCGGCCCATGCGCAACCCCCCGATCGGGAAATGAAAGTATGGCCAGAAAAAGCACGGCTGAGGAGCCACAGCTCTCACAACAGGAAGCCAGACAGGCTTTCATCCCTGCCCTTGCACCAGCGTTGGAACGAACCCGCACAACACTGCAACGGTTGGCGGACAATCCCCCGCAGGTTCTTGTTCTTGAGGGCGGCCATGCCGGGGAGCGCCTGGCCATGGCCAAATGGTACGCGGCCCGGCTCAACTGCCCGCACGCCACACCGGAAGGACCGTGCCTTGACTGCCCCGTCTGCCTGCAGATCGGTGCCGGTGTTTTTCAGGACTGCACGCTGCTTGGCGTGCAGGAGCCGGTAACCATCGATGCCGTCCGCGAAGTGCGCGTCCGTGCGGCCGAAGCGCCGCACGGCGGAGGCTGGCGGGTGATCGTGCTGGCTGAAGCCCAGTTCCTGCGTGCTGAAGCGGCCAACGCGCTGCTCAAAGTCATGGAAGAGCCGAGGCAGAATCTCTGTTTTCTGCTGCTTGCGCCGCAAAGGGGACGGCTTCTGCCCACGCTTGTCTCGCGCGGCTGGGTTGTCACCCTGCCCTGGCCCCTGCCAGATCTGGCTGACGCGACCCTGCCCGACGATCTGAAAAACTGGGTTGAAGCCCTGGATACGTTTCTGGGAACCGGACGGGGCTGGTTTGAAAAAACATCGGTCAAGAACTCGGTCGACGCCGACCTGGCGCGCCGTCTGGTTCTGACTGCACAAAAAGGCCTTGCGGCGGCACTGGCCCGCAGATCCTCCTCAGAATGCCGTCTTGGCGCACGCTTTGCCAGTCTGCCTGACAGCGGCTGCGCCTATGTGGACGACGTGCTGGCCCAATGCCAGCGGTCGCTCGATCTGCCAACGCCGGTCAATCCGGCGCTGGTGCTGGACTGGATGGCCGTCCGGCTATACCTGGCTGTACGGAGAAGCCTTAAGGGAGGCCGTCCATGACCGTGCGCCGGATCGTGATTTCCGGAGCTTCCGGTGGCAGCGGCAAGACCGTGCTTTCGCTGGGGCTGTGCAGGGCCCTGCTGCGCCAGGGGCTGCGTGTGGCCGCCTTCAAAAAAGGACCGGATTATATTGACGCCGCATGGCTTTCCCGCGCCTGCGGCCGGTGCTGCACCAATCTGGATCCGTTCTTCCTGCCAGGGCCCCGCCTGATCTCGCTGTTTGCCAGCGCGGCGCAAGGCTGCGACATGGCCGTCATTGAAGGAAACAGGGGGCTGTATGACGGCCGTGACGAACAGGGCTCCTGCTCCACGGCAGGTCTGGCACGTCTGCTTGACGCCCCTGTGCTGCTCTCGCTCAACTGCACCAAAATGACACGCACGGCCGCAGCCCTGATTGACGGGCTCATGCGGTTCGAACCGCTCCGGTTTGCCGGTGTGGTGCTCGCACAGGTCAGCCCAGGATCACGGCACGAAAGCGTCATCCGCAGAAGTATCGAAACCCATACCAGCGCGCGTGTTCTTGGTACGCTGCCCCGCCTGCGCCCCGTACCCATTCCGGAGCGGCACATGGGCCTTGTGGCTGCTGACGGCGACGAAGCCGACGCCTGCCTGGACAAACTTGCAGACGTCATTACGGCCAATGTGGATCTGCACGGTGTGCTGGAGGCAGCGGCCGCCGGCGATCTCAGCGCCGCGCCCTTCTGGCCGGACATTCCGCCCACTGCGGGAAGACGGCCGCGCATTGGCTATGTCCAGGATGACGTGCTCTGGTTCTATTACAAAGAAAATCTTACGGCGCTGCAGCACGCCGGCGCGGATCTGGTGAGACTGCGCCTGCTGGATGACGCCCCCTGGCCAGAACTTGACGGCCTCTATCTGGGCGGAGGCTTCCCGGAACTGTTCGCCGAACGCCTGGCGGCAGCGCCCCGCCTGGCCGAAATTGCCCGCCTTGCGCGTTCCGGGCTCCCCATCTATGCGGAATGTGGCGGCTTCATGGTGCTGTGCCGCAGTCTTGTTGTGGATGGCATCAGCTGGCCCATGGCCGGTGTTGTGCCCGCTGATGTCGAATTTTGCCCAACGCCGCAAGGCCTGGGCTATGTCGAGGCAACAGCAGTCAAACCCAACCCGTTCCATCCGCTGGGAGTATCCTGGCGCGGACACGAGTTTCACTATTCCCGCTGCCGGACAGCTGAAACCGGCGCGCTGACGCTGGAGCTCTCCTCAGGCACCGGCATGGGCCGTACAGGCCGCACCGGACGTGACGGCTTCCTGTGCGGCAACACCTTTGCCGCATACACACACCTGTTTGCGCCAGCCGTGCCACACTGGGCACCCCGCTTCGTCAGCCTGTGCGCAGCCAGGCCCCTGCCGGCACAACCGGCATAGTCTCAGAGCCCCTTCTTTTGTCAGGCCTTCTTCATCCTGCCTCCGGCCTTCTTAAAGCCTTTTTCGTTTGAAACCCTTTGCGTTTCAAACCATACGGCCTGCCGCTTTGCAGGAAAACCGCGTTGTTCCCGCTCGCTTCTGGCCGGGCGGCGCTGTGCCGCCGCCTCGCGTTCTGCCTTTTTCAATGGCAAAAAGCGCTAAGCCCTCCTCGGGAAATCCGGCAGTTGCGGCGCGTTCCTCAGGCAGCAAGGTCAGCGTCGCCGCCCGAACGCTGCCGCTTGTGTTCTTCGGCTGTGCTGCAGCAGCCCTGTCAAAAGACGCTGCCAGCCGGCCCTTCTGCCAAAACCTCCCGCACGCTCTCTGCTCTGTGCCGGGTATCCAGCACAGGCAACTCTCCGGGCCGTCCTCTGACCGGCCTGCAACCACCTCTCCAGAACGCTCCCGCACCTGGCCCTCTGAATCACGGGAAACCGGCTTTGGACAGATATACACGCCATGGCACTGCCCCGCATGTGACAAGCACGTTTATGCGAAGCGCAGCACCCGTGCGGCTGACGCACTGAAGACGGCGTCAAAAGCCCGCGTACTGCCCGCCCGAGCGGCATCAGCCGACGCCCCACGGCCTGACACCCGTTTAACGAGCCATGCACAGCAGCTGCCGGATCTGTCCGGACGTCCGGTCTCACTTGATGAGGTAGTTGTTGCGGAAAACCACTTCGCCCTTGACGAGCACCTCCAGAATCACTGAAGCATTGTGCATGTCAGTCACAGCCGGGGGCAGCGTGGCAAACAGATCAAACTTGCGGAACCGGATGATGTCAAACCGGGTATCTTCATGCACGAGCGGCAGGACACGTTCATCAGCCGTCCGCAGGCTGAACATGATCCGGCCGGTCAGCGGCCGGGGCGGCCTGGCGTTGTACATGTCGAGCACAATATGCAGGGTGCGCCGGTCAACCTGGACGAATGAGGGCTCCCGGATGCTGACGACCTGCCGGTTGATGGTCGTATGGTAGATGGCGTCTTCATCGGCCGGCTCTGCCTCAGCCTTCTGTTTTGCAATCTCTTCAAGCTGCGCAAGGCGGACAGCCAGCCGCTCAAGCACCACGCGATCCTGATTCAGCAGGGTCAGCAGCTCCTCGCGTTCCGCCTGCCAGGCCCGACGCTCCTCCCCCCAGACCAGGCAGGCCCAGACACCGGCAGCGCCAGCCAGAATGAGCAGGCAGACCAGAAGCAACAAAAAGGCGGGAACAGCCCGTCCGAAACGAAACCGGTGGACTTTCCCGCCATCATGCATCAAAAGCAGGGTGAACTTGCCGCGGGGCCTCATTGACGGTTCAGTCCCAGGCGCACCAGTTCGTGCCGTGTGAACAGCGAACGCAGCTCATAGCCGGCGGCGGCAATGGCTTCACGGCCGCCTTCTTCGCGATCGAGCACCGAGGCCACGGCCACAATATCAAGTCCGGCATCACGGACACGTTCGCAGGCCTTAAGAAGCGACCCGCCCGTCGTCACGACGTCCTCAAGCATGGCGACCTTGTCACCCGGCTTGAAGTTGGCAAGCCCCTCCACATACTGGCCGGTACCATGCCCTTTGGCTTCCTTGCGGACAATAAGCCCAGCCAGAGGCCGCCCCTGCTCATGGGAAATGACCGTCACCGCCGTGATGAGCGGATCCGCCCCCAGCGTCATGCCACCGACGCCCACAATAGGCAGATCGGCCAGCAGCCTGTTGAACAGTGTGCCGATGAGCCACGAGCCTTCGGGATGCAGCGCCGTGATACGGCAATCGAAATAGTAGTCGCTCTTGCGACCGGAAGCCAGGGTAAAGTCGCCTTCCTTATAGGAGCGTTCACAGAGGATGCGGGCCAGACGGGCCTTGAGATCAGACATGGAGTCTCCAGAAAAAGTGCGGTAACCGCAGGTTATGCACGTACAATAAAGAGCAGCAGCAGTCCCACGCCCAGTGCCATAAGGCCATAGCGCCGCAGCGCCTCAGGCTTGCTGCGGGCAATTTCCGCAAGCATTCGCTGCATCTTCGCAGGCATGAGGACGTACGCCATGGCTTCAAAAATGATAGCCAGCGCGACGGCACTGAACAGAAGCGACCAATCGACATTCATGTTTCCGTGTATGGCACGAAAACTCCAGATCGTAAAGTCCTTGCCTTGACTGCAGGTTGCATGTAGAAAAAACAAGTCATGCCGATTCGGGGCATGTTCTATGAACCTCCACCTTCTACCCTGTCTGCCAGCATGGTCGTACCTTTTGCCACGCTGCTCCTCAGAGAGCAGCCCCGTATCGCAAGGGCGGTGGAAAGCCTGACTGCGGCTTTGCCGTCCTATGTCCGCCCCGCTGCCGAGTATGCCCTCAATGGAGGCGGCAAGCGGCTTCGTCCCCTCCTGACCGTTCTTGTCAGCCACGCCCTCGGCGGCAAAGACAAGGATCAAGATGACGGCGTCTACAAAATCGGCGCCGCGATCGAAATGTTCCATGTTGCGTCGCTGCTCCATGACGACATTCTGGATAACGCGCCTCTGAGGCGCGGCCGGGAAGGCACGCATATCCGCTACGGTGTGCCGCGCACGCTCCTGACAGCTGACGCCATGGTCTCCCGCGCGTTCCAGACGCTGGCCGAGACGGGCGACCCGCGCTATATGGTCTGCGCAACCCGCGCGGTCATCGGCACCGCCGACGGTGAAATTATGGAAATAGCCCATCAGGGCAGCACCGAAGGCGGCCTTGATGGCTATTTCACCATCATTGCCGGCAAGACAGCCTGTCTGTTGCGCGCCTCGTGCGAGCTGGGCGCGCTCTGGGCCGGAGCCGATGAAGCCACACTCGGTCTGGTTGCCGAGTACGGCCATAATCTTGGCATGGCCTTCCAGATGGCTGACGACGCCCTCGACTTCGCCCCCAGTTCAGAAACGGGCAAACCTGAGGGCGGGGACATCCGCGAAGGCAAGCTGACGCCGCCCATCAACTATCATATGGAGTCGCTCGATGCACCGGCCAGGGCCGAATTTGCCCGCCGGTTTGCTGCCCGCGACTTCTCTGACGCCGAGATCGCCGAACTTGTCCGTGCTGTCCGCGCCGGCGGCTTTCAGGAACGCACGCTCAAACTGGCTGACAGCTTCCTTGACAAGGCCGCTGCCGCCCTTGAGGGCTTCCCCGCCGGAAATGATGCACAGGCCAAGGCTGCTCTGGCCAAGGCCATCGAATTTGTACGCAACCGTACGGCCTGACAGGCTGCACGGCTTCACCAATTCCAGTGCTGCCCGGCCATGGATGGCGCTCTTGTGCGCGGCACATCGCCGGGAGCACGCTGATTCTGCCTTCAGCGGAGTGGCGGGAGCCCGTTTCCCGTTGCCCAACTTTTGTCCGAACAGGAGAAGCCCATATGCTCCATCGACTGGAAGCCGGCGTTTTTGCCCATATTGACGACACCCCTGGCCGCAAGACGGCCGTGCGCATCCGGGAGGCACTCGGCCTTGCCGTCAGGGCTGTCCGCCAGGTCAAGGTGTTTACCCTGAGCGGTTTCACGACGGAGCAGGCGCAGCGCCTTCTTGAACGTGACGCGCTCCACGATCCTGTCCTGCAGGAGGCGTCGCTTGCTCCGCTGCCCTGCACCGCAGACTGGATCATTGAAGTGGGGTTCCGGCCCGGTGTCACCGACAACGAAGGCCGCACTGCCAGAGACACGGCTGCCCTGGTGCTGGGTATCAAGGACAGCGCGGCGCGCGAAAAGCTGGCGGTCTATACCTCTGTGCAGTACCGCCTGGAAGCGCCTGATCTGACCCGACAGGATGTGGAGCGCATTGCCGGGGGGCTCCTGGCCAACGAACTCATCCAGCGGTTTGAAATCCGCTCCGGTGAAGAGCTGGCCGCGCATCCGTTTGAAGCCCGCGCCGCAAAAGTGACTGGCACGGCCAACGACGTTGTGGACGTCATCCCGCTTTCCGGCATGGATGACGCCGCCCTCACAGCGCTCAGCCGTGAACGTACCCTGGCGCTCAGCCTGGCCGAAATGCGGGCTATCCAGCGTCATTTTGCCGATCCTGCCGTACGCGAAGCGCGGGCCGCTTTGCATCTGCCCGCTGATCCGCTCGACGCCGAACTGGAAATGCTGGCCCAGACCTGGTCCGAACACTGCAAGCACAAAATTTTTGCTTCCAAAGTCCACTATGAGGACAAGGAAAACGGGCGCAGTGAAGACATCGACAACCTGTACAAGACGTACATCATGGGGCCGACTCGCGCCATTCGCGAACGCCGCGGGGAAGCGGACTTCTGCCGCTCCGTGTTCACCGACAACGCCGGGGTCATTGCCTTTACCGACACACACGATGCCTGCATCAAGGTCGAAACGCACAACAGCCCTTCCGCGCTTGACCCGTATGGCGGCGCGCTGACCGGCATCGTCGGTGTGAACCGAGACCCGCTGGGCACCGGACTCGGGGCGGAACTGGTCTGCAATACGGACGTGTTCTGCTTTGCCTCCCCCTTCTATGACGAACCTCTGCCGCCGCGCCTGCTGCATCCGCGCCGCGTGTTTGAAGGCGTGCGCGAAGGGGTGGAACACGGCGGCAACAAGTCCGGCGTGCCCACTGTCAACGGCTCCGTCGTGTTCGACGAGCGCTTCCTGGGCAAGCCCCTCGTATACTGCGGCACCGTGGGCCTGCTGCCCCATGAGGTCCCCGGCCTTGGCGGAAAGGGCACGCCTCGCCCGGGCTACGCCAAAGCCGCCCGCCCCGGTGACGCCATTGTCATGATCGGCGGCAGGATCGGCGCTGACGGCATCCACGGGGCCACCTTCTCTTCTGAAGAACTGCACGAGGGCTCGCCCGCCACAGCCGTGCAGATAGGCGACCCCATCACCCAGCGCAAGGTTGTGGACTTTGTCATCCGCGCCAGGGATCGGGGTCTCTACAGTGCCATCACCGACAACGGCGCAGGAGGCCTGGCGTCCTCCGTAGGTGAAATGGCCGAAGACACCAACGGCTGCGAAATGGATCTGTCACGCGCGCCGCTCAAATATGACGGCCTGCGCCCCTGGGAAATCCTGCTGTCCGAAGCACAGGAGCGCATGACCCTGGCCGTGCCGCAGGAACAGCTCAATGAATTCCTGGCCCTGGCCGCCAGAATGGATGTCGAAGCCACCGTCCTCGGCAAGTATACCGATTCCGGATTCTTCCATGTGACCCACGGTGACACTGTGGTGACGCACCTTGACATGACCTTCCTGCACAAGGGACTGCCACGCATGGAGCTGAACGCCGTATGGCAGGCCCCCAGCCATGACGACGCCCGCATCGAAATCCCGGACGCTGACCAGCGGACGCTGCTGCTGCGGATGCTTGGCCGCCTGAACATCTGCAGCAAGGAATACATCGTCCGCCAGTATGACCACGAAGTCCGCGGCGGCAGCGTGGTCAAACCCATGGTCGGCGTCAGGGCTGACGCGCCTTCCGACGCGGGTGTGATCCGGCCTGTGCTGGAATCCGAATCCGGACTGGTGCTCAGCCACGGCATCTGTCCCAAGTTCAGCGACTACGACACCTACTGGATGACAGCCAACGCCATTGACGAAGCTGTGCGCAACGCTGTGGCTGTAGGCGGCGATCCGGACTTTATGGCCGGGGTGGACAATTTCTGCTGGTGTGACCCGGTGGAATCAGAAAAGACCCCGGACGGCGCGTACAAGATGGCGCAGCTGGTCCGCTCGTGCAAGGCGCTCTCAGACTTCTGTCAGGCCTATGGTGTACCGTGCATCTCCGGCAAGGACTCCATGAAGAATGACTACACCGGCGGCGGCGTCAAAATTTCCATCCCGCCGACGCTGCTGTTCTCGGTCATGGGCGTCATCCGTGACGTCAACCACGCGGTAACAAGCGACTTCAAGGCTACCGGCAACAGAATCTACCTTCTCGGAGCCACGCGGCGCGAGCTGGCCGGCTCCGAACTGGCCGATCAGCTTGGCGTCCGCTGCGGACGCGTGCCACAGGTCGACGCCGCTGTGGCTCTGGCAGGCTATCGTGCCGCCCACAAGGCGCTGACTCAGGGCCTTGTGGCAGCCTGCCATGACCTGTCTGACGGCGGCCTGGCCGTAGCCCTGGCGGAAATGTGCCTGGGCGGCCGGCTCGGGGCTGACGTGCAACTCGCTGACGTGCCCCTGGGTGCTGATGAAACCCTGTCAACCACCGAAGTGCTGTATGCCGAATCGGCAAGCCGCCTGCTGTTTGAAGTGGCTGAAACCGACGCCGCAGCGTTCGAAGCTCTGTTTGAAGGCTGCCCGGCAGCCCTGGCCTGCATTGGCCGCGTTGGTGAAGCAGACGGGGCTCTGCGCATTGACGGCGTGCTCGACGTGAGCGTGGAAGATCTGGCCGCTGCCTTCAAGCGCACCCTGAACTGGTAACGGCCTTCGTTGCCTGATAATACAGGAGGGGGAAAGAGGAACACCCGTTCAAACCGGGTCTTCTTCCTTCCCCCTCCTTCATTTTTCCCAACATGTCTGCCCGGCTAGAGCATTTTCAGTTTGAAACACAACGTGTTGCAAACCATACGGCTTGTCGTTTCGCGGGAAAAACGCGGTGTTTCCGCTCAATTTGGGCCGGGGCGCGCTGCTGCCGCCTCGCGTTTTGCCTTTTTCAATGGCAAAACGCTCTAGATGGCCAAGCCCCTCAGGTCAGGGAGCTGAGAGCGCGAATACTCACCAGGGTTCCCCAGTGCGTATTCGGCTGGATACCAAAAAACACGGCCAGGCACTCCACGAACACTACCAAACGCAAAACACCCGAGACAGGAAAATGGGAAGGCACAGGCAAAAGGGAGCCTCTGCGCAGGTGAGGGGGCATGGTGGGCAGTCAGGCCGTGTCAATCATTCCATGATATAGCGCAAAGGCGTTACAAGTACGTCGTCACGTCGATCCGTGGCCCACTGCTCCAGTGCTTCCAGCGTTTCAGGGCGAATCTGGGCCACGGCGATAGCCTGCCCCAGACGACGGGCATGACGTTCCGCCTCATCGAGTTCGTCCAGGACCTGCCGTGTGGTTGCGTTGTTTTCATCCAGCACAAAATTGACGCGCCAGGCCTCAAGGCCAATGCCCCGGGCCGCGGAATGCAGCACTGACGACACGCCTGCCCGGCTGTCCAGGACAAAAAGTCCGTTGGCGGCAGCCTCCTCGCAGAGCGCAAGGCACGCGCTCCGTGAGCTGGTCAGCGCCGTCCCCCTGAAGTTGATCACGCCCGAGGCCTCAGGCAGGCCTTCAAGATTGCGGCGCAGCGTCGCCTTCTGCTCCTCATCGGACATGGACTGCCGGATGGTGCCGGGAGTAACCGGCTCGCCAGCCTGCTCCAAGGGCTGGTGCAGCAGCAACTCATGCCCTGTGGACACGGCAACAGCCGCCATGCTGCGCCCGTTGGGCGCGCCTGGCAGAAGGGCAAACGCCACAGGCAAATCCAGTGCCACAGCCCGTTTGTCAAGTTCCGGATCCACGCCAAAGCCCGTCAGGACAAGCGCCATGAGCGGGCGCTCTGCCGGAGGTGGCGGCGTGAACACGTCGCCTGAAGGCAGCAGGAACAACTCGTGGGTGCGCACACCGTCAATGGTGACATCAAGCACAGTTCTGCCGCAGGCCGTGCGCGTTGTGAGCGTCCCGCCCAGGACGTTGTTGACAATCAATCCCTCTGCCGTTCCGGCATAAGCAGCCATCAGGGCATCAGGAAGGCGTACCTGCATACGCTGGAACAGCACTGTTTCAATCCGGTTTTGCACATGCTGGCGCTGTGCCGTAAGCTGCAGCGGCTCGATGCGCGTCGTACTCAGACCAAGACGGCGCAGCGCCTGGACCAGTGCGTCATCCGCACGGCTGACATTGCCGGCCAGTGTCCCGGCGCTGGTATCGGAATAGGGCAGTGTCAAAGATTGGATCGGACTGCGCAGATCACTGGGCTCACGCGGCGCCGCCACCTGCCCTGCAGTGTCAGAAGCGCCGCCCGCCTGTTCGGCTGTGGCCACAATAGTTTGCCCGAGTGACGAAGCCTCCTGCGCAAGATACTCCCCGCCATTCCACAGCGCCCCGACAAAAAGACTCAGCAGCCAGAACAACAGGGAAGCCCAAAACGCCCCTGCAAGCACGCGCAAGGGACGCGGCGGCAGATGCGGAGCAAGGTGCCGTTTCAGCGAGATGCGCAGGACGGGAAACCATTCGGGCAAGAAAGCGCTCCTGATGGGTGAAGGTGTCTGAACAAGGTGCAGCCCGCCGGCCGGACTTGCAGACCGCCGGGCCAGTCCCTCTTATTGAATTTGCCGCATTCTGGGCAGAGCCTTGACGATCTGCAAGCCCATACGCAGCTGGTTATCGTTGGCAAGCAAGGTCTGAACGTCGTCTTCCGTCGAGTCGTCACGCCGGCTTTCCGGCTTCTTTTTTGCGCTGCTGTCTGCATTTTCAAGGTGTCTGTTCAAATCTTTTTCACGCAACAGCAGCATGTCGAGCGGATCCTCAGTTTCTTTTGCCGGTTCAAAGGGAACCAGCAGATCCGGCGTAATGCCTTCAGCCTGAATGGAACGTCCGGACGGCGTATAATAAAGGGCGATGGTCAGTTTAAGACCCGTGCCGTCAGAAAGCGGCATGATGTTCTGCACCGACCCCTTGCCAAAGGTCGGATCGCCCACCAGCATGGCCCGGTTGTGGTCACTGAGCGCGCCGGCCACGATTTCGGAAGCGGACGCCGTGCCGCCGTTGACCAGCACGACCAGTGGCGCGTCCACATCCGTCCCCTGGGCACTGGCCTTGAACTCACGGGAACCGGTGCTGCCCCGGCCGCGCATGGAGACGATAGTCCCCTGTGAAAGAAACACATCCGACACGCTTACAGCCTGATCAAGCAGTCCACCCGGGTTGTAGCGCAGGTCAAGCACAATGCCCTTGATGGCGTCCTTGCTTTCCTTGCGCGCACTGGAGAGCGCGTCCAGCAGTTCCTGCGTTGTCCGCTCGCTGAACCGCGTCAGGCGGATCCAGTAGTAGCCGGGCTCAAGACAGCGTGACTTGACGCTGACAAGCGGAATGGCGGCGCGCTTGAGCCGGACTGCCAGTGGCGCCTTGGCGTTCTTATGCAGGATGGACAGCTTGACTTCCGTGTTCTTGGGGCCCCGGATGCGGGTCACCGCGTCCTGCAAGGACATGCCCACCGTGGACTCGTCGTTGATGCCCAGAATGATGTCACCCGGCTTGAGTCCGGCCTTGTACGCCGGCGTGCCTTCAATGGGTGTGACAACCGTCAGCTGGTTGTTAAGCTGGGTGATCTCAATGCCAATTCCAAAAAACTCCCCGGACGTGGTTTCCTGCATGGACTTGAATTCTTCCTTGTCCAGCATGGTGGAGTGCGGATCCAGGCTTTGCAGCATGCCTTTCAGAGCACCATCGACCAGTTCCTCAGTCGGCACTTCACGCACATAATAACGCCCTACGGCATCAAGAACCTGGCTGAACCGCTTGAGTGCATTCAGCTTGCCGGTATCGTCAATGGCAGCCGTGCAGGGCCCCGCAGCCCCGCAAAGCAGCATTCCTGTCAAAAGAAAAACCAGTGTCCGAGTGTTACGCATCATGCCCTGCCTCCGCAAAAGGCGGAATTTCTCCTGTACCGGCCAGACCCATCCGGCACTGCCGGCTGCACTCTGTCGGATCAGGTAGGCATACCGGGATCTTTGAAAAAACGCAATGCCACTGCTGCCACTCCTCGCGGTCATCCCCGCGGGGAAGAATTCCCTCAAGTCCGGGCACTGAATCTTGGAATCTGCTGCCAACGCCCTGCCGGCAGGGCAGCTATGCCTGCCCGATCCCCAGGATTGCACAGGCAGCGCCCGTCCATCCTCCGATTTTTCGTTGACATTCACAGGGATAACGAACAAGCATACCCGGATGTGCCTGAAGATGGAGAGAGGACACGGCCCATGACGCGGCCTGGTCTCTAAAAACCAGGAAAACGCCAGGATGAAGCGTCCGGCGGGGAGGATACTGTGGAAGGAAAGCGTGGCACCTGGAACAGCAATTTCGGATTTATCATGGCTGCTGTCGGCTCAGCCGTGGGGCTCGGCAACATCTGGGGCTTCCCCTATAAAATGGGATCATCCGGAGGCTTTGCCTTCCTGCTGATTTATCTGATCCTGGCTGTGCTGATCGGCTTTGTTGTCATGATGGGTGAACTGGTCATGGGCCGCCGGAGCGGCAGGGGCGCCGTAGGCGCCTATGCCAAGCTGGCATCGCGCAAATTCCGGTGGGTCGGCTGGATGGGAGTGCTCTCCGCGTTCCTCATCATGAGCTTCTATTCCGTCCTGGGCGGATACTGCCTGAAATACATGGTCGTGAACCTTGGCGACATGCTCGGCATGAGCTTTGGCTCAAACGGGCTCAATGGCGGCGATATGTTCACGCTGCTGCTCAAAAACCAGGTTGAATGTGTGGTATACACACTCATCATCATGGTGATCGGCGCGGCCATTGTCATGGGCGGCATTTCAGGCGGCATCGAACGCTTCTCCAAATACGCCATGCCAGCCCTGTTCATTCTGCTGATCGTGGTCATCATCCGCAGCGTGACGCTCGACGGCGCCATGAAAGGCCTTGAGTTCATGTTTGCACCCAACTTTGAGCCGTTTGAAAAGGACTTTATCTCCGTGCTTTCCCTGGCTGGCGGCCAGATGTTCTTCTCGCTCTCGCTCGGCATGGGCATCATGATCACCTACGGCTCCTACCTGCCCCGAAGAGAAAATATCCAGCGCAACGCGCTGGTAGTGATCTTCGCCGACACGGTGGCCTCTATTCTGTCCGGCATGGCCGTCATTCCGGCGGCTTTCGCCCTGGGCGGCGACGGGGCGGCCATGGCAGGCCCAAAACTTCTGTACGTCACGCTGCACAACGTCTTCAACTCCATGGGCGACATCGGACCGTTCATCGGCATGCTGTTCTATTTGCTGGTGGTCATCGCCACCGTGACATCGGTCATTTCCCTTATCGAAGTCATCACCACATTCTTCATGGACCATGCCGAAAACCACGGCAAAACCGGCAACCGCCGGCTGATCACCCTGTTTGTGTCTCTTGCCATCATGGCCCTGGCCACCCTGGTCGCGGCAGACGGCCTGGGCACCAACGGCGTATGGATGCCCTTCCAGGCTTTTGGCGTCAGCGGATGGAACGACTGCTGGCTCAGCTTCATGGACATGCTGTCCGAGGGCGTAATGATGCCCCTGGGAGCGCTGCTCATGTGCCTGTTCATTTCCTATGAATGGGGTGTGGACAGAGTGGTGACCGAAGTGGAACGGTGTGGTGACCGTTTTGTAGGCCGCCAGTTCTTCAGCCTCTGCTTCAAAGTCATTGCTCCCTTGGGCATGGTGTTCATCCTGTGGGGACAGCTCAAAGGGTTCGGCTTAGTCTAACCGCAGCCAGCCATTGCCGCTGCACCGGGGAAGGAGGCTGACGCTCCTCCTTCCCCGTATCCGGCCTTCTCTTTCTCCAGAGCCTCCGGCAGCCTCAGCGAACAGCGCCCCACGCAGGTCGGGCCATAAACCGCAGCAACCTGCCCCCGCCAAGCTTCTCCGCGATCCTGCCGGTTGCGCCAGAGCCGCGCACACGGTATCATCAAAACGATTTCTGATCATCAACCCTCAACGTTTTGTCCGCGCCTTAGGACATGGTGACAGGACCCTGCATGAACAAACGCTATGAAAATCTCGGCGACAAATGGTTTGCCCTCCTCGACAATCCGGAAAAAGACGCGTTCGCGCTCATGCCCCGCGTCGTCAAGGACGGAGGCACCCGTGACACCTGGTCCGTCAAAAATGAAGACAGCGAAACCGTGCTGATGGCCTGGCCGGCCGACACACCGCTGAGAGCCGGCCTGATTCTGCGCGGCAAGCCGGACGGACATCTTGATCCGGTTTCCATGCTGCCGCTTTTAGAGGGGCTCCCCCACGACATGACCGTGGAAGAAGTACACCCCTGGAGCAACGGCGTCGTCGCCTATGTGGGCGCCTGCCGCAACGAAGGCGCCATGCCGCTCTTTTTCTGCAATCCGCTGTACTTCAGGGACGCCCGCATGCTGGCCACGCCAGGCGTGCGGCACACCTTCCTGCTCGCAGGCATGGCCTACGGCGTGCGCCGCGCCCTGCTTGACGAGCTGACCATCACCGAGGGGCCCGACTATGAGGCCCACGCCAAGGCATGGCTGGAGGCGCACCCCGGCAGCTCCCGCACGGACGTCCCCCAGCTGAAAATTGACCTTCGCGGTAAGGCCGTGTTCATGCCTGGTGACATGCCCGGCAACTACCAGCTGCGCGCGCCTGTAGCCTCGGTTGAGGAGATCGAGTTTGACGGCCGCAAAGTCTACCTGCTGCGCGCGCTGCTCGGCCAGGAAACGCCCAATCCTATTGTCCTGCTGCTCTACGCCAGCGCTAAAATCTGCAAGAACTACGTACCAAAGGAAGGAGACGAGATCGACGCCCTGCTCTGGCTGCAGGGACGACTCCTCGATTAAGGACGCGCTTGCAGAAGGACACATGGCACCCTGCCGGCAGGGTGCCCGGCGAAAACCGCTGGCGTCAGGCGCAAGGGGATGCGCTCCGTTGCCAACCTCCACAGCAGACACGCCGGACAAATGGGGGACCGGCATGCACCGCTCAGGCGCGTGGAAACTTGTCTGCCGTCCCAGTGCCGGCCTGTCCTGACGCCGCCGGAAAAGAACAGCAGTGCAACGGTGTAGCCGTCTGTCCTCATGGCCAGGCGGCCGTACTGTTCGCGCCGTCACCGGACGCACTGTTTTCTCAGGCATGGCTGGCTGAGTCCGCCCCGGCTTTCCGAAGGGCCTGCATTTCTCTGGTAGTGCGCCTGCCGGCAGCCAGAGGCCGCTGCTCTGTGCCGCAAACAGCAGAAGGCTTTTCGCCGGTGCCGTCACGGCAAGGCTCAACACTGCTGCAAACGCTGTTACGGCCCAGGACACAAAATCGCCGGAGACAGACTGCCGGCTGCTCTTGTGCCTACGCACAGGAAGCAACACAATCCTGCCTGTGCGCCGCAAGCCGCCCGGATCCGCTTTTTGCCGAGGGCTTCCGGCATTCCCCGAGACCTCCAGGATTGTGACACACGTCGGGCAGCCGCGGCCCATGCCCTGCGCCACGGCGCAGAGGCATGCCATACGCTCCTGCAACAGAACAACGATGAGCAGAGAATCACTTTCTTACGCACAACAGGCCTGCATCAAGACCACAGGCCAGGTCATGCACCAGACAGGCATGCTCTATCCCGGCGCACGCCTTGGCGTTGCCGTATCCGGAGGCGTGGACAGCTGGACGCTGCTTGAAGTGCTGCGCCGGCGCCAGCGCATTGTGCCGTTCCGGTTTGACATCATGGCCCTGCATGTGAATCCGGGGTTTGACCCCGCCAACCATGCCCCGCTGATCGACTATCTGCGCCATCATGGCATTCCAGGGCATGTGGAAGTCACCGACCACGGGCCGCGCGCCCATTCACCGGAAAACCGCAAGTCCTCGGCCTGCTTTTACTGCGCGATGCTGCGCCGGACCCGGTTGTTCGAGCTGTGCCACGAATACAGACTGACGCACCTGGCCTTTGGCCACAATGCCGATGACCTGGTTACCACCTTTTTCATGAACATGATCCAAAATGGACGGGTGGAAGGGCTTGCCATCAAGGACAGCTTCTTTCGGGGAGAACTGACGGTCATCCGGCCCATGCTCACGATAGACAAGGCGACCATCGTGCGCGCAGCCCAGCGCTGGAATCTGCCCGTCTGGCAAAACCCCTGCCCGTCAGCAGGCAAAACCCGCCGCGCCGACTATGCCGAAAAAGTCCGCGCTCTGTACGGCCAGGACAAGATGCTGCGCAAAAACCTCTACCGGGCGCTGGAGCGCTGGCAGCTTGCCAGAACACTCCCTTCCGGAGACGCGGACAGCCAGAAGGTCCCCTGCACCCACGCTGAGAAACACTCTTCAGAAGGCTGCCGCTGAACGGCCGGAGTGTCTGGTACTGGACATTCTCTCTGTCTGCACCCGTCAGGAAAACAGGCAGCGCGAGGAACAGCCCCCAAGAATCACCCGTCGGCCCTGCAAGAGAGTGAATCTGTGACACGGCCACGCGCACCGGACACGCGCCCTCTGCCCGGAAGGGCCAGCCCTTCCACCCCGCAGCCCCTGGCAACGAGAGAACGCTTGCAGCCTGATACGCCTGCGGCCCCTGCCGGGCGGCCGCCGATCTAAAGCATGTTTGGTTTGAAACGCTCTGCGTTTCAAACCATACGGCTTGTCGTTTCGATGGAAAAGTGCAGTTTTTCCGCTCAGTTCTGGCCGTGCGGCACTGTACTGCCGCCTCGCGTTTTGCCTTTTTCAATGACAAAACGCTCTATGCAGACTGCGGCAATACAACATCCTTCGGCAATGTCAGACACCCTCCCCCCAAAGCCCCCCGGGAGAAAGGCGTCACGCGCCGTGGACGCCTGCTTCAACAGGCCTCCACATCATCAGCCCAGACTTCACGCACGACACCTCCAACTTCCAGCAGCAGCTGCCCCTGCGGGCCGAGGCCATGGGTCCTGCCGTCCGTCTTGCTCCCGTCCAGCGTGACCCGAACCATACTGTCGCGGTGATCACAACGTGCATACCAGGCCTCAAGCAGCTTCTGCCGTCCGCCCGCGCGCCACTGCCGGACACGATCAAGCAGCGCCTCCCGAAGCGGCGCCGACAGGTCCTCTGGCGCAGGCGGCGAGGGCAGCAGCTCCGACAAGGCTACAGGCGGCATGGGCGCGCCGGGGCAGTTGGCCGCCGCCGGCGCTCCAAAGACGTTAAGGCCAATACCGACAATGGCCCCCTGCACAACGCTGCCCCTGCCGGCAAGGCACTCAGTGAGGATGCCGGCAAGCTTGCGGCCGTTCACCCGCACGTCGTTGGGCCACTTGCAGCCAGCCCTGACGCCAAGCCCGTCCAGCATATCCAGCACAGCCAGCCCGGGGATCAGCGAAAACCCCGCCACCTCAGCCGGAGGCAGGGCCAGCTCAGTCCAGCAGGACCACAGCAGATTGGCGCCAGCCCTGCTGTGCCAGGCGCGCCCAAGGCGGCCCTTGCCCGCGGTCTGGCAGCTGGCTGTCACTACAAAGCCATCTGGCAGTTCCCGTGCAGCAAGCTGACGGCGCACTTCCGTGTTGGTGGAATCCGTGCAGTCAAGATGCAAATGCCATGCTGTTTCCATCAATGCCACTCCCTTGCGCCCGTTTTGTCCCGGAACGGCCCTTCTGAATCAAGGCAGTTCCTCCCTTGAAATGGCGCTATTTCAAGCATGGCACTGCCCGCACACAAGGAAACAGCGATGCATTCCCGGCGCCACGTTGCGGGCTCTATGCCCTGAAGAGCGCCGGTAAGCACACACGCCCTTCAGGACATGACGACTATCCGTAATGCCTTGGCAATACACCCTGTTGCAGAGCTTGTGAAGAACCCTTGCATTCCCTTTTCCGGCTGGAGCGCTCCAGCCCTGCCCGGCGGGATTGGTCGACAGCTAAGCCGGCTGAGCCCGCAGGCACACGGATCATCCTCCATAACGGTCCGAACCGGACTTCCTGATCCACACCCTCCCCGCCGTCCTTTTTCCAACTGCGTGCACCGGCTCATTGTCAGCCGCCCCCTCCTCCGTATGCCGGGTGCGGCACTTCCCCATGGACAGGCTGTGCGAAAAAAATTTTTCCTTCTCCGGGTACGCTGAACTTTTTTCGGGACAGGACGCCTATACAGGCATGGAAAACAGGCGATTGCGGGCGATACACCTGCCGTATCCTGATCTTGAAAGGACCTTGGTGCATATATTTTTTATATTATATTTCAATATGTTAAAAAAAATACATAATCATTCCGGCGCATAAAATCAGCTTGACTCGATCCCGCCTGCAACGGTAGTCTCTCGACGTCGCGGTTTCAGGGAATCCGGTGCGGCTGGCTGCCGCCAAAACCGGAGCTGTCCCCGCAACTGTAAGCGGCGAGCGCCTTGCATTTCTGCCACTGGGTTTTCCTGGGAAGGCCGCAGGCGCGTTTGAGCCACGAGCCAGGATAACTGGGCCACGATCGCACAGCGGACTTCCCGGGCGGGGAACCCGGAGGAACACGATTCGCATTGCCGGCTTGCCCGCGTCCTTCTGAAGCGGGCGATTTCATTTCTTTCCCCAGTGTGCTGGCGGCATGCCTGCCGTTGCTCCGAAAACCTTGTCCCCTGCCATCATTTAACCCGCTCCTGCCGGAATCTTCCATTCTGTCCGGAGCATGATGAAGATAGCGCCATGATGACCTCCATCCGTAAAAGAGATTCCCGTATCGTTCCCTTTGACGTGTCCAAAATTGCGGACGCCATTTTTAAGGCGGCCAAGACACAGGGCGGGACCGATCCGGAACTGGCCATGCAGCTGGCCAGACAGGTGGAGGAACAGCTTGTCGCGCGCTATGGCGACGGCGTGCCTGATGTTGAGGAAGTTCAGGATCTTGTTGAAAAAACACTGATCGAGACCGGCCATGCCCGCACGGCCAAGGCCTATATCCTCTATCGCAACGAGCGGACGCGCATCCGGGTCATGAAAACCCGGCTCATGAGCATCCTGAAGGATCTGTCCTTCAAGGAAGCCCGCGACAACGATCTCAAGCGCGAAAACGCCAATATCGACGGCGATACGGCCATGGGCACCATGCTCAAGTTCGGCAGCGAAGCGGCCAAGCAGTTCTATGAGTGCTTCCTGCTCAAGCCGGAGCACAGTCAGGCGCACAGCGAAGGCGACATCCATATCCACGATCTCGATTTTCTGTCGCTGACGACAACCTGCTGCCAGATCGACATCAAAAAACTGTTCAAGGGCGGGTTTAACACCGGCCATGGTTTCCTGCGCGAACCCAACAGCATCCAGAGCACCAGCGCACTGGCCTGCATCGCCATCCAGTCAAACCAGAACGACCAGCATGGCGGCCAGAGCATCCCGAACTTTGAGTACGGCATGGCCCCCGGTGTGGCTAAAAGCTACATCAAGAACCTGGATCTTGCCCTGGACATGCGCGACGCCGATCCTGAATTCAGAGCCCAGGTCTCACAGACCCTGCGCAGCTATCTGACCAGGCAGGAGCAGGCCGACAGCACCTCCCTGCTGCTTGACGAAGCCGGCCAGGCCGTGGTGCTGGAAACGTTGTGCACGAAGCTTTCTGAAGCCGAGGCCCGGCATCTGATGGACAAGGCCCTTGCCCGGACCGACAAGGACACCTATCAGGCCATGGAAGGCCTTGTGCATAACCTCAACACCATGCACAGCCGTGCCGGTGCACAGATCCCGTTCAGCTCGATCAACTACGGGACCGACACGTCGCCTGAAGGCCGGATGGTCATCCGCAATATCCTGCTGGCCACGGAAGCCGGTCTGGGCAACGGCGAGACGCCTATCTTCCCCATTCACATCTTCAAGGTGAAGGAAGGCGTCAACTTCAACCCGGGTGACCCGAACTATGATCTGTTCAAGCTGGCCTGCCGGGTGTCGGCCAAGCGTCTGTTCCCCAATTTTTCATTCCTGGATGCGCCGTTCAATAAAGCCTACTACCGTGCAGGCCGTCCGGAAACCGAAATTGCCTATATGGGCTGCCGGACCAGAGTCATCGGCAACATCCATGATCCTTCGCGTGAAATCGTCAACGGCCGTGGCAACCTGAGCTTCACCTCCCTGAACCTTCCCCGTCTGGGTCTGAAGCACCGGGGCGATATTGACGGCTTTTTCCGCGATCTCGAGGCGCTTGAAAATCTGGTCTTCGACCAACTCCTTGAACGCCTGGAAATCCAGAGCGCCAAGAAGGTCAAAAACTATCCGTTCCTCATGGGTCAGGGAATCTGGATCGACTCCGACAAGCTCGGTCCTGAGGACGAAGTGCGCGAAGTACTCAAGCACGGGACGCTGACCATCGGCTTCATCGGCCTGGCGGAATGCCTGACCGCGCTTATCGGCATGCACCATGGCCAGTCCGAACAGGCCCAGGAGCTGGGATTGCGCATCATCAGACACATCCGTGAACACGCCGATGCCAGGGGACGCGAAACCGGACTCAACTTTTCGGTCATCGCCACGCCTGCCGAAGGCCTGGCCGGACGGTTCGTCCGCCTGGATCGGGCGATTTTCGGCAGTATCCCGAACATCACCGATCGCGACTACTACACCAACTCGTTTCATATCCCGGTGCACTTCCCGATCAGCGCCTATGAAAAAATCCGGCTCGAAGCACCGTACCATGCGCTGACCAACGGCGGGCACATCACCTATGTGGAAGTGGACGGCGACCCCAGCAGGAACCTCGAAGCGTTCGAGGATATTGTGCGGGCCATGGAGCGGATGGGCATCGGCTATGGCTCCATCAACCATCCTGTGGATCGGGATCCGGTCTGTGGCTATACGGGCATCATCGGCGATGTCTGTCCCCGCTGCGGCCGTCACGACGGCGAGGGGATCCCCCTGGAGACCCTCCGCAAAATCAAAGGTTACATCAAAGATCCCCGCACACCCGACGAAGTGCGGGAATCTGGACATAAAATTCCCAACTGTACCTTGTAAGGAGAACTCTCGTGATTCATTGCAAAACCGAACTGATGACTGAAGCTGCCAGCGCGACTCTTGTGGGCGAAGGTGTCCGTTTTGAACGGATCCGGCGTATCACCGGGTACCTTGTCGGTACGCTCGACCGGTTTAACAATGCCAAGCGGGCTGAAGAACACGATCGCGTGAAGCACTGCACACTGGAAAAGTGGAACTGATCGCCTTGCGCTGCTGACAGAACTACCACAACGAACAAAAAGGCTCCCAGAAAAAGGGAGCCTTTTTGTTCGTTGTGGCTACGCGTAACCCACGAGTCGCGCACACTGTCAGACCGTACACACCCTCTGCTAACATATGCCAGGACACCGCTGCCGGGAGCTGCCGGCAAGACCTCTTTGCCGGCAGCTCCACCGCCACTTAACGGCATGCAGTCAGGCGACGTCCCGGTGACTTTCCGGGTGGCGCTCCCTCACGCCGATCCCGGCTGGACATCCTGCAGGCTCTGTTTTCTGAAACGGCTTTTCAGTGGATTTTCAGTTACAGTGCCATTTCATACGAAAGCCCCCTGCACCGGATACGCGGCAAACACCGCGTCCTCTCCGCTGTGTATGCTACAAGAGCAGCAGCGAAATCTGCGGTACGGCCACAAGGACGCCAAGAGCTATGAGCATGGTCACCAGATACGGGATCACGCCGATGCTCAGCTTTTCGATGGACATTTTGCTGATACCGCAGCCCACGAACAGATTGACGCCCACAGGCGGCGTCAGGAAGCCCATGGCGGCTGAAACAATCATGATGATGCCAAAGTGAATCGGGTCCACCCCGACCGCCTTGATCATGGGGAACATCAGCGGTGCCAGGATGATGATGTTTGCGAGTGCTTCCATGAAGGTCCCTGCAATCAGCATGACCAGAATGATGACCGCAATCAGGGCGTATTTGTTGTGTGCTACGCATTCCAGCATGCTGGCGACAGCGTCTGAGACGTTGTAGATAAGCAGCAGTTGCCCCAGTGCACACGCGCAGCACATGATGATGAAAATGGTTGCGTTGGTGATTGTAGCGCCCTTGAGCACTTCATACAGCTTGCGCCAGCTCAGCGAGCGCATCAGCAGGCCTTCGGCAAGCAGGGCATAGGCCACCGTCATGGCGCCGGCTTCCGTAGGCGTGAAAATCCCCCCATAGATGCCGCCCAGCACGATCAGCGGCACCATCAGGGCATGCTTGGCATCCCACAGGGCGCGCAGCGTTTCCCGCATGGTGGCCCTGGGAAACACAATCTGAATTCCCCGCCTGCGGACAATGAAATACGAGGTGATCATGAGGCAGACGCCCACAAACACCCCCGGAAGGATGCCGGCAATAAACAAGTCACTGACCGAAACCCCGACCGAAGCACCATAAATGATCAGGGGGACACTCGGGGGGATCATCACGCCAAGGCAGCCTGCGGACACATTGACCGCGGTAGAAAAGTCCTTGGGGTAGCCATCCTTTTCCATGGCGGGGATCATGATACCCCCCACCGCTGCCACTGTTGCCGGGCTTGAACCGCTCAACGCGCCGTAAAACATGCAGGTCAGAATGCTGACGTGCGCCATGCCTCCCGGGATATGTCCCACCAGACAGCGCGAAACACGCAACAGGGCGTCGGCCATGGTGCCTTTCTGCATGATTTCACCGGCAAGGATGAAAAAGGGGACGGCCAGCAGCGGGAAACTGTCCAGCGACGTCACCATTTTTTCAATGACGAACGTGACAGGCAAATCGCCGGCAAGGCAGCCCACAATGACGCTCAAACCTATGGCAACGGCAATCGGAGCGCTCAAGACCAGCAACACAACCATCGTGACAAGGGTCAACACAACAGGAAGTTCCATATACTCCTCCGCCGTTCACCACACAGCAACACAATTACCACGATTTGACATCAGCATAAGCGTCCTCTAATCCATCAGACGAGTCCTGTTCATGCCGATGTGAACGCAGCGTCTTGATGGTAAACATGACTGTCCGCACGGCCATGCACGCCATGGAAATGGGCACCACCAGATACAACAGCCACATTTCCATATCGATGGAAGCGGCAACCTGGCCGGATTCCTTGATAAACCCGACGACCTCCACGCCCCACCACATCATGAGAAGACAAAAAAGCACGGTGGCCGCCGAAGAAATCACGGTGATGATCGCCCTGCCCTTCGGGCCGAACAGCATCCTTATTGCCGTGATCTCAAGATGGCGCCCCTCTTCCGCAGCGAGACTGGCCCCAAGAAACACCGCACAAATAAAGGTATACCGGGCCACTTCTTCGGGCCACTCCAAGGCGCTTGAAAGGCAGTAGCGGAAAAAAACCTGCAATACGATACACAGGCAGATCACCACCATCATGGCGATGCTGGCGTACCGTTCAAAATGTTTCACGAAGGTCAGCATGCAATTCAACCTCCTACCTGGAAACGCTGAGCGGGATCACGCGGGCGGCCCTCCAGCCGTTCCGCCCGCGTCCGGTCTTCTCTTCTTTCACTTGAGCAGGCCGGCATCCCTGAATGTGGCCAGCACCTGTTCAATCAACGCCGGAGGGATCATGTCCTTGAATTCCGCCGGGACGTCCTTGCTGGAACGGATCCAGCGCTCCCGTTCCTGCTCGGTAAGATCAAGTACCGTCATCCCGCACTCCTTCTGCATTCTTTCCAGAAATTCCACTTCGTTCTGCCGCGAAAGCTGCCGCTGCTCCTTGATGCACTGGGTCATGATGTCGCTGATCATCTTCTGATCCTCAGCATTCAACGAGCTCCAGAACCGCTTGGAGACAAGCACCATGTGCGGAGTATAGAAATGACGGCTCAGGGTCATGTACTTCGTCACTTCATAGAACCGCCAGAACCAGCCAAGGTTGATGTCCACATCAATGGCGTCCACGGTCCTCTGCTGCAGGCCGGTAAACACTTCCCCCCAGGCCATGGGCGTAGGATTCATGCCCAGCGAACGCAAAATGGCAATGTGCGCCTTGGAAGGCGTGGCGCGAACCTTCAGCCCCTTGGCGTCTTCCAGAGACTTCACAGGCTTGCTGCTAAAAAGCTGCCTGAAACCAAGTTCCATGTAGCCCATATTGATGCAGCCGTTCTTTTCCAGCGACTTGCTCAGCTCCTTGCCCACGTCGCCGTCCAGGATAAGATCGGCCGCTTCATAGCTGGGGAACAGATAAGGCATATCAAACAGCATCAGGCGCTGGTCGAATACCGAAAAGTTGGAGGTTGATTCTGCACCGATCTGCAGCACGCCCATTTGCAGGCCTTTGACAATGGAGTCCGGATTGCCATACTTGCCGGAGTCGATCAGGTCGACCTTAAACCTGCCGTTGGACTGTGCCTCAAGCCGTTCCTTGAACTTGGCAAAGGCGACGCCCTGCGGATGCTCGGGAATGTTGGTGTAGGCAATCTTGATGGTCTTGGCGGCCTGAGCCCCCGGGACACCGCACAGCGCAAGCGTGAAGACGCACAGTACGGCCAGAAGACGCTTCATATCTTTCTCCTCTGCTTGAAATGTTAATCCTTCTACAAACAAGACCTCTGCCCGTTACAGCCGCAATCGCAGCGGCGTTGCGGGATGTCACAGCTCGACGAGCTGCCCCCCGCAGACATTGAACGTCTGCCCGGTGAGATATGACGCCCCGTCAGAAATCAGAAATGCGACCAGCAGGCCCACATCCTGGATGGTGCCGATCCGCTCAAGCGGGATGCTTTTTCTGGCCTGCTCAAGGCGCTCGCCATATGGAATGGCCATCTGCCGCGCCTCCGAGGCATAGCGGCTGGACTGCAGATCCGTCATGATCTGCCCGGGGCACACCGCGTTGGCGCGGATGCCCCGGGAGCCGTACTCCACCGCATAGCATTTGGTCAGCATGATCACCCCGGCCTTGCTGACCGAATAGGGGCTGTAGCCCGCCGCCGGGCGCTTCCCTGCCCTGGAGGCCATATTGATGATGACCGATCCCCGAGAAAGCAGCGGCGTGAACGTCCGCATCATGCGGAACACCCCGTTCAGGTTGACGTCCATCGTTTTCTGCCAGTCTGTCAGCGGCGTTTCCGCAATGCTGGCGGCGGAAAGCATGATGCCGGCGTTGTTGATCAGAGCATGGAGGGGCTCACCTGCTGTCAGCCGCTTCATGAAGGCTGCTGCGTCTTCAACAGAGTCCTGGCATGTCACGTCCAGCGGCAACCCGTGCACCTCAGCGCCAAACTGCTCCCTCAACGCACGGCAGCAGTCGTCCATTGAAGCAGAAGGCGCACAGCTGGCCGGAATGTCCGCAAGAACAATCCGCATGCCACAACGGGCAAGAACGCTGGCAATGCCAAAACCAATGCCTGTTTTCTTCCCGGCGCCGCTGATCAGAACGGTCTTTCCCCTCAGCTCTTCATACATGTGGTATCCTCCAGGCTCGATAAGGCAGGAAAGGCTTCCTGCTGTTCTTTTAGTTACAAGAAGGATACCATTTGTTATTTTTTTATATCTTATTGAATTTATATCTATTTATATAACAACTCAGCATTTTGTCTGAAGAATCTGTTAATTTTATTTTACATATCGTTAAAAATTCTTTACATATGTGCAGGCCTACGTTCCTTTTTTGGCATACCAGCTTTGATGTGAGACAATTATGACGGCAACAGGCAGCACGCTCGTAGAGCTGTACCAGAAAATCATTGACGCCCTGCCTATGGGTATTCTCTTTGTCGACACCAATCTGCATGTCCGGGTCATCAACAACTGCTATGCAACACAGCTTGGCGGGGATGTGCAGTCCATCCTTGGCAAATACCTGCCCGATCTGAATCCCGGCACCTATGCGCGCCGCGTCATGGAACGCAATCAACCTGAAATGGGAGACATGTGCACGCTTCCATCGACTGGAAACACGTTGAAATTCATTGTAAACCGCATTCCGCTCTCTACAGAGTCCGGGCAGGTCATGGGCATGGTGTCGCATATCATGTTTACCGACCCCAACCAGCTCAAAAGCTTGAACGACAAAATCAACGAACTGCTTAATCGTGTTGATTTCTATAAAAAAAGTATCAATTCCATTCTGCGGCAGCAGTACAGCATCGAACGCATCATCGGTGAAGGGGAGGCCATCCGGACGGTCAAGCAGCACATCCTGCGCTATGCTTCCTCCACATTTCCCGTCCTGATTCGTGGTGCTACAGGCACCGGCAAGGAACTGACCGCCCATGCCATCCACACCGAAAGCCCCCAGCGGGAAGGCCCCTTCATCAGCATCAACTGTGCAGCCATCCCCAAGGATCTGTTTGAAACCGAGCTGTTCGGCTATGCATCCGGCGCGTTCTCGGGCGCAAACCGGGATGGCAAGCCCGGACAGATCGAGCTTGCCGACAACGGAACGCTGTTTCTGGATGAAATTGGCGACATGCCTCTGAATGCACAGACAAAGCTGCTGCGGGTTCTGGAAGACAAACGCGTCACCCGGGTGGGCAGTGTAAAGTCCCATAAAGTCAACTTTCGCCTTATTTCAGCCACGAACCGGAATCTTGAGGAAATGGTCAGACAGGGAACCTTCCGTGAAGACCTCTACTACCGCATTTGCGCCCTGACCATTCATCTGCCCCCCCTTGCCGAACGCAAGGAAGACATCCTGCCCATCGCCAACCATATTCTGAGTCAGATTGGCTATGGCCATGTCGGATTCACGCCACGGGCCATGCAGGCCATGAAACGATACAGCTGGCCTGGCAACGTCCGGCAGCTGTTCAATGTCCTGGTCCATGCTTCATTGCACTGCCAGGCAAACCTTATCGATGTTCAGGATCTCCCTGGTGAACTGGTTCAGGCGCCGGCCAGCCTTTCCACTGACGATGATCTGCCCCTTGCCGACTATCTTGCGCGTCAGGAAGAGCGTTTTTTACGCAAGGCGCTCCAGCGCCATGGCGGCAACGTCTCTGCCATGGCCCGTCAGCTCGGCATTTCCAGAGTCACGCTGTATAACAAATTTAAAAAGTACCATCTGAACCCGACGGCCGAACACGAAGATTCCACCTGCTGAATGCGCTGGTTCGAACAATCCTCCGGGCTGGATGGCGAACATCCGCCTCAAGGCAGACAGGTGTAAACCGACATTAACGCTTTATCTCTCCATGATTGTGAAGACAACGTGTACATCCATATAACATATTTAAATTATATAAGTTTATGCAGATGGAATACTCCTTGCTTACTTTAGGGGCATCATCAACATCTGCGCGTCCCGGACGCATTTTTCACCCCCTAGGAGGTATTCCATGTTGCTGCATTGTGCAAACGGTGGCGACGCCGCCGCAAAAGTCCTGATTGATTTGGGCGTCGAAGTCGTCTTCACGCTGACAGGCGGCCACCTGAACCATATTCACCGGACCCTGCAAAACAGCCCTGTCCGCCTTGTGGACGTCCGCCACGAACAGGCGGCAACGTTCATGGCCGACGCGTATGCCCGCATGACCGGGAAGCCCGGCGTGGCCATGCTGACGGCCGGCCCCGGCTTCACCAACTGCATCTCCCCGCTGCAGCAGGCCGCCACAAACTGCACCCCGCTTTTGATCATCGCCGGAGCGTCTGATACCGTCTACCGGGACAAGATCGACCTCCAGGACGCCCCGCAACAGGCCATCGCCGCACCGATCTGCAAGGCAACCTTTGTCTGCACGGAAACCTCACGCGTGGCCGAATATGTGGAAATGGCCTACAGGACAACCATCACCGGCCGGCCGGGTCCCGTTTTCCTTGAACTCCCCTGCAACGTGCTGGGCAACGCCATGCCCAACGGCTCCTGCGTCTATTACAAGACGATTGTCGATTCCCATCCCGCCGATCTGCAAGGTGTGGCCAAGACCATCGACCTGCTGCAGCAGGCTTCGCGCCCCATCGTCGTCGTGGGCAGCGGCGGCGGCTACGCCAAAGCCGGAGACGCCCTGCGCAACTTTGTGGAAAAAAGCGGTATCCCCGCCTTTACTGCCAACATGGGGCGCGGCCTCATCTCTGATCTCCACCCGCTCGGTTTCGGCCTTGCCGCGGCAAATCGCCCTGTTACAGCCAAAAAGGCCTACGCGGAAGCAGACGTCATCCTGATCCTCGGCCACCGCATCACCCTGCATGACTTCTTTGGCGGCGCTTACAACCCCAAGGGCAAAATCATCCAGGTGGACATCTGCGGTGAAGAGCTGGGCCGCAACAGGCGTGTGGATCTCCCCATCGTCAGCGACGTCCGCGGCTTCCTTGAAGCCGCCTGCGACAGGCTGGACGCCATGGGCCTTTCGGGCTCCATCGGCTCGCGCTATCAGGCCTGGGTCGAAGAGCTCCGCGCCGAAAAACAGCGCTGCCGTGAAGAACTCATGCCAGCCATGACAAGCGCCGACATTCCCATCCATCCCCAGCGGCTCATTTATGAAGTTGATCAGTTCATGAACCGGGATGACGACGTTGTCGTCGGCGACGGCGGCGACACCCTGACCTGGCTGCTCATGGGCCGCACGGTCCGCAAGCCCTACCGCATCATGGATCACGGGCTGTTCTGGTGCATCGGCGGCGGCATTGCGGACGTCATTTCCGCACGTCTCGTCTACCCTGACAGCCGTGTCATGCTGGTCACTGGCGACGGCTCGTTTGGCTTCAACTTCATGGAAGTCACCACAGCCCTGCGCAAGGGCCTTGCCTTTGTCATCGTGGTAGCCAACGACTCTTCCTGGGGCATGATCCGCCACAGCCAGAAACTGCGCTTTGGCGAAACAATAGACTCCGTCACCCTGCTCGGCGCCACACCGTACCACAAGATGGTGGAAGCCGCCGGCGGCAAGGGCTTCTATGTGGAACGCCCCGAAGACATCCGTCCCGCTCTTGAAGCAGCCTTTGCCTCCGGCACGGTGGCCTGCGTCAATGTTCAGATCAACCCCGAAATCATCAGCCCCGGCAGCATCGCCCTTGGTCAGCTCGGAGCGTATAAGATTACGGAATAACAAGACGGACCTGTTCAGTCAGGACTCGTTCTGCTCCTGGGCATGCGCACCCGAAATCAGCGCATCCCAGAGGGAAGCCGGCAACAGCCAGTGGCCTGCTCAAAACGGCAGGCCGCTGTATATGCCTATCCGGGCAACGGTACAGCCATGCTCTCTACGGATTCCCCGGGACGAAACAACACCGCATTCTCCGTCCTGACCCCGAAGTAAAACCTCCACCCCTGGCCTGCCCCGCAGGCCCTCCTCCACGCTGCATGGCCCCTGACAGGGACCATGCAGCCTCACATCTGTCCAGTAAGGCGCATACGCAGATTGGGTTCTCTTGTCCAGCTCAGTCCGTTCTTGCCTGCGTCACTGCGTTCACCACACGAGACGACATGCAGGCACAGGCATCCGCGTTCAACAACAACGCTTCTTCACAACACGGGCAACCATGCTCTGCGCCTGTCTGCAGCGCTCTGTCTCTCCGAGGCCACAGACTCCGGCAGCACGGCGCCTCTGTGCCCTCGCGGACTCGGCATGACCGTAAAACAACGTGACGGCCCTGGACGCGCAAACACGGCTCAACCGGACGCTCAACGGCACACGGCACGCCCGAACCGGTTTCAGATGCAACAACACGCCTGGCCCCCGGAGATTCAGCAGACAACAATCCTTCCCCGCCACCAGCCGCATGTTCTCCTCTCCTGCATGAACACCGGCCTGCTGCCTCTCCGGGGCTTGCCTTTCCATGCCGGAAAGGCCATACCCATTGCATGGCACAACAAACACTGCATGACATCACCCTGCGCATCGCCGGGCGCATCGGCGAATCCATCGTGGACGGCCCCGGGCTGCGCTACGTTCTGTTCACACAAGGCTGCCCGCATCACTGTCCCGGCTGCCACAACCCGGAAACCCACGACCCTGAAGGCGGCACCCTTGTGCCTCTGGACGAGATCCTGGACAACATCCTGGCCAATCCGTTGATCCACCGGGTCACATTCAGTGGCGGAGAACCGTTTACCCAGGCCGCCCAACTGCTGCCACTGGCACAGGAGCTCAAGTCACGCGGGTTTCACCTCATGGCGTATACGGGCTTTACTTACAAAGCACTGCTCGGACAGCCGGACAGCCTGGCCCTGCTGAAGATGCTCGACATGCTGGTCGATGGTCCCTTTATCCTGGCCCAGCGCTCGCTTGAGCTGCCGTTCAGAGGATCGGCCAACCAGCGCGTGCTGGATGTCCCGTCCTCGCTCAAGGCCGGCCATCCGGTTCTGCATCCCGCGCACCATTCCGGATCCTGACCCTCTCCCCTTTTGCTTCTGCCGTACAGGAGCCGTTGATGCCCAAACCATCCCCAGCCCGCCTGACAGCGTTGCGCGCGCTTGAAACTGCCGGCCGCAGCCATCGCCCCATACAGAGCATTCTCGACGAACACCTGCGGCGCACGCCGCTGTCTGCTGCAGATCGCGCCCTGTGCACCGAGCTGGCCTATGGCGTCCTGCGCCTTGAGCGCCGCCTGAACTGGATTCTTGATCGCTTTCTGCGCCAGCCGGGCAAAACGTCACCCCTGCTGCGCCTGCTGCTGATCATGAGCGCGTATGAAGGCCTCTGCCTGACCCGCATTCCGGCCCACGCCACCGTCAGCGCAGCCACGGATCTGGCCCGCCATGTCCTGGGTGCGCCCATATCCCGCGTGGTCAACGGCGTGCTGCGGGCTCTGCTGCGTGAACCGCCGGACACGTTCGCGCCAGAAGCCATCGAACGCGGCTGCTCAAACCTGATGGAGCGCCTCGGCATAGCCTGGAGTCTTCCTGACTGGCTCGCAGAGCTGTGGCTCAGGTCCTACGGCGAACAGACAGCCCTCCAGCTGGCCCGGGCTTCTGCCTGCACTCCCTGGACGGCCCTGCGCGTCAATGCAGCCCGGCCGGACGCCCATACCCTATACGAAACTCTGGCCCAAAGCCTTCCCGGGCACACCGTCAGCCGGACAGGCGATTTTGCCCTCAGCTTTGCGCCCGGCGCGCATCCGCCGGATCTGGATGGGTTGATTGCTGCCGGCAGAGTGTCACGGCAGGGCTCCAGCAGCCAGCGCATGCTTGAAATCCTGGGCGCAACAGACGTGCAGGGCCCCCTGTGGGACGCCTGTGCGGGACACGGCGGCAAAACCTGCGCCCTGCTTGAACGCCATGTCCCTGTAACACTGGCCAGCGACACCTCACTGAAACGGCTGCACGGCCTGCGCCGCGAGCTCTGCCGGCTGGATCTGCCCGGGCCTGCCGTGATTGCAGCCTCGGCAGCGTGCCCTCCGCTTGCGCCACACAGCCGCTTTGACGCCGTGCTGCTTGACGTGCCCTGCAGCGGTTTCGGCACGCTGGCCCGCCATCCGGACCTGCGCCGCCTGCGCACGCCGGCCGATCTGCCAGGGCTGATCGCACTTCAGGCGCGCATTCTGGACGCCGCCTGGGAGCATCTTGCTCCGGGAGGGCTGCTGTTCTATGTCACCTGCACGCTGAACCCCGCCGAAAACGAACGGCAGATCGACGCCTTTCTTGCCCGCCACACAGACGCCGAACAGACATGCCGCCATCAGGACGCCCCCGGAACACAGGGTGCGGACATGCTGTTTGGCGCACGGCTGCAAAAGCGTCCGGCGTAGTAACCTGCCTGTCCGGAAGGAGCAGGCAGCCTCCCCGGCTCCCTGCTCCGGCGCTCTTGCCTTTACGGAATGTTCCAGCTTCTGCAGGGGCCTACGGCGCGAAGACGGCATAAAAAAGCCATGGAACACAACAGGGGTCCATGGCTCTGCATTCCAGGCGCGCAACTCCGGTGCCCGTACGGTCAGTCAGGTACTGTTGCTCCGCAGCTGGGCCTGCATCTATGCAGGCTGTCAAGGCGAATCGCAACAGTCCGCATCCGGGACGTGCGGGCGCCATTCATGCCACAGGCGGCGTCCGGTAAAACCGCATCCTTCCGGCAAGGCAAAGCATCCAGGGAACAGCCGGCCTGTCAGGCTTCCCGGCTGACAAGCACCTTGTCAATCCGGTTGCCGTCCATATCCACGATCTCAAATCGCCAGCCTTCCCACTCCACATGCTCCCCTTCGCGGGGGACACGGCCCATCAGGTACATCAGCATCCCGCTCAGCAGACTGTAATGGCCTTTCTTTTCCTCAGGCACTGCCTTGAGGCCAAGTTGATCCTTGAGCTCAGGCACAGGGATGCTGCCGTCAACAAGCCATGAACCGTCCTCCCGGCGGATAGCCCAGTCCGTTTCCTGAGAGGCATTCAGCTGGCCGGTCAGGATCTTCAACAGATCATGCACGGTCACGACACCCTGTACGTCACCGTATTCGTCAACGATGAAGGCAACCTGCATGCCCTTGCTTCTAAACTGCACCAAAAGTTCCAGACTGGTCAGCGTTTCCGGTACAAAGACCGCCGGCTCTAAAAATTCGTTCAGCTTTGCAATACCGTCTTCAATAAACAGGAACAGCGCCGTCTTGACGTTGATCGCCCCCAGAGGGTTTTCAAGGCCTCCGTTACAGACGGGAAACCAGGTATAGTCGGTTTCGCGCAGTCGCTTCAGGTTCTCCTGAGGAGTAAACTGCACATCAAGATAGACGATCTCGCTGCGCGGCTGCATGATGGAACTGACCGGCCTGTCCTCAAGACGGAAAATGTTCTTCAGCATGGCCTGCTGGCTGTCCTCAAGTAGGCCAGACTGCGACCCTTCGTCAATAACAGCCTGGATTTCCTCCATGGTGACAGTTTCCTTTTCATCAGGGTTCAGGCCTAAAAGGCGCATAACCCCCCGTGTGGAACAAGACAGCAGCCACACAAACGGCCGGCTAATCAAGGATAGCAGTTGCATGGGACGGGCAACCAGACAGGCCATCCGTTCCGCATGAATCTGCCCCAGGCGCTTGGGCACCAGCTCGCCAACAACGATAGAAAGATAGGTAATGGCTACGACAACACCGACGGTAGCAATGAATTGCGCGGTGGAGGGGTAAATGGCTGTGTACCGCTGAATCCATTGAGAAAGGGGGCCGACCAGTGCCGATTCTCCCACAATACCGCTCAGAAGGCCGATGGAGGTAATGCCAATCTGGACGGTGGAAAGGAATCTTGTGGGATCATCGCCCAACATGATGGCCGCTTGAGCAGCTTTGTCCCCCGAGGAGGCCCGGACAGACAATCTTGATTTGCGCGCCGTTACAAGGGCTATTTCAGACATGGCAAAAATGCCGTTCAACAGGATCAAGACAATAAGTATGGCAATTTCCATAAAATCTGGCTCTGTCTCGCTTGTCATCCATGTATAGGTTACTGTACGGGATACCGCGCCGGAACGAATCCCCTGGCCGCCTGGCGGCCGCCATCATCTGCCGGACCAAAGCTGAAGCACCCTTCGGCGCGTGCGGTTCGCCCCCTCCCGAACCACAGCCTTTGTTCGCCTTGCGGCATGCTCCAGACCAGCGTTGCTTCAGTACCGGCCTTTGTTGTTTGACGTGCCGCTCCCCCCTTTTTCTATGACGACTACGCCGGATTACCACCTTGTCTGCCGCGCTGCCTTTTTCTCTGCAAGCAAAAACAACTGATGCCTTGAGCCTGGATACGCTCAAAAAGGGACTTCGTCTCTCGCCCCGCTCCCAACACTCGTCTGTGCAACGAGGACGGCACCGGGGAAGGAGGCTTTCCTCCTTCCCCTCAATCGCTAAGCAAAGCAAACGACATATCGTTCCCAGCGGCAGGTTGCCCTAACGGCGCTCAAGCGCTTCCGCATAGATTTCGATAGCATGTCGCACGGTCACCTTCGATCCGCGCCGGGCCAACATATCCGAAATCTGCATCATGCAGGCCGGGCATCCCGTGGCAACCACCTCCGCCTGTGAGGTCAGGATGTTGCGTACCTTGCGCTCACCGATACGGGCCGACAGCTCAGGTTCGTTCAGGGTGAACGTCCCGCCGCATCCGCAACAGCGCCCGGCCTCTTCCATTTCAACAAGCCGGTACTGCGGATTCATGCGGATAAGCTCCCTGGGCTGGGAAGTGATTCCGAGCGAAAGCCGCAGATGACACGGATCGTGGAACGTCGCCTTGATGATCTTCCGGCCCCGGTTGCCTCCCTGGGGCTTGCGCACGCCAAGCACGTCAATCAAAAAGGCGTTGATGTCGATGGCCTTGGCGGACAGCTCGTTGATGGCGTCGCGGTAGGCAAAGGGCATTGCCGAGGCACGCTGCACCCACACGTCGCGGATGGTTATGGTGCACGACGGGCACGGCGTGACAATGTAGTCAAACGTGCCGGTCTTGAACACATCCACGTTGTGCATGACGGACTTGCGGAACCCGTCGATTTCGCCGGAAGTCAGCGCCGGCAGCCCACAGCAGACAAAGTCCTGCGGGAAGAAGACCCCGACTTCGTGATAGTCGAAAACCTTCAAACAGGCCCGTGCCATGTCTGTATACACCATGTTTCCCATGCAGCCCGGGAAAAAGGCCACTTTGAGTCGGCTTTTGCCGGCTGGCGAATTGATGGCCCCGGTCGTTGCCGACAGTGTCTTGCCCGGTATGGACGGCAGGTGCCTGTTGCCGGCGATTTTTTTCAGCAACGGCACCTGGGTGGTGTCCTGCGCGTTGTGCTCCTCGTGCATGACCAGTTTCCGGAACGGCAGACCGGCTGTCAGCAGCAGGTTAAGCAGCCGGGCGTTGGGCAGCAGAGTGCGGAACAGGGCCTTCTTGACGGGAGAAAGCCCAAGATACCCATAGATGATCTCACGCGCGGCAAGAAACAGTTCGAACGTGTTGACCCCTGCAGGACAGACGTCATGGCACGCGCCGCACAGCAGGCAGCGCCCGAGCCTGTCGCGGACAGCCTCGGGATCGGCAAGCATTTCATGGGACAGATTGTTCACCAGAGCGAGCTTGCCGCGAGCGACGTCACCTTCCAGCAGCGTCTCGCCATACACAGGGCACACGCTCTGGCAAAGACCGCAGCGATTGCAGTTTGACAGCTTGTCATCCAGCGTCCTGAGCGCCCTGGCAAGAAGGGTGATGTCGTCCATGACCTACACTCCAATGATTTTCGAGGAGTTGAACAAGCCCTTGGGGTCAAACGCCCGCCGCATCTTGCGGCAGAAGGCCAGCGTGGCTTCACCCACTTCAAGCTCAAGCCAGCGGGACTTGGTGATGCCGGTTCCGTGCTCGCCGGAGAGCGTGCCGCCAAGGGCGATGGTCTGCTCAAACAGTTCGGCAATGGCGCTTTCCACCCGCTCCATTTCATCCTTGTCCCGTTTGTCGCACATGAAGGTAGGATGCATGTTGCCGTCGCCGGCGTGGCCGAACACCCCAAGTTCCAGCCGGTATCTGGAGGCAATGCCGTCAATGGCCGTCATCAATGCCGGCAGCTTGGAGCGCGGCACGGTGGCGTCCTCAAGGATGCAGGTGGGCCGCATGCGGGCCAGCGAGGGCAGCGCAAGACGCCTGGCTTCCCAGACGGCGTCACGCTCCTTCGCATCCCCGGCCATCTGCACGTCGCCGCCGCACTGACGCAAGACCTCGCACACAGCCTCGGCCTCTTCCTTGACCTGCGCGGGATGCCCGTCCACTTCAACAAGCAGCATGGCCGCAGCGTCGCGCGGCAGACCGATGCCCTTGAAGTCCTCAATGCGGTTCAGCGTCACGTTGTCCAAAAATTCCAGCGTGCAGGGCACGATGTGCGCGGCGATGATGCCGGCCACGGCTTCGGCGGCGGCAACGGTGCTGGCAAACGTGGCCTTCATGGCCTGGGCAGCCTTGGGTGGCGGAACAAGCCGCATGATGAGCCGGCTCATCACCCCGATGGTACCCTCAGATCCCGTAAGCAGCCCGGCCAGATTGTAGCCTGTGGCACACTTTACGGTACGCGAACCGGTTTTGATGAGCTGGCCCTCGGCATCATAAAAATCAAGCCCCAGAAGATAGTCTTTGGTCACCCCGTACTTGAGGCCACGCAGGCCGCCGGCATTCTCCGCCACGTTGCCGCCCAGGGTGGATACGGACATGGAGCTGGGATCCGGCGGATAAAACAAGCCTGCCTTGCGCACTTCCTCGGCGAACCTGGCCGTCACCACACCCGGCTCCACCACGGCGTAACAGTCTTCGGTGTTGATTTCGAGAATCCGGTTCAGTGCGTTGGTCAGAATGACCACCGTCTCTCTGTTGTCCGGCACCACACCGCCGGACAGATTGGTGCCGGATCCCCGTACGACAATATGGAATCCAACGGAATAGCAGCGTTTGATCAGCGGACCGAGCTCTTCAACACGGGTCGGCCGCAGCACCAGTTCGGGCACCACCGGCGCGTGCGGCGTCGCGTCGTACGAATAGCACTGGCGATCAGCCTCACTGGTCAGGACATTTTCTTTCCCGATCAGGCTTTCAAATTCTTTGAGCAGGGACGCGTTAGGCATGAAAACCTCCACGGCGTGAGGGGTGTGCAATAAAAAAAGACAGGTACTCCTGTCTCAAACTCTAGTGCAAGCCTGTTTCAAGGTCAACAAAATGACGCAATTTGTTGCATGCCGTCACAAAGATACGCCCCGCCATCCCCCGCTGTTCAAGAAAACGGCAGAGCTGCTTCCATGCTCTCTGCCGCATCTTGCAGGACGTCAGGGGCTGTTCCACGGTAATGGCACTGGAAACCGTGCCGCCAGCGCGCCATAGTCTCCCATGCCGCAACAGCGTCTGACGGCAGACGGTTCGGTGAAAATACACCGGACAGCAGAAAAACTGGCAAGCACGGCACAACGCCTGCAATTCCTTGCGGAACGCCTGAAGCCGATCCCCAGCTGTCCCCGTCCGGCAGAGCTTGCTGGCGTCTGGCCGGCAAGCGCCTTTTTTCCATTTTTACAGGCTGCCTCTGCATCGCACAGGCCGGATGCGCTCGACCGCGAAACGCTCCGCCGCCTGAGGGTGCAAACCAGACAAAAACACCTGCGGCTCACCCGCGCGGTGACACGTCCTCAACCATAAACGGCGTCTGAGTCCCGTCCTCAGCGAGCAGGCGCACTTCGTTACGGGCCCTGTCAACCTGTTCCCGGCACCGGCGGGCAAGCTCACACCCCTCCCGGTACAGCGCCATGCTTTCCTCCAGAGGGACATCCGGCGTTTCCAGACGTTCCACAATGGCTTGAAGCCTGGCCATGCGCTCCTCAAACGACGGTTCCCGATCCTTTTCCCTTTTTGCTGCCATCGCCGCCCTCCTTATAAGGCTGGGGGCTGCACCCCAAAAAATATCTCTCCGGCGTCCTGTGCCATATCTGTTATTGCCAGATCAGCTCTCCATCGACCGGCCTGCCGCCGGCAGGTGGTGGCTGCCCGAATCTGCGGCGTTGCCAGCACAGGGGGTCTGTGTGCCCGGGCCGCACAGCGCCGCTGACCGCACACGCAACCCGGCCATTTTTCCCGCCCCTCCGGCGATGGGCCTTTTCGTCCAGACTGAATGGCGCAGACTTATCGCACTGCCGGCCTCCGGCTCCCGCCAGGCACGGACTGAAGCGCCTTTGACGCGACAAACAGTGCCGCAGGATTGACCATCTGCCCGCGCAGGCGAACGCCAAAATGCAGATGGGGGCCGGTCACCCGTCCTGTAGCTCCCACAAGACCAAGCGTCTGCCCTGCCTGCACGCGCTCGCCGGGACGGACGTCAATCCGCGAAAGATGACAGTAGAGCGTCAGCAGGCCGTCTCCATGATCCACATAGATCATGTTGCCGGAATAATACTGTTCCTCAGCCAGCAGAACACGCCCTGAAGCCACAGCCCTGACAGGCGTGCCTGTGGCCCCGCGCAAATCCAGTCCCTGATGGCGTGACCGAAGCTCGCCGTTGAAGAAGCGTTTGCCCCCAAACACATTGGTTGTGGTCATGCGCTTGAGCGGCTGCACGAACGCCCCTTTCCACAACCGCTCTGACCAGGCTCTGGATAAAGCCTCTGCCGTCCGCTTGCGCTCGGCGGCAATGCGCCGGCTTACCGACTGCGGAGGGTTCACATATTTGGGGGCGACCTTCAGTTTCTGCACAGGCCAGCGCACAGCCCGTACGGCCACCGCGCGCCGGACTTCCACGCCGCCCGCCTGCACCACAAGCGCCTGAGATCCCGATTTGGGACGCTTTGCCGGTGCAGGCAAAAACGTTTCCGCCTGACCGCCATCCAGTTTCAACACACAGGTCTTGCCCAGCCAGCGCACTGTCGCGCGCGCCTGTCCCGGAGCAACAACCCGGACAGGCAGGATCCCGCTCTCGTCCACGCTGGACGGTGCCCCCACCTGCAGCGGACGGCTGCCAGAAACCGACCACGCACCCAATACCGGAGTCTGCGGATCGCCCGCCCGATCAGCCGGCCTGGCTGCGGCAAAAACCTCGGAACCGGCAACCACCACACACAGCCACACGATCCCAAGCCATACTGCCAGCACACCTGTACGACGCATCACCACCAGCTCCCGCTTATGATTGCCATTTCAGAACCGCCGGTCAGACTCCCTGCCTCTTCTGCCAGACACCCTGTTTAGGTCTCCGACCGGCCGCGGCGTACTGTGTACCGGCCAACCACAGCCCGCACGCTCCATCTGGCTTTGCTGCACTGCATCCTCTCCGGCAACAGACCAGGCCTTCCGGAGAAAACTGAACGCCGGCCATCTCCTTCTGCCGTTTCATGACCGCCCTCGCCGCTTGTCTGCCATGAAGCGGCAGAGGTGTCCATACGCCACAGGCCGACTCCTTTCCTGCAATCTCTTTCAACGCGCTGCCTGCTGCATCCGGGCAGACAGGCATGCTGCGCCCGTTGCGCCGATGAAGTCATTGCCGCCTGTCAAACGGTAAACTTCATTCTGTCCACCGGCACACTCCACCAGCCCCTCCGCCGGTGACAGGCATGCGGCATGTCAAACACCGCACCGGCATCCTCCATGCTGATCTTCTGACCGGAATCAGAGTCTGAGCAGTCGCCGGCCAACATCTTTCCCCTTACGGCTCTACAACGGACGAGCGCCGCCTGCCGGGGCCTGCCTGTGAAAATATCCCTGCCCATGATGCCGCAGCGCACTTGAAACAACACTCCCGGCACTGCGCCAATCCAGACGGCCAAGAAGGATGTGCACTACAGACCTCAACCGGCATTGCCAGCTTTACCATGTTTGTCAATATCTCGTGACAAACATGGCATCATGTCATGTAAAAGAGTCTGCAGCAACTGTAACACAGATCGTATGCGCCACATCAGCCCTGTATATGCAGCGCAGTACGGCACTATACAAACCTGCTTTCTCAAGAAGATGCAGAAAAGGTTTTATCCAGTTTTTTTATTTGAAAATTTATCCCTTTTACCGTGTCGTTTTCGAAAAAACAGCATCCCTATTCCGTCGCAAACGGCCTGAAACTAAACAGCAAACAATCTGTTGTTTGCTTAATGTCTTTAATAACTACACGCTTTCCCATTGACATTTTTTTTCACAACGGGCATGCTCCTTAGCAAGGAACCGCATCTATGGACAAACGTTTGTGCAGGGCAAGGTGCGGGAGTGAGGTTTTCTTTTCGAGAGGTTTTTTCATGGCCAAGTCTATTTACGTCGGGAATCTTCCTTGGGCTGCCACCGAGGAGCAAATCCAAAATCTGTTTGGCGAATACGGGCCTGTCGTGTCCGTCAAACTGGTGAGCGACCGTGAAACCGGTCGTGCTCGCGGCTTCGGTTTTGTGGAAATGGAAGAGCCGGGTGCGGCTGCTGCTATTGAAGCGCTTGATGGATCCAACTTCGGCGGACGCACGCTGCGCGTTAACGAAGCTAAACCCCGTGCTCCGCGTCCTCCCCGGTACTAACCGACGAGTCCGCAGGAATTAACGAAAGGCCCTGGCAGCTGCCGGGGCCTTTTTGGTTGCTGTTCCTGTCCGGCACTGCGTCTCCTTCACGCTTTATCCCCTCTGCATCACGTCCTCATGGACACGGCGTCTCTGCGTATTGCCTACGCATCACACGGCAGAACCTTTCCTTTTTCAGATCTCCTATAAGCGATGCCTTATCTCCCCAGCCCCTGACAGACAAAACCAATACACATTCCCTCGTCCAGACGTGTCAGGCAGGTGTCAACAGTACGGACGCACAAAGCCGCAGTACCACCTGCCGGCACGCCCTCTTCCGCTGCCTCGGGAACCTGTGTGAAAAGCTCGCTCCCGTTGCTTACAATGCCTCCGGATTCAGTATAATAGTGAATTCTGACTACATATCATCAATAATTTAAACTAGATACTATACATTGCCTATCCCATCCGCATGACAGACGTCAATCAAACAACGTAGATATAAACCAAGCTGTTATGCCAGCAATACGTAATTTATCATCATGTTATATCCACTTGACAAATATTATCACGCCTTCAATTTCGATTTTATACGGTATATTTTTACCTATTGATCAGATCTTGTGAGTAATAAAAAAAGCATCACCTGATTTTTATAGTGCTATTATATGTAATAATATATTCAATACATGGTTTTATCTGTTATTATATCATGATATGCTTTGATGAATGGTTTTCTAATATGGCAGCTTGCCGGAGTATGTCCCTGCGGCAACCTCTCTGCCGGCAGCCATATCATCAAAGTATGCTCCGAAACATATCGAAACATTATGTTACATCTTTTCACTTCACTGAAACATAATTTTTATTTTTTAATGCCATATTAGATAGTTATATATTTACTCCTGCTTTCATCAGATATCAGCACGGAAAAACTCCCTGGACTGGCAAAAAAGTTTATTTTCTATTTTATTATAGTATATCAATATATTATTAAAATTATAAAGCCATTCTACCTCCAGGGTCAAACCGCTTGATCTATTGTGCACAATTTAAAAAAGTGTTTACCTTCCTGCTTGCGCTATGCCTCAAAGCAAGCGACAAGGGAAGGTGTGGATTACAGTCAAGGAGGTGCCCATGCGCGAAATCCATGTGGATCAAATCAGGGATGCGGTAGCCGAGTTGTGCATCAAGGCCAACTGCCTTCTACCGGAGGACTTTTTCAAGGTGCTGCGCTCCAGCGCAGAAAACGAGCCTTCCCCCGTGGGACGGGACGTGCTCTGCCAGCTGGTTGAGAACGCCGAAATTGCGGCAGCCGACATGTCACCCATCTGTCAGGATACCGGCCTGGCCGTAGTATTTGCTGAAGTTGGTCAGGACGTGCACATTGTTGGCGGGGCCTTTGAAGAGGCTGTGGACGCCGGAGTGGCCAAGGGATACACGGACGGGTACCTGCGCAAATCCTCCGTGGCTGAACCGCTTTTTGAGCGCAAAAACACCCGTGACAACACGCCTGCCGTGCTGCACACCCGGCTTGTGCCGGGCGACAGGCTGCGCATCAAGCTGGCGCCCAAGGGAGCAGGCAGCGAAAACAAGGGCGCGCTGGCCATGCTTGTGCCGGCCGACGGCCTCGAAGGCGTAAAACGCTTTGTCGTCGAAACGGTGCGTCATGCCGGCTCTTCGCCCTGTCCGCCCATGGTGGTTGGTGTCGGCATCGGCGGCAACATGGAAAAAGCCTGTCTGTGTGCCAAATGGGCCTGCGCCAGGGACATCAACAGCCGCAATCCGGATCCGCGCTATGCCGCCCTGGAAGAAGAGCTGCTTGAACTGGTCAACAAGATCGGGACCGGGCCGCAGGGCCTTGGCGGCCGCACGACGGCCTTTAAAGTCAATGTGGAATTCTGCGCCACGCACATCGCCAGCCTCCCTGTGGCTGTGAACATCAACTGCAACGCGGCGCGGCACGCTGAAGTCGAACTGTAGCCGACTGCCCGAAGGAGGCTTTTGCCATGTCTGAACCCATCCGGCTCACCACCCCGCTGACAAAGGACAAGGTCAAGCAGCTGAAAATCGGTGATCGCGTGCTCATCACAGGCACCATCTACGCTGCGCGCGACGCCGCCCACAAGCTCATGGTCGAGGCGCTGGACCGGGGCGAACCGCTCCCCATCGACATCAGGGATCAAATCATCTACTACGTCGGCCCCGCGCCGGCAAAGCCCGGCCGTCCCATCGGCTCCGCCGGACCCACCACGGCCGGACGCATGGACGCCTATACGCCGCGCCTGCTCGATCTCGGTCTGACCGGCATGATTGCCAAGGGCAACAGGTCAAAAGCCGTGCTTGACTCCATGCAGAAGAACACTGCCGTCTATTTTGCGGCCACAGGCGGCGCAGGCGCGCTGCTGGCCCAGCGCATCAAGAGCTATGACGTGATCGCCTACGCCGATCTCGGCCCCGAAGCCCTTGCCGCCATGCGTGTTGAGGACTTCCCGGCAACCGTGGTCGCTGACTGCCATGGCGGCGACCTGTATAAGGAAGGCATCAAGGCGTACGCCAGGGATTAAGGCGCATACCTCTCTCCGGGAGCCTCTGCTCCCGGGGACTTCCCCATCGCGATTCCTGTCCTCCAAAATGACAAGAATCGACGCCGGGGACAGGTTTTCCTCTTTTTACATCTTTTAGGCCTGGCGCAGGCGCCTGCAAAGCCGGCGCGGCCTGCCCTGAAGCGATGGCATCCCCTCTTCCCGAGGCCTCTCACGAACTTCAACAGGAGCCCACTCATGACCTCTCCTTCCATCCGAAAGCATACAGACAACGCCCCTGTCGTGGTGCCTTCCCGGCTGGACATCATCCAGGCCATCACAGGTGTGCTGCTGATCCTGTTCCTTTGGGCACATGTGTTCCTTGTGTCCAGCGTCATCATCAGCCCTGCGCTGATGAATGGGATCGCCGACTTCTTTGAACGGACCTACATGGCGCAAATCGGCGGCCCCCTTGTACTGCTGCTTATTGTCTACCACTTTCTGATTGCCGCCAGAAAAATGCCCTTCAGGGCCAGCGAGTTCATGACCTTCTGGCGCAACGCCAGATCGCTCAGACACAAGGACACCTGGCTGTGGGTTGTCCAGGTAGTCACGGCCATCGTAATCCTGGTCATGGCGAGCATTCACATCTATGTGGTGCTTTCAACGCTGCCCATCACTGCCGAACAGAGCGCGTCGCGGGTGCAGGGCGGCTGGCTGCCCTTCTTTCTGATTCTTCTGCCCATGGCCGAACTGCATCTGGGCATCGGCTTCTACCGTCTGGGCGTCAAGTACGGCTACATCACCCGCGCTTCCCGCCATGTCTGGCAGCGCAACGAGTATGTACTGACGGGAATTTTCATCCTCATCGGCCTGCTGACGCTGGTCCGCTTCATGCTTCTTACCAACTAGACGGCCCACGGGAGAATCACCATGCAAATTTTTCAGTCTGACTTGTTGTGCATCGGAGCAGGACTTGCCGGGGAACGCGTGGCCGTGGCCGCCGCCGAAGCGGGTTTCAGCACCATCTGCCTGACGCTTGTCCCGCCGCGCCGCTCGCACTCCTCCGCCGCACAGGGCGGCATGCAGGCCGCTCTCGGCAACTCCATCATGGGCGAAGGCGACTGCCCGGACATCCACTTTACGGATACCGTCAAGGGATCCGACTGGGGATGCGACCAGGAAGTAGCCAGGCTGTTTGCCGAAAACGCGCCCATCGCCATGCGTGAAATGGCGTTCTACGGCTGCCCGTGGAGCCGCGTCGTCCCTGGAGAGCACACCTACTACAAGGGCGGAAAACCGTTCAAGGCCGTCGAAAAGGAAGAGAACTGGGGACTCATCCACTCCCGGGCCTTCGGCGGAACGGCCAAGTGGCGCACCTGCTATACCGCGGACGGCACCGGCCACGCCGTACTTTTTACCCTGGACAACCGTCTTGTTCAGCTTGGCGTGGACATGCACGACCGCGTGCAGGCCGAAGCGCTGATCCATGACGGCGACCGCTGCATGGGCTGCATTGCAAGAGATCTGCGCACCGGTGAACTGCGGGCCTATTTTGCCCGCGCCACGCTGATTGCCACCGGCGGCTACGGGCGCATCTACAAGGCCACCACCAACGCCATCATCTGCGACGGCGGCGGCCAGATCTGCGCGCTTGAAACCGGCATGGTGCCCCTTGGCAACATGGAGGCCATCCAGTTCCATCCTACCGGCACGGTGCCCACTGACATTCTGGTGACCGAAGGCTGCCGCGGCGACGGCGGCACCCTGCTCGACGTCAATCTGTACCGCTTCATGCCCGACTATGAACCCGAAAAGGCCGAGCTGGCCTCTCGTGACGTGGTTTCACGCCGCATGACGGAACACATGCGCAAGGGACTGGGCGTCAAGTCACCCTATGGCGATCATCTCTGGCTCGACATCCGCCATCTCGGCGAAAAGCACATCACCACGAACCTGCGGGAAGTGTACGACATCTGCAACAACTTCCTCGGGGTCAATCCCATTCATCAGCTCATCCCCGTGCGGCCTACGCAGCACTACAGCATGGGCGGCGTGCGCACCAACAAGGATGGCGCAGCCTATGGACTCAAAGGCCTGTACGCCGCCGGCGAAGCCGCCTGCTGGGACATGCACGGCTTCAACCGCCTGGGTGGCAACTCGCTGGCCGAAACCGTGGTGGCCGGGCGCATCGTGGGCGCCAAGGTCGTCGAATATCTGCAGGGCGACGACAACACCGTATTCTCAACTGCGGCCATGCGTGACGCCGCGGCCAGGGTGCAGGAACGCATCGACATTCTGGTCAGTGGCCGCAACGGCAGGGAAAACTGCTATGCCGTCCGCGACGCCATGCAGGAAGTCATGATGGAGCATGTGGGGATCTTCCGCAACGGCAAGGATCTGCAGGCCGGCGTCGATAAGCTTCAAGCCCTGCTCGAACGCTCACAGCACATTGGACTGCAGGGCCGCAACATGGGATTCTCGCCCGAGCTGTCCATGGCCCTGCGCGTGCCCGGCATGATCAAGCTGGCCCTGTGCAGCGCCTACGGCGCGCTCATGCGCACCGAAAGCCGTGGAGCTCATGCCCGTGAAGACTACCCCGAGCGCAACGACCGCGACTGGCTCAACCGTACGCTGGCCACATGGAGCGAAGGCGCCACACTCCCGACGCTGAGCTACGAAGACGCCTCCCCTTACTTTGAACTCCCGCCGGGAGACCGTGGCTACGGCGGCGGCAAGATCATCCCCGGCGACATCCCCGCCGACAAGATCAGACCCTTCGGCAAGGCCGAACAGCAGGAGGCCAAGTGATGCGCAAGCTCAATATCGACGTGTTCCGCTACAATCCGCTGGATCCGGAATCCAAGCCGCATATGCAGACCTTCGTGCTGGATGAGACGCCCAGCATGACTCTGTTCATCGCATTGACCCAGATCCGCGAAACCATCGATCCGACACTCATGTTCGACTTCTGCTGCCGGGCGGGCATCTGCGGTTCCTGCGGCATGGTCATCAATGGCCGCCCCGGTCTGGCCTGCAGCACCCAGACCAAGGATCTGCCGGATCATATCGTGTTGCAGCCTCTGCCGTTCTTCAAGCTGTTGGGCGATCTTTCGGTGGATACAGGCACCTGGTTCCGTCAGGCCTGGGAGCGGATCGAGTCATGGATCCATACGGATAAGACGTTCGATCCCAACGAGGAAGAAGAACGCATGGACAACGAACTGGCCAATGAAATCTTTGAGCTCGACCGCTGCATCGAATGCGGCTGCTGTGTGGCCGCCTGCGGCACTGCACTGATGCGCAAGGATTTCCTGGGCGCAACGTCCATCAATCGCCTGGCCCGTTTTTACATCGACCCGCGCGATCACCGCACGGAGGAAGATTTCTACGAAATCATCGGCGACGACAACGGCGTGTTCGGCTGCATGGGCCTGCTGGCCTGTGAGGACGTCTGCCCCAAAAAAATCCCTCTGCAGGATCAGCTGGGCATTATGCGCCGCATGACTGCCCTGCAGTCCGTGCGCGGCATCGTCCCCAAATTCCTGCTCGATCGCCTGAGTCCACGCCGCTGCGGCTGCTCCTGCAGCGAACAGCATAACGACTAAGACACAGACGGGCTCTTCATGCCTGGGAGAAGGTGGCTCCTTCTCCCAGGTTTTTCTTGTTCATCCCGTACGCCTCCCAGCACCGCTGCATGGACAGGCCCTGAGCTTATGCCGGCGATTGAGGAGACGTTGCCGCCCTCTTCAGCCCGCCCCTCTTGCGGCGCTAACGCACCCATTCCGCCTGACGCTCTCTTGAAAGAACGCCCTTGTGACCTCTGGACGTAATCCAGTGCTAAAAAACAGGTAAAAATTTTGTCGCGCCGCCCCGGAAAGGTTTGACCCGCCTGCCGGGGCCTGCTACCCCTCTGCATACCGCTGCCGCCAGAGCCGGTGCTCCGGCTGCGCCCCTGTCCATGGGAAAATCCGTGCTGCTGCCGCCAGTCCCGCTTGCACAGCCGGGGCGCTGATGCTGAAAGCGGCACCCTGCCGGCCAGCATGGCAACGGGACATGCAACACCACACCGTTCAAGGAGGCAATGCCTATGGGAGAAGTTCAAGGCATTCGGCGCATCGCGCTGGTCGCACACGACAACTGCAAGGCAGCCCTTGTCCAATGGGTCAAGCGGCACATGGATCGGCTGCACGATCGGGAGCTTGTCTGCACGGGCACCACAGGCCGCCTGGTTCGCAAGGCTCTTGAAGAAGAACTGGGCTCAGCTGCCACGGCCGTGAACATGGAAATTCTGAAGTCAGGCCCGCTTGGCGGGGATCAGCAGCTTGGCGCACGCATTGTTGAAGGCAAAATTGACATGCTGATCTTCTTCTGGGATCCCATGCAGGCCCAGCCCCATGACGTGGATGTCAAAGCGCTGCTGCGAATCTCCAGCCTGTATGACATCCCCGCTGCCTGCAACGCCATGACAGCTGACTTTCTGATTGCCTCACCGCTTTTTCTCAATCCTCCGCAGACCCCGCCCCACGACTTTTCAAGCTATACCGAGCGGCCCCTGTAGCCTTCCCTGCACACCATACTACCAGGCCCATACTGCGTTTTCCCTGTCAGCCGGTCAGGTGAACGCATTCATGACGCTCTCACAGAAATGCCTGTGGCAGGCATGGCTGTCCGGCGCCCTGTCCTTTCCTCCTTTTCTTGCCCGGAGCCCGGGGATTCCACGCCTGGATTGCCTGGTCTGCCGCAGCGTGGCGTGTCCTGGCGCTGTCCGGCCTGCGTCACCCAGCGGCGTTTTGAGGCGCCTCCTTCCGACAGATGGAAACGCCTGACGCACACCGGGCATTCGTGCGTTTTTCCAGTGGCAGCAGCCTGACTCACGACGCCAGTATCCGTATCCTCCCAGACGTGGAGCTGCTCAAGGCGCCTCTGGCGGGCTTCCGGTAACAGCGCCGTCTGTACGCACAAGGCCAACGCAGGCCTGCTGCCTGTGCCAAGGGCATGTACGCCGCCCCGGATCTGCAATGGCTGCTGCCCGGCAGCACTCCGCGGCATACAGCAGAGACCACAGCCGCCGTGCATTGACGATGCGCCCCCCTTGTAGCATGATGTATGCAGCAATCGTCGTAAACGCCTTCAACCCGCGAGGGGCATATGACCAGACAGGATACCCTTCTCCAGCAAATCATGCGGGCCAGAAACCGCGTCTATCAGCTCTGCGCGCCATCACTGCAGGAAAGCTATCCGCTGCCTGCCGGAGGCAGGCTCCTGCTCAAACGCGAGGATCTTTCCCCCATTCACGCCTACAAATGGCGTGGGGCCTACAACATGATGGCTGCCCAGCCGGAAAACGTCCTGCACGACGGCGTCATCACCGCTTCGGCGGGCAACCATGCCCTGGGTGTGGCGCTTGCCGCCGCACGCCTTGGCTGCCATGCCGACATTTACATGCCGAAGACCGTGGCGCGTGTCCGTACTGAAGAAGTCGAAAAAATGGGCAAGGGAAATGTGCGGGTCATCATTGCCGGCGACTCGTACGATCAGGCCGCCGACGCCGCACGCAAGGTCGCCGAGGAAGAAGGCCTGCTCTATGTACCGGCGCACGACGATCTGATGGTCATGGCCGGACAGGGCACTATCGGCGACGAAATCATGCAGGAATCGGTAACGCCTGACGTCGTCTTCCTACAGATAGGCGGGGGCGGACTTGCCGCCGCGGTCTCGTGCGTCATCAAGTCATATTCGCCGGACATCCACATCATCGGCGTTGAAGGAGAAGATCAGGCCAGCATGGCCGCCGCCTTTGCAGCCGGTGAACCCGTCACCCTGCCGTATGTGGACGTTTTCTGCGACGGCACCGCTGTCCGGCGCGCCGGGGAACTGACCTTCCCGCTTTGTGTGGAAGGCCTTGACGAGCTGATGACTGTCAGCAACGACGACGTCTGCGCCGCTATCCAGCGCCTCTGGGACATGACCCGCAGCATGCCCGAACCGGCCGGAGCCATGGGCATGGCCGGCTTCATGAAACGTGAGGCCGAATTTGCCGGCAAGAATGTGGCCGTCATCGTCACCGGCTCCAACATGGATTTCCCGCGGCTGGCCTGGATCGCCCGCAGAGCGGGGGTGGGCGCAAGCCGGCGCTACTTTGAAATCGAACTGGCCGAACGGTCGGGCACCATGCTCGAACTGCTGCGCGACATTGCCGATCTTGACCTCAATATCGAAGACTTCATCTACGGCAAAGTGCATGAAAGCCGCGCCTACCCGGTGTTCGGATTCGCCGGCCGCAAAGAGCACCTTGCCGCGCTGGAAGCGCGCCTTACCGAAAAGGGCTACGGCTTCAAGGACGTTTCAGGCCGTGAAGACGTGACCTTCCGTATCGTGCGCTGCGATCCCAAACTGTGCAGCCGGCTGTATCTGGCCGTGCTCGATTTTCCGGAGCGCCCGGGCGCGCTGCTGGAATTCATGGCCGGTGCAGTCCAGTGGTGCAGCATCTGCTATTTCAACTATGTCAACCGGGGCGATCTGGTAGGCAGGGCGCTCATGGGCTTTGAGTTTGCCTCGGACAAGGCCAAAACCTCATTCATGGAATACTTGAACGCCTGCGGATGCCACTATCAGCCTGTGGATCCCGCTATCCTGTAACCCGCGCTGCGGCGGGCCTCAGACGCCTGCCCAGCACGATTCTGCCTGTGAAATCCGGGTGGAGACCTCCATCATGAACATGTCGCATTATTCCAGGGAACTGCCCTGGTTCAAACCTGTGCCCTGGCTAGACATGGCCGACGGATCGGGCGATATGGGCACAGGCCGCATCCCTTCCGATGAGGCCTGTTTTGCCCTCCATGACCGCTACGGCACCATGGAACATATCCGGCAGCACTGCCTGCGCGTTGCCGATCTGGCCACAGCCATGGCGCAACGGGCCGTCGATCTGTACGGACTTGACGACGGACACCCCCGGCCCGACGGCATCCATCCCGCCTGCCCTGCACGTCTGGTGGCGACAACCCGCGCGGCCGGTCTGCTGCACGATCTGGCCAAGACCTACTGCATCAGGCACGGCGGCAGCCACGCCCAGCTGGGCGCGGCCTGGGTTCTTGAGGCCACGGGCAACTACCGCATCGCTCAGGCCATCTTCCTGCATGTCGAATGGCCGTGGGACTTTCCGGCCAACGTCTGCTCACCGGCACTGTTTGTGACTTACGCAGACCGCCGGGTCAAACACGACACCTATGTCACCGTGCGTGAACGCTACCGGGATCTGCTGGAGCGTTATGCCAAGACCGACGCGTGCCGCCGTACGACGATCTCGTCTGCCTACGACCGCGTTCTGACCCTCGAACGCGCCCTCTCGGCGCAACTGGAGCTTCCTCTTCATGCGTGTACTGTTGATTGCGGGCGGCTGGTCCCCCGAACGTGACATATCCCTGCTGGGCGCCCAGTCGCTTCTGGAAACCCTCAAATCGCTGGGACACTCCGTCACCCTGTTCACCCTCAGTGAACGGCTCGACGAGCTGCTGGACGCCGCGTCCAAACACGACGTGGCCTTTATCAATCTGCACGGTTCACCGGGAGAGGACGGACTTGTCCAGGCCATGCTTGATCGTGTGGGCTGCCCCTACCAGGGTGCTGACGCGGCAGGCTCATTCCTGGCCCTGCACAAGGCCGCAGCCAAGGCTGTGCTCAAGCGGGCCGGCCTGCGCGTTCCTGAAGGACGGTTTCTGACTTCGCTGCCCGAACCCGGCTGGGATCCGCAACTTCCCTACCCTCTGTTCGTCAAATCCAACACCGGCGGTTCCAGCCTGAACATGGCCAGGGTCACCAGCCCCGAAGAGTTGCGGACAGCGCTGGAAAGCATCTTTGCCACCGGGTGCGAAGTGCTTGTGGAACCTTTCATCCCGGGAAAGGAACTCAGCTGCGGCGTCCTTGGCGACAGCGCACTGGAACCTGTGCTCATCGTGCCCAAGAGCGCCTATTTTGATTTCCATGACAAGTATGCGGGAGAAGAAGGCACGGAAATCTGCCCCTCTCCGCTGCCGCGCAATATTGTAGAACAAATCAGGCAGGCAGCTCTGACTGCACACCGCGCCCTCGGGCTGCGCTCCTACAGCCGGACGGATTTCATCCTGAAGGACAACGGAGAGCTGTACGCCCTGGAAGTCAACACTCTTCCCGGCATGACCAATGTCAGCCTGGTGCCCAAGGGCGCTGCGGCAATGGGCATTTCCTATGCGCAGCTTGTGCAGCAACTGCTCGAACTGGCGCTCAAGCGCGGGAATCATCACGCATGAGCCTTGAATTCAGGCATGTTGTCCTCTCCCGGTTGTACGGTCTGGCCTGGCGTCTGGCCAGACCGGTCCTGCGCCGCAACAAGCGGCTGGCAGACGGCTGGAGCCGCCGCCTTGTCCCGACGGACTGGGCCAGGCCGGCGGACTTATGGATTCAGGCAGCCTCAGGCGGTGAAGCCTATCTGGCCAGCGAACTTGTCAGCGCACTGCCGGCGCTGCCCGACGGGGCCGTCCGCAGGATTCTGCTCACGACATGGACGCGGCAGGGCCTGGAAGTCCTGCAGGGCATGAAGGCCAGACTCAGGGAGAGCCGTCCGGATCTTGCCCTTGAGGTCACGCTGTTCCCTCTGGACAGCCCTGCCGGGATGTACCGGGCTGTATGCCAGGTCAACCCTTCGGCTGTCGTGCTTCTTGAAACGGAGCTCTGGCCTGGCCTGCTCTTTGCCTGTGTCCGCCGCCATGTACCGGTAGCCATCGTCAACGGCCGCATCACCTCCAAAAGCCTTGGCGGCTACCGCCTGCTTGACAGGCTGGCCCCCGGTTTCTGGCAGGCCGTGGCCCCGGCCCTGGTGACCGCCACCACACCGGACGACACGGCCCGTTTTGCCAGATTGTTTGGCATGCCCGAAGACGATCCCAGACTGCACACCGTGCATAACATCAAGTTCGACCGCGCCGCGCGGGATGCAGAAGCCGCCTGCGGCACGATTAACCCTCAGACCGTGCAGCTGGCGCACCTGTTGCCCGATGCAGCGGCCCATCCGGTCATTCTGCTGGCCTCCGTGCGTGAAGAGGAAGAAGCGATCCTTGGACCTGTTGTGCAAAAGCTTGCTCAGCAGAAACCCGAAGCCACCGTGGTGATTGCGCCACGGCACATGCACCGGGCAGGCAACTGGGTGCAGCGTCTTGAACAGGCCGGCCTGACTCCGGCGCGCCGCTCCTGCCTGAGCGAAAAGCAGCCAGCCGCCCCCGGGCAAATTATCGTCTGGGATACATTTGGCGAGCTGAACGCGCTGTATGCGCTGGCCGGACGTGTCTTTGTGGGCGGCAGCATGGCCCCCCTGGGCGGACAGAACATGCTCGAACCGCTGGCGCACGGACGTGTGCCGCTTACAGGGCCCTATACTGACAATTTCAACTGGGCCATGGACGACACCGATCTGCCCGGGCTTGTCCAGGCAAAACTGGCGTTGCGCTGTGGCGATGCAGCGCATCTGACACAGGCACTGCTCGACGATCCTGCAGGCGGGGTTGCCCCGGAAGACATCCGCCGGCAGTTTCTCGCCTGGCTTGAAGCCCGGCGCGGCGGCACAAAACGCTGCAGTGAACTCGTTGAAATACTTTTAACCAAGGAATTTCAATAGATTCTATATAAAAAGATATTTATTTCACAATTTATACCCTTGTCTTGAACCGCAAAAAACACTATCTTGAAACTGTACGAGACTTCCAACACGTTGAGAAGTTTTCTGTACATCCGATACACCCTGTAGCGATGGAGGCGTGTTATGCCCGAATTCAAGAAGATTATCTGCGCACTGGATCTTTCCGATCAGAGCAAGCAGGTGGCCGAATATGCCGCCATGGTAGCCAAGCTGTCCGGAGCGAGCATCATTGCCGTGTACGCTGCCCCCACGCTCACGCAGTATACAGGTTTCCATGTTCCGCCGAACACCATTGACAATTTCGTGGGCGAAATCGTTTCCGGCGCTGAACAGTCCATGGCTGATTTCGTCGCCGAGAACTTCCAGGGTGTCAACGCGCGCGGCATGGTTGTCGTCGGCTATGCAGCCGAGGAAATCCTCAAGCTGTCGGAAGTTGAAAAGGCTGACCTGATTGTGATGGGCACCCGCGGCCGCAAGGGCCTTGATCTGATTCTGTTCGGCTCCGTGGCTGAAAAGGTCGTCAAGAGTGCCAAGTGCCCTGTGCTGACCATCCGCCCGGACGATGCTGACCTCTAGTCTGCCGCAGCGGGCTGGAACTTGCCCGCCTGCATGACACAAACGCTGAAAACGCCCTTTCCCCGTAAGGAAAGGGCGTTTTTTTGTGAAATGCAGAAATGCTGCAAAAGCCACCAGGCAGGATGCGCCTGTCAGAACGTCCCGCGATACAATTCTGTCCGGCCGCACCTGCCCGTCAATGCAATTGGGATATGCCGGGATGTTGTTTTCCCGGGCAGATGACCTGGCTTTCGTGAAAAAACTGTGTCCTTCACAACGGTCACGCCGGTCAGCCGGGAAACCGGCCGCATTCCGCCATAAAACAAGAACCGCCGCATACGCGACGGTTCGTTATGCCATCTGGCCTGCCAAAAGACAGGCCCGGCTGAATGAGGAAGGCCAGCCCATTTCAGGGGACAGGCCGTTCCCTCAGACGTCCGGCCTACATGAAGCTGCCGACGTGGCGGATGAGCCGCAGCAACTGGTTGGTAAACCCGGCTTCGTTATCGTACCAGATAAGCATCTTGACCATGCTGCGATCCATGACGGCGGTGCTCAGCGAGTCAACCACACCACCATGCGTGTCGCCGTTGTAGTCGACAGACACCAGAGGTTCGTCCGAATAGCCCAGGGTGTCCCGCAGATAGGATTCAGAAGCACGGCGCATGGCGGCATTGACGGCCACGGCAGTGACTTCCTTCTCCATTTCGCAGGTCAGGTCAACCATGGACACGTTGGCGGTAGGCACACGCACGGAAATCCCGTCCATCCGGCCCTTGAGCTCGGGGATCACAAGGCCCACGGCCTGGGCCGCGCCGGTGGAGGTGGGGATGAGCGACAGGGCGGCGGCGCGGGCACGGCGGATGTCTTTCTGCGAGCCGTCAAGCAGACGCTGGCTCATCGTATAGGAGTGGATTGTCGTGATCAGACCGTGGTTGATCCCGAACTCCTCGTTCAGCACCTTGGCCACGGGAGCAAGGCAGTTGGTCGTGCACGAAGCGGCCGAAATCACGTCATGCCTTTCCGGATCATACATGACCTGATTGACGCCCATGACGATGGTCACGTCACCATCCTTGATGGGAGCACTCATGATGACCTTCTTGGCGCCGGCTTCCATATGCAGGGCGAGGTCATCACGCTTTTTGAGAGAACCGGAGGTATCCACCACGATGTCTGCGCCAAAATCGGCCCATTTCCATTCTCCCTTACCATAGCGCGTCACCGGGACTTCACGATCATCGATCATGATCCCCTTGTCAGTGGGATAGACTTCCCCGGGAAAACGCCCATGCACGGAGTCGTACTTCAGCAGATGGGCAAGGTCCTGGTTACTGGCGCGCGCATTGACAGCGGCAATCTCAAATTCGGAGTTGTGCTGGGAAATCAAGCGAGTCAGGTAACGGCCGATACGGCCAAAACCGTTGATGCCCAAACGTACGCTCATGTCGGAGACTCCTTGGAACTTTCCTGCAAAAAGTTGAAGAAAACGGGCCGCCGAAGTCCCTCCGCCGGCCCGGGGAACCCTGTGTTATGCCTTGCCGGAACAGCCCAGAACTGTGGCAATTTTCCTGCGGACCATGTCCCTGACCGCGTCCCTGGCCGGGGCCAGATAGCCGCGGGGGTCAAAATTTTCAGGATGTTCGACAAGATATTTGCGGATCGACGCCGTCATGGCCAGACGGATGTCCGTGTCGATATTAATCTTGCAGACGCCGGACGCAGCCGCCTTGCGCAGCAGCTCTTCCGGTACGCCCCGCGCTCCGGACACCTTGCCGCCGTAGGCGTTGGCCATCTCCACAAATTCCTGCGGGACGCTCGAAGCGCCGTGCAGCACCAGCGGATACCCGGGAAGCCGCTTGCTGATGACATCAAGCCGGTCAAAGTCCAGCCTGGGTTCGCCAGAGAACTTGTAGGCCCCGTGGCTTGTCCCGATGGCGATCGCCAGGGAGTCGCAGCCGGAGCGTTCGACAAATTCCACGGCCTGATCCGGATCCGTGTAGATGGAGTGCTCGGCATGCATATCCTCTTCCACGCCGGCCAGCTGCCCCAGTTCCGCTTCAACCCAGACACCGTGATCGTGGGCATATTCCACAACCTTTCTGGTGATGGCGATGTTGTCTTCAAACGGCAGATGGGAACCGTCAATCATCACCGACGTGAAGCCGCCATCGATGCAGTCCTTGCAGATCTGAAAATCTGCGCCGTGATCAAGGTGCAGCACCACAGGCAGATCAGACAGCAGCAGGCCGGCTTCGATAAGCTTGACAATGTACGTCTGCCCTGCGTATTTGCGCGCTCCGGCAGAAACCTGCAGGATAAGCGGCGCATTTTCTTCAGCGCCAGCCTGCATGATGCCCTGGATGATCTCCATGTTGTTCACATTGAAGGCACCGATGGCATACCCTTCCTTATAGGCACGGGCAAACATTTCTTTTGGACCGACCAAAGGCATGGCAAATCCTCACCTGCGGCATATCGCCGGATAATTGTGAACGAAGTTGGTTGAACTCTCACCTCTACCCTAGCCAAGAGCCTTTTCTTTGGCAAGCCGAATCCATCCGGGCCGCTTTTCTGCCCGGCAGACTCCCGCACAGCCGCACCCGCCTGTCAGGCCAGCCCGTCAGCCCTGTCTGACGGGCATTCGCCGGCCTGGCACCTCCGCAGAAGTCCTGACGTTCCAGCCTGGCGCAACCTGTCTGAAACACCTGATCATTCTGCCTCACTCAACCGCCAGGACTCCCTGCCGCGGCGCTCTTGCCATTGCAGCTGTGCTGCAATGGCAGCCAGCATGCTGTTGTCCGTCAAGTCCATCGTCAGCGGCGTGACAGTGATGAATCCGGCCTGCAACAGCGGGCTGTCCGTCTGGCTGTCTGTTGTCTGATCATGCCGGGTGATGTCACCCGACATCCACAGGTATGGCCTTCCGCGCGGATCCGTGCCACGAACATATTTGATACGCCATGGCCCCGGTGAAAGCGGGCAGACACGCAGCCCGCGTGCCTGCTCAGGTCCCCCGGGAGGATAGTTGACGTTCACTACGCGGTTCGGCACAATTTTCCAGTCAAAGGTGTCAACCAGTGCGGCCGCGTGCGCAGCCACGGCCTCCGGATCATCCTTGACCCCCTTGCGCATGGCTCTTGAAACCGCCAGTGCAGGGATGCCCATCAGGGCTCCTTCACGGGCGGCAGCCACCGTGCCTGAATACAAGACGTCAAATCCAATGTTGAGTCCGGCGTTGATACCGGATACAACAAGATCCGGCCTCGTATCCGGAGTCGCATACAGCTCTGTAAGCGCAATCTTGACGCAGTCCACAGGGGTGCCGCCAATGCCGACACCATGAAACCCCTCCTCGTTGATCTCCCTGAAGCGCAGGGGATCAAACGCTGTCAGCCGGCTGCTCATTGCAGACTGTTCAGACAACGGCGCTACCGGAAAGACGTCGTGCCCGGCTTTTGTGAGTGCGCGGTACATCGCCCGCAGGCCGGAGGCCCAGATGCCGTCGTCATTGCTTAAAAGAATTCGCATGCAAGCTCCCGTTACGTGTTGTGTGGCCTTCAGCCACCCACAGAATACGGCCCAGGCACCGAAAAGACAATCACCGGAGTTCGGATCCCATGGAAAACAGTATGCCCCGTATCCGCGACATCGCCCCTGGCGACACCATCAAAACCCTGCTGATCGTGGCCTCGGCCATACAAAAGCAGGCCAAAAACGGGCCGTTCTGGACACTGGAGCTCAAAGACGCCACAGGATCGATTGAGGCCCGCATATGGAGCCCTCTCAGCCAGTCTTTCAAGGAAATCCCCGAAAACTTCATCGCCGAAGTGGAAGGCCGGGCCGAACGCTACCGCGACCATATCCAGCTGTCCGTCACTTCCCTGCGCCCCATTCCTGAGAACGAACTGCCGCGCGTGGACATGTCGCTGCTTGTGCCCAGCAGCCGCGTGGATCCGCACAGCCTTTTTGACGATCTCCAGGAGCTCTGCCGGACCGTGTTCACCTACCAGCCCTGGTACGAGCTTGTCATGAGCGTCCTTGAGGATCCGGACATCCGCAAACGCCTTCTTGTTGCGCCTGCAGCCTGTTCGGTACATCACGCCTGGGTGGGGGGGCTGCTTGAACACACGCTGGGGGTCGTGCGCCTCTGCCTTGGCATTGCCGGCCAGTATCCCGAACTCGACAGGCAGACCCTGGCCGCCGGTGCCATTTTCCATGATCTGGGCAAACTCTGGGAACTGTCCGGAGGCTTGTGCACCGAATATACTGACGAAGGGCGCCTGCTGGGGCACATTTCCCTGGGGCTCGCCCACCTTGACACCCACCTTGCCTCCTCCAGCCTGCCAGAGGGCCTGAAACTGCACCTGCGCCACCTGATCCTCAGCCATCACGGACAGCGTGAATTCGGCTCGCCCTGCCTGCCCCAGACGCCGGAAGCCCTCGTCCTGCACTATGCCGACAACCTCGACGCCAAACTTGCCCAGTGCCGCATGCTGCTCAGAGAACTTCCGGCAGGCCGCTGGTCGGCCTATCAGAAGACCCTTGAACGCAACATCTTCCATCCCGCACACACACCGGAATCCATCCCTGTCCGGCCAAAGACAAACACAGAAGACCACAGCCAGGAACCACAGGCTGCACCGTTCCTGAGCGATCCGTTCATGACGGAAATCCTGGCCGAAAGACTCACACCTGTCCTTACGGAAGACGTGCCTCCGTGCCCCCTGCCGCCGGACGAGCTCGACGCACTGTTCCCCAGTTTTGATGACGCGCCGGCGGATGCGCCGTCCCTCGATACACCGCCATGGGACATACCATCTCCTGTGGACTCGCCAGATTCCGGCCTGTTCCCGCTTGATGAAGCCGTGCCGGATCCCCTTCCGGAACAGCTCCCTTCGGATTCCAGCGAGTCCGGCGTCAACGCAGCGCAAAGCGCTCACGACGCCACACAGGACAATGCCCCTGCTCCACAGCCTGAACAGTCTGATGCCGAGCCAGCGGTCACAGACCAGCCTGCAGAAGCAACGCCGGCTCTGCCCGAAGACGCTCCCACCGAAGTACCCGGGGAATCCTCCCGGCCCCATACTGCTAAAAACAAGGCTGAAACACACACAGGGGCCAGGCAATGTTCGTTACTCTAGAAGGCATGGAAGGCAGCGGTAAAAGCACTCTTCTCAAAGGGCTGAACCAGCGGTTCCAGGCTGCAGGCCGCACCGTCACGCTGACCCGTGAGCCCGGGGCAAGCAGCATCGGCGCAAACCTGCGCGCCATGCTGCTCAGCACCCGATCGACGCTTGCCAATGAGACGGAACTGTTCCTCTTTCTGGCCGACCGCGCGCAACACATGACCGAAATCATCCGGCCAGCCCTGCAAGCCGGACATGTGGTCCTCTGCGATCGCTTTGCCGACTCGACACTGGTCTATCAGGGATACGGACGGGGCTTTGACAGGCGTCTGCTAGCAACGCTCAATGACGTGGCTGTATCCGGCCTGTGGCCTGACACTACGCTGATTCTCGATCTGCCGCCTGAAGAAGGCCTGCGCAGAGCCTTGCAACGAAACAATACTTCAGGCCAGTCTGATGACGAAGGTCGCTTTGAAGCGGAAACGCTGGCCTTCCATACCCGGATCCGTGAAGGATTTCTGGAACTGGCCAGACAGCACCCGCAGCGCTGTGTCGTGCTTGACGCCACCCGCCAGCCTGAACAACTCCTGGACGATGCATGGGCGGTTTTGTGCAGCCGTGCGGCGTTTCAGAAGCAAGACTGAAGATACCTTCCGGGGGGAAGGAAGGCACCCTTTTGCAAAAGGGCTGCCCTCCTTCCCCCCGGCCCCCATCCTCTCTCCCAAAACTCTTAAAAAAATGCAGCAGCGCCCCGCGGAACGCTGCTGCACAACACAATCCGGCCTGAATCGGCGATATTCCGAAATCTGCTGCCGCCGAGCCTCTGGCAGCAGGTCAGTATGCCCCGAGGCGTACCATGCCCGGCTTGTAATTGGCGGGATCAAACCTGCCTTCCATGATCTCAACGACAAATTCCCGCTGCGCCTTGAAGGCCGCACGGTTTTTCCTGCTGATGGGATCATGGCGCGGACTGGCCACTTTGGCCGGATTGACGTACTTGCCATTCTGCCGGATGCGGAAATCAAGATGGGGGCCTGTGGATACGCCGGTGCTGCCCACATAGGCAATGAGCTGCCCCTGCCGCACACGCTTTCCCTTCTTGATGCCCTTGGCAAAACGCGACAGGTGGGAATACATGGATTCAAGTCCTCCGGCGTGCTTGATGACGACCATGTTGCCAAAACCCTTTCCCCAGCCGGCACTGGTAACCACACCGTCGCCCACAGCCTTGACAGGCGTGCCCACAGGCGCACCGTAGTCAATGCCCTGATGGGGGCGCATGTCCCGGTAAATGGGATGCCTGCGCTTGAGGGTATACCCTGAAGTCACCCGGGTAAACGAAAGGGGCGACTTCAGGATGGTCTTATGCAGGCTCTGCCCTTTGGCGTTGAAATAATGCTCGCCGCCTGCCGGCTGCGGGAACAGAATCCCTTCATACACCTTGCCGTTGTTCTTAAAACGCACTCCCAGAATCCGTCCGTAATTCCTGAAATCCCCTTCACGATAGCGCTTTTCCACAACGATGGTGTAGGTGTCTCCTTCCCGGATGTCACGGATGAAGTTGATTTCCGAGCCAAAAATCTTGGCCATGCGAATCCCCAGCTCGTCACCCTCGCCGCTGTTCATCAGCGAAAGGAACAAAGAGGACTTGATAGTGCCTTCAACGACGGCCAGTTTGTAGTCATAGGGAATGGGCTCCATCGACGCCACATACTTGCCGTCTTTAAGCCTGATCATCAGGCGGTTGCTGCGATCAATGTGGTACTCGAAGGACTTCAGGCCTTCCTTTTCTGAGGCAATGATCTGGTAAACGTGATTCTCACGGATTCTGTCGATCTTATAGACTTTTTTGGTTGCTGCCAGAATCTCGGCAAAGACGTTGCGGCTGACATGCGGCAGCAGAATACTTTCCGCCGTGTCCCCGCGGCGCACAATGCCGTCGATCACCACGTCACTGACCTGGCCGCCGTTCTCCGGCGTGGGGAACATTTCCAGTTCTTCCTGAATATATTCTTCGGACTCGTCCGGCACGCTCGGCACAATGCCTTCCTCTACAGCGTCCTCCACGGCATTTTCATCAGCACCGCCTTCGTCAGACTCCGCCGTATCTACAGGCCCGTTTTCCGTCTGCTCACCGTCCTGCTGGTACTCCACATTCCATGCGTCTCCGGCAGACGCGGCCTGCATCCCCATCATCAGCACCGCGCACACGACAAGGATCAGGATGCCGAACCACAGCGGCAGCTTTGCCCCACGCCGGCCCAACGTCACACAATCCACCCGATTTGACCTCGCTGTTAAAAAAGACAATCTATTCCGAATGATACGGACTTTCCAAAACACAGTATCCTATCCTGTACCGGCTAAGCAGATTCTTGTCTATTGATTCATGCGTAAAATCTTTTGAACCTGCTGTCCATTTTTTGACTGCTCTCCATAAAAAAAATATATAATACAAGATATTATATATACTATAAAAGAAGTTCCAACGCGGACAAAACTTGTGGGCATCCAATTTATATGGTATGAACCTTTTTATTTGGAACCGTTCCACAACGCCTGCATTTTCCAGCAGCGGCCTTCTCAGCGAAACAGGCCCGCAAAAGACCATGGATGGCCAGTTCAACCGGAAGAAAAGACTGGCAAAAATACCCCAGAACTGACCAGACACACCCGCTGTCCCGACAACAACACCCAGGACACCAAAGCCGGAAGAGACAGGAACGACACATGCCCCTCCGCCATGACACTGATGCTTCTCCCAGCGAGGGCTCGCTTGCCTCTTCTGTCCAGAGCAAGAGCTCCAGCACTGCTGCCGGCAGCCTGTCCAGCGTCTCCCAGCCCTTGCCGTCATTTGACAGCTTTATCAGCAACAGCAAGCACCGCCTTGTTCTGGCAGTGCTGCACGAGCTTGTGGAAGGCGGACACGAAGCGGTCAACCCCGTTTTACTCGACGGCCCTTCCGGTACAGGCAAGACCCATCTGCTCAAGGCTGCGGCCCGCAACCTGCCCCCTGCCGATACGCCGGCAGTCCCCGAGACGCTGGGAGCCCTGGCCGCACGGCTCGGCCAGAACCCCGCCGCGACACGGGAATCCCTGCTCGCCGGGGCCGCCCTGATCATCGATGACCTGCATGTCCCTGTGCCGCAGCTGATCCAGATCCAGCTGTGCGGTATCCTTGACAGCTTCATTGAATCCGGAAAGCCGGTCCTCCTGGCAGGCACAGGCCAGTTTTCCGCCTGGCCCCTGGAAGTGGCACTGCGCTCAAGGCTGAAGGCAGGCATCATCCTGTCACTGCCGGAAACCGACCTGGATCTCCGGCTCCGCTTCATCCAGCGCACCTCTGAGGCGCTGGCCCTGAACCTGCCAAGAGAAACAACGCTTGCCATGGCCCGCCAGTGCACTGATTTGCGGGAACTGCTCGGGCTTATGCGGCGCATGCACATCTGCCGGCGCATGAACGGCACAGCCATGAACGGCAGGGAACTTGAAACCCTTCTGTCCGGCTCGCGACCCGACGGCGTACTGACACCACAATGCATCATCACCCAGGTCTGCCAGCAGCTCGGCGTGAGCCAGACGGAAATTCTGGGCCCCTCGCGCACTCCGCCGGCGGTCTTTGCCAGGCAGGTCGCCATGTACCTGTGCCGCTCCCTGCTGGGACTTTCCTACCCGTCTCTGGGGCAGCTCTTTGGAGGCAAAAACCATAGCAGCGTCATGTACGCAGTAAAAAAAATCAAACAATCAATGACAGATAACAAAGTTACGCACAATCTGGTAACAGAGCTGACAATTCGCTGCCAGAAAGGAACACCATACCCCCCACAAACGTAAAAATGTTCGTGCAGTTCCTTTCATCGTAACCAGCATTGTTAGCAATATATCCTTTAATTTCAAACTGTTAACTGCGTTACGAACAAAACATGCAGCCTAACAACAAAAACAAGGGACAACATATGCTTTTACAGGTACAAAAAGAACAAATCATCGAAGGGCTTCAAAAAGCCGCCAGCATCATCCCCGCTAAATCAGGTGCTGCCTATTTGCGTTCGCTGTGGCTGAAGGCCGAAGGAGACAGCCTTACCGTTCTGGCCACAGATGCAAACATTGAGTTTACCGGACGCTATGACGCCAAGGTGGACGATCCCGGTATGGTCGGGGTCAACGGTCGGAATTTTGTGGATCTGGTACGCCGTCTTCCTGAAGGAGAACTGAGGCTGCGGCTGGATGACAAGAGCGGGGCTTTTGTCGTGGAACAGGGACGCCGCAACTACCGTCTTCCTGTCAGCGACGTGACTTGGTTCCAGCCTCTTGCCGAGTTCCCCGGTGACAAGGCTGTTGTCTGGAGCGGAGATTTCTTTCAGGAAGCGCTGGACAAGACACTGTTCTGCGTCAGCGACGACGAAGCGTCCGATGCGCTTTCCTGCCTCTATATGCGTCCCAACGGCAAAGCGCAGGGCGGCATTGACATCTGCGGGCTCAACGGACATCAGTTCGCGCTCATGACTTTTACCCATGACGATCTGGCTGCGCACCTGCCTGAAGAAGGCATTCTGCTGCAGAAGAAATACGTTGGGGAACTGCGCAAGTGGCTTGGTGAAGATGAAATCGAACTCGATTTTACGGACAAACGGCTGTTTGTCCGTACGGGCAACGGCAAGGAATGCATCAGCCTCCCCCGTGCCGGATATGTCTATCCTGACTATACAGCGTTCCTGAGCCGTCTTGAAACGCCGGAGGCGTCCGTTTTGTCCGTCGACCGCAAGGAATGCCTCAACGCCCTGGATCGCATCGCCATTTTCAATACCGACGTTGATCGCTGCACCTGCTTTGACCTGTCTGCGACAGAGCTGCTGCTCTCTGCGCAGGGACAGGACACAGGCTCTGCGGCTGAACCGCTGGAAGTCAGCTATACCGGGTCACTCAAGCGGATTATCTTTCCCACCCGCAGCATGATGGACATCCTGACGCACTACCAGTCTCCGCAGCTCTCGCTGACGCTGACAGGAGAGGAAGGGCCGTGCGGTATTGCAGGAGAAAACGACCCCGGGTATACTGTTTTGCTCATGCCCATGAAAATGGCCCAGCAGGACTATTACAGCGAGGACGCGCAGGAGTAAGGCTTTTTTCACGCTCAGGCATACAGACGGCTTGGCGGAAGAGCGGGTTGTCTGCCCTGGTCTCTGGACCAGCAGAGGGAACCTCATGCGGTGCCGTACAGGAAGGCCGACGTCAATCCCCGCCATGCAGCGTGAAACGGATAAGCCTGTGCATCCAGCATATACGCTGCATGCACAGGCCTGGCTGCGCCTTCAGTATGACCGGCTGCAGCCTGCATCTTCACCAATGCGGCGGGCCGGCAGCCTGATTGTCCGGCACGGCCCGGCGTTCACCATGAACCGTTCCTGAAGGAGCCGCAAACCGACAGACATGCCAGACGCGGAAGTGCATGGCTTACGGGTATGCCTGTAACACAGGCTCCGAATCAGGGAAATCTGAGGCCGGCACGCCACTGACTGTGCCGTCGCAACGCATGCCATATTGCGCCAGCAGAACCTGTTCACGGCCGGAACTTCAGGCGGTTTATAACATTCTGGACCAAAGAGAACACTATGCAGAACAACGGATACGACGCGAATTCCATTACCATTCTGGAAGGGCTGCAGGCCGTGCGCATGCGCCCGGCCATGTATATCGGGAGTACGGACGGCCGGGGGCTTCATCATCTTGTCTATGAAGTGGTGGACAACGCCATCGACGAGGCCATGGCAGGCTATTGCGATCGCGTGGAAATCGTTCTGCATCTTGATAATTCCGTGACCGTGCGTGACAACGGCCGCGGGATTCCCGTGGATATTCATCCCAAGGAGCATGTTCCTGCCGTGCAGGTTGTCATGACCAAGCTGCATGCCGGCGGCAAGTTTGACAACAACGCCTACAAGGTGTCCGGCGGGTTGCACGGGGTGGGCGTTTCCTGCGTCAACGCCCTGTCCGAATGGCTTGAAGTGACCGTGCGCCGTGACGGCAAGGTCTGGAAGCAGCGTTACAGCCGTGGCATTCCTCAGAATGAACTGACCTGCATCGGCAACTCGGACAGCCATGGCACAACGGTGCGCTTCAAGCCCGATGAAGAAATTTTTGAAGTTACCGAATTTTCCTACGACATTCTCAAAAAACGGTTCGAGGAGCTGGCCTACCTGAACAAGGGGCTGCGTATTGAATGCCGCGATGAGCGCACCGGAGAACAGCATGTATTTCATGTGGAAGGGGGAATTCCACAGTTTGTTATTGATTTGAATGAGGGCGAGACAGTACTGCATCCGGTGATTTTTGCCGAAGGCATTCAGGATGGCGTCAGTGTGGAATTCGCCATGCAGTACAACAGCGGCTACAAGGAAAATACGCTTACCTTCGCCAACAACATTCACACCAAGGAAGGCGGCACCCATCTTGCCGGTTTCAAGACCGCGCTGACCCGCGCCATCAACGGCTATATCAAGGGGCAGCCTGATCTGAGCAAGAAAGTCAAGAATGTCCTTTCCGGTGACGATGTGCGTGAAGGACTGACTTCGGTACTGAGCGTCAAGCTGCCGCATCCGCAGTTTGAAGGACAGACCAAGACCAAGCTCGGCAACAGTGAAGTGGCCGGCCTTGTCAACAGCATCGTCTACAGCGCCCTCGATACCTATTTTGCCGAGCATCCCAAGGAAATCCGGCTGATTATCGAGAAAGCCGTGGACGCTTCCAGAGCCCGCGAGGCCGCGAGGCGCGCCAAGGAGCTGGTTCGTCGCAAGGGGGCGCTGTCCGACAACGCCCTGCCCGGCAAGCTGGCTGACTGCCAGAGCAAAAACCCGGAAGAAAGCGAACTGTTCATCGTGGAAGGTGACTCGGCAGGCGGTTCGGCCAAGCAGGGGCGCAATCCCAACACCCAGGCCATCCTGCCGTTGCGCGGCAAGATCCTGAACACCGAGCGGACCCGTTTTGACCGCATGCTGGCCAACAAGGAAGTCAAAGCCCTGATCACGGCCATGGGGATTGGCATTGGTGAAGGTGAGGTGGATTACGACAAGCTCCGCTATCACAAAATCGTCATCATGACCGACGCCGACGTGGATGGGGCGCACATCCGCACGCTGCTTCTGACCTTCTTTTTCCGCAACTATCCGGAACTCATCGAGCGCGGGCATCTCTATATTGCCCAGCCGCCGCTGTACCGCGCGCACAACAGCAAGATGGAAAAGTTCATCAAGGATGACAACGGACTCAATGAATTCCTTCTGGAGCGCGTCAACGACGACATGAGTGTAGAAGGCGCCAACGGCATTGAATTCAGAGGTGCTGACATTTCCGGGCTTGTCCGCCGGATTGAGAACATCAGCGCACAGATTGGCGGGGCAGAAATTGCGGGGGTGGCACGTGAACCCTATCTGGCCCTGATCGAGTCCGAAATCAAGATTACGCCGGACAATCTGAACGATCCGGCCATTGCCGCCTATCTTGCCTCCCGCGGGTATGCGTTCCATGTGGAGACCGAAAACCATGAGGATATGGAACGCGTGTATGCGGTCATGGAAAACGTCAACAGCCACCGGACCCGCATCGCGGCGGAATTCTTCCTGTCGCGCATTTACCTGCACGGCTGGGAAGGGTTTAACGCCATCCGCAACAAATGCGGCGGCACATCGTTCACCATCCACACGCGGGGACTTGACCTGCCGGCTGCGGACGTCTTTGCCCTGTACAGCATCACCATGGACGAGGCCCGCCGCGGGCTGAACATCCAGCGTTACAAAGGTCTTGGTGAAATGAATCCGGAGCAGCTGTGGATTACGACTATGAATCCTGAAAACCGGACACTGCTGCAGGTTCATGTAGAAGACAGCTCTGAAGCCAACGACACCTTTGAAGAGCTGATGGGCGACAGGGTAGAGGCCAGACGCCGCTTTATTGAAGACAACGCCCTCAAGGTCCGTGAACTCGATATCTGAGCGTGCCGGGACACGAAGCCAGGCAAGCCGCAGGCAAAGAGGCCCCAGGCGGCAGCAGCCGGACGACGGCTCACACAGCCACAAAGAGGAAAACCGGGAGCTCCCGGAGAGAATAAGGAACAGGTATGTCTCAGCGTATTGACATCAATGACGAGATGCGGACGTCGTATCTTGAATATTCGCTCAGCGTCATCATCGGGCGCGCCATCCCCGACGCCCGCGACGGACTCAAACCCGTCCATCGCCGCATTCTTTTTGCGCAGAAGGATCTGGGCAACAACTGGAACACGCCCACCAAGAAATGCGCGCGCATCGTCGGTGACGTCATCGGTAAATATCACCCTCACGGCGATGCTGCCGTATACGATGCCCTGGTGCGCATGGCCCAGGATTTTTCCATGCGCGACCCGCTGGAAGACGGACAGGGCAACTTTGGCTCCATTGACGGCGACTCCCCTGCGGCCATGCGTTATACCGAAGTCCGCATGTCCCGCCTGGCCAGCGAGTTCTTGAACGACATCGACAAGGATACTGTCGATTTTGTCCCGAACTATGACAACACGCTGCAGGAACCCTCTGTCCTGCCGACCCGGGTCCCGAATCTGCTGCTGAACGGCTCGTCGGGGATCGCCGTGGGCATGGCCACCAACATCCCGCCGCACAACCTTGGCGAACTCTGTGACGCGTTGACGACGCTGATCGATGATCCCCAGTGCTCCATTGAAGATCTGATGGACATTGTCCAGGGGCCGGACTTCCCTACCGGGGGGTCTGTCTATGCCGGACAGGGGCTGTACGACGCCTATACGACCGGCCGCGGTACCGTCAAGGTGCGGGGCAAGGTGGAGATCGAGGACCGCAAGAAGGGCTTTCAGAACATTGTCATCAAGGAAATTCCCTTTGCCCTGAACAAGTCAGCACTGGTGGAAAAAATTGCCGCCCTCATCAACGAGCGCAAGATCGATGGCGTGGCTGACCTGCGCGACGAATCAGACCGCCGGGGTATCCGCATCGTGGTTGAGCTCAAGCGCGGCACTATCCCGGAGATCGTCGTCAATGCCCTGTACAAGTATACGCCGCTGGAAAGCTCGTTCGGCATCAACATGCTGGCTGTGGCCGACAATCGCCCTGTTCTGCTCAATCTCAAAAGTGCGCTGACGATTTTTCTTGAGCACCGCCGGGAAGTGGTGGTGCGCAGGACCCGTTTTGAACTGGCCAAGGCCGAGGCACGGGCACATATTCTTGAAGGGCTCTTGAAGGCGCTGGATCACATCGACGAAATCGTGGCCATGATCCGTTCCTCCCAGACGCCGCAGGAAGCCAAGGAACGCATGATGACGCGTTTTGCGTTCAGCGACGTGCAGGCTCAGGCCATCCTGGACATGCGCCTGCAACGGCTGACCGGCCTCGAACGAGAGAAGATCGAAGAAGAGCTGCACGAACTTGAAGCCAAGATCGTCTGGTTCAAATCGATTTTGAGCGATGCGGAAGTGCTCTGGGGCGTTATCCGTGACGAAATTTCGCAGATTCGCGAAACCTACACGACCCCGCGCCGCACGGAGGTGATCCGTGAGGCGCTGACCGGTATTGATGTCGAAGATCTGATTCCCGACGACGATGTGGTCATTACCCTGAGCCGCCGCGGATACATCAAGCGGACAGGGCTGGCCAACTACCAGCAGCAGCGCCGTGGCGGCAAGGGCATTGCCGGTGTGCAGACGGCCGAGGACGACTATATCCAGCATTTTATCACGACCACAAACCATCAGTACATTCTGCTCTTTACCAACAAGGGCAAGATGCATCAGCTTAAGGTCCATCAGGTGCCCGAGGGCAGCCGCACCGCCAAGGGCGTGCATCTGGCCAACCTGGTGCCGCTTGAAGGGGACGAGTCCATCAGCGCTGTCCTGACCATCCGGGAATTTGCAGACAACCGCTATTTCCTGTTCGCCACCCGCAAGGGCATGGTCAAGCGTTCGCGGGCCAGCCTGTATGCCCGGTGCCGCAAGACGGGGCTGATTGCCGTCAACCTGCGTGAGGAAGACGAGCTGATTACCGTGGCGGAAGTCACGGACGACAACTTTGTGGTACTGGCTACAGCTGACGGCATTGCCATCCGCTTCAGCTGCCGTGACATCCGCGACATGGGCCGCGTAGCCGCGGGCGTCAAGGGCATAGCCTTGCGCCACGGCGACAAGGTCGTGGCCTGCCTGGTCATGTCTGAAGCCGCTGAAGGCGAACCTGCGCCCGAAATCCTGACCATTTCGTCGCTGGGATACGGCAAGAGGACGCCTATGGATCTGTACCGGGTCCAGACCCGCGGCGGCAAGGGGATCATCAACTTCCGCGTGACGGCCAAGACCGGCCCGGTGATCGGCGCAGTGCCGGTCGATCCCAATCAGACGCTTGTGCTCATGTCCTCCAGCAATAAAATCCTGCGTATGAGCGTGGGCGAGATCCGGACGGTCGGCCGTGCAGCCAGCGGCGTGCGTCTGGTGCGCCTCGATCACGGTGGGCGCGTGGTGGGCTTTGATACCGTCGATGCCGAACGCCTGGAGGATCTCCAGGCTGAGGAAGTCTCGCCCAATGTGGATGAGAATGGCGAAAATGGCGACGCGTAGGCTGTCAGGCAGAAATGCTCCCGTATAGAGAGCACTGACAGCACCGTAAATGCTGCCTCAGCAGCAACGCGGCAGCAGCTGGCTTTGCGTGCCGGGGAAACAGACTGCCCTTCATCAGGACATCCTGTTTTCCCGGCAGCTGTGTTGTTTGTTCCCTGCACGGAAGGAAACGCTGCACCAAGCCCAGACGAAGCAGCCCTGACAGCTCTGGGCGAAGCTGTTTTTACTGGAGCGTTCTGCCATTGAAAAAGGCAGAACGCGAGGCGGCAGCACAGCGCCGCCCGGCCAAAACTGGGCGGAAAAACCACGTGTTGTCCGCGAAACAACAGGCCGTATGGTTGGAAACGCAAAGCGTTTCAAACTGAAAATACTCCAAGATCGTGACTGTACGGGAACGGCAGGCCTCCGGAGCGTGTTTGCGTGGCGCTGTCTTCTGGCAGCACGGGCAACAGGTTACAAAACATGCTGTTGTCTGGAAAATGCAGCAGCAGAGCGGCAAAGGGGCCGGAGACGCTGCCCGTGCCTGGACGCAGGGCGTGCCCTGCCTTGCCGGAGAGGCTGTCAGAGCGGACGCTGCAGGCCGGATACGGCGCCGGACTTGACTTTTCCTGAATAAACGGCAGGCTGAACCGCGTCATATCCTGCCGGACGCCGTACAATCCGGCCTTACCATTCAACCTTTCGCAAGGATTGCTGCCCATGTTCCCACAGTACCGCGGAAAGCTGGAATACGTCTGCCTTGGTTGCGGCGGGCGCTTCGGTATCGACGAGCTGCTTTACACCTGTCCCACCTGCGGACAGGTGCTGCTTCTTGAGGATTTGAACCGGGACGCACTGCGCGGCATGGGTGACGGCGCATACTGGCGGAACGTGTTTGACAGCCGCGCCGCCACACGCGAGACCGCGCTGCGGGGTATTTTCCGTTATTACGAACTGCTCGCGCCGGTGCTTGACCCGGAAGACATTGTCTATCTTGGCGAGGGGCACACGCCTGTTGTTGAGGGAGCCAGAGCCCTGCAGCAGCATCTCAATGCCCGTTTCATGTTCAAGAATGACGGCCAGAATCCCAGCGCTTCATTCAAGGATCGCGGGATGGCCTGCGCATTCAGCTATCTGCGTTATCTGGTGCGTTCCAAAGGGTGGGACGAAGTGCTCGGCATCTGTGCGTCGACAGGCGACACGTCGGCTGCGGCGGCCATGTACGGGGCCTATGTGGGCGCTCCCATCAAAACGGCGGTGCTGCTGCCCAGAGGCAAGGTCACCCCTCAGCAGCTTTCCCAGCCGCTGGGCAACGGGGCCACTGTCATGGAAATCCCCGGCGTGTTCGACGACTGCATGAAGGTGGTCGAATATCTTGCCGAGCATTATCGTGTGGCCCTGCTCAATTCCAAGAACAGCTGGCGAATCCTCGGTCAGGAGTCCTATGCCTGCGAGGTGGCCCAGTGGTTCGGCTGGCAGGTGGAGCCGCTCTGCCTGTTTGTGCCCGTGGGCAACGCCGGCAACATTTCAGCCATCATGTCCGGTTTCCTCAAGCTGCATGAGTTGGGCGTCATTAACGGGTTGCCCAGACTGTTTGGCGTGCAGTCCTCTCATGCCGATCCTGTCTGGCGCTACTACAGCGCCGATCCGGCCAGCCGGGTCTATCAGCCGGTACAGGTCAGGGCCAGTGTGGCTCAGGCGGCCATGATCGGCAATCCGGTTTCCTTCCCCCGCGTGAAGGCTCTGGCAGACAGATATGAGGCGGTTCGTCCCGGTGCGTTCAATGTGGTGCAGGTCGAAGAACAGGCCATCATGGACGCCACCATCCAGGCCAACCGCCATGGCCATATTGCCTGCACACAGGGCGGGGAATGCCTTGCCGGTCTGCTGCGGGCCCGCGAACTGGGGCTTGTGGGACCTGATGAGCTGGCCATTCTTGATTCGACGGCGCACAGCCTCAAGTTCAGCGGTTTTCAGGAGATGTATTTCAACGACGCCTTCCCGGCGGAATTTGAAATCCATGCGGACAGAACGCTGGCCAACCGCCCCGTGGAGATTCTTTCCGATGAGGAAAAGAAGGTGCTGTCTGTGCAGGCGTTTACCCGGGCTGCCGCGGAAAGCGTGGCTGAAAGGCTCAAGCTGCACGGCCTGCACTAGCGTGTTGTGCCAGAGGGCGCGGTGCGGCACAGGCCATATGACGGCAGGAGCAGTCCTGCCGTGGCCTTCGCCGGATGCAGCCAGCCCGGCTGGCCGTGAAAAACAGTTCAGCCGGGCCGGAATGACTCTGGCATGGCCGGCACAGCGTCTGACAGTCATGGCCGGATGACGGGCGTTCTGCCCGGCGTTGGATACCCAGTCCGGCAGGGCTGGCAAGCTGTTGCGTTTGCCAGCAGCCGGCAGGCGAGTCACAGGGACGTTGCCCGTCAGGGAAAGACGCACGGCTCCTGCTTATGGCAGGCAGTCTCATTACACGCGACGGCCAGGCCGTCATGACACGCCGGCCGTTCTGATCTGCGCGGCAAAGCCAGGACGGATACGGAGGCGTGAGGCGGAATGTTTCCGCAGAGGACAAGGTGATGAAGCAACGAGAAAGTCTGAACAGCCGCATTGGTTTTTTGCTCCTTTCGGCGGGCTGCGCCATAGGCCTTGGCAATGTATGGCGGTTTCCCTTCATTACAGGGGCGTATGGCGGTGCGGCGTTCGTGTTCATTTATCTGCTGTTTCTCCTCATCCTCGGGCTGCCCATTCTCATTATGGAGTTTGCTGTTGGACGGGCCGCCCAGCGTGGTGTGGGACATGCATTCAGACTGCTCGAGCCTGCCGGGACCCGCTGGCATCTTGCCGGATATATGGGGATTTTCGGCTGTTTTCTCCTGATGATGTTCTACACGACAATCACCGGCTGGATGCTCTCGTACTGCTGGTATGCGCTGCGTGGCGATCTGAGCGGGCTTACGCCTGAGCAGATTGGCGCCTTTTTTGAGGCTACACTGCAGGATCCGTATAGCATGACGGGCTGGATGGGGCTGTCTGTGCTTATCGGAACGCTGGTCTGCATGGTCGGGCTGCGCAAGGGAGTTGAGCGGATCACCAAGATCATGATGGCATGTCTGTTTCTGGTGATCCTCGTGCTGGTTGTGCGGGCGGTGACGTTGCCCGGCGCGCTGGAAGGCATCCGCTTCTATCTCATGCCGGATATCGGGCGCCTTCTTGAGCATGGTGTCGGCACTGTGGTGTTTGCGGCCATGGGACAGGCCTTCTTCACCTTGAGCGTGGGGATAGGCAGTATGGCCATTTTTGGCAGCTACATTGGCAAGGAGCGCTCGCTGACCGGTGAGGCATTAAGCATCCTGGGCATGGACACGCTGGTGGCGCTGCTTGCCGGGCTGGTCATCTTCCCTGCCTGCTTTGCGTTCGGTGTCAACGCCGATTCCGGGCCGGGGCTGGTGTTCATTACGCTGCCCAATGTGTTCAACAACATGCCCGGCGGCGAATTCTGGGGAATTCTGTTCTTTGTGTTCATGGGGTTTGCGGCACTGACCACCGTCATTGCCGTGATGGAAGGCATCATTGCCTATCCCATGGACGGCTGGGGCTGGAGCCGGCGCAAGGCGGCCTCGATTGTAGGGGTGCTGTTGTTTGTCGCTTCACTTCCCTGTGTGCTGGGTTTCAACACATGGGCGGATATTCAGCCGCTTGGCGCCAAAAGCAGCATCCTGGACCTTGAGGACTTCATTGTCAGCAACAACCTGTTGCCGTTGGGCTCTTTGATTTTTCTTTTATTTTGTTGCAGCCGGCGTGGCTGGGGCTGGGACAATTTCATCAAGGAAGCCAACAGTGGCAGAGGAATCCGCTTCCCTGCAGGAACACGGTTTTATGTTACCTGGATTTTGCCGTGCATTATTCTCTATGTGTTTGTGCAGGGCTATATCAATAAATTTTTCATGTGAAACGGCGGCATGAGCAACAAAGGTTTTCAGCCGGCCCGGACATGCGGCCAAAAGGCTTGACATGCCCGTCCATGGAACGCTAAAGGCAGGGCTGGAAGCAACAAACGTGTTGCTGGCGGCTTGAACTCTGAAACTGTTTTTCAGACCTCTAGACCACAACTTTCGGAGGAATATTATGGGCTGGACCGTTACGGTTGATACCGACAAGTGCACCGGTTGTAGCGAATGCGTGGATGTCTGCCCCGTCGAAGTGTATGAACTGCAGGACGGCAAATCCACCCCTGTTCACGCCGAAGAATGCCTCGGCTGCGAATCCTGTGTTGAAGTTTGCGAAAACAACGCGATTACCGTTGAAGACAACTAGGATCGCTTGACATTCGGAGTCCGAATCCCCGGGATCCGGACTCCGGGGCCGTTCCTGTTGTGGAACACGCCCCATGTCATGTTCTGGACGGAACGGGAAGGGGTGCAAGTCCCTTCCCGTTTTTTTACATGTCCCCTCACAAAGGAAAATCTTCCCGTCATGATTCCCGATCTTTCGCCTTTCTTTACCCGGTATGAGGCGCTGGTGAAAAGTGTGGACGCCGTGTTTGCACAGGTGGCAGGCACGCACGCGGAGTGCGTGAAATGCCATTCGGGCTGCTCGGACTGCTGTCACGCCCTGTTTGATCTGTCGCTGATTGAAGCGCTGTATCTCAATACCCGCTTCAAGGAACGGTTTGCCTATGGGGCGAAGCGTTCCGCCATTCTGACAGAGGCTGCGGCGGCCGACAGGCGCATCACCGTGCTCAAGCGCGATTATTTTCGCACCATGCGGGACAAGGGGCGTGAAGTCGTGACGGAAGAAGCCGCCAACGAAGCCGTGCATGACGTCATGGAACAGGTCGCTCACGATCGGGTGCGCTGCCCTCTGCTCGGACCGGATGACACCTGCCTTATGTATGAAGAGCGGCCTATTACCTGCCGGTTGTATGGCATACCGACCGAAATCGAAGGCAAGGCCCATGTGTGCGGCAAGTCCGGATTCCTTCCGGGAAAGCCCTATCCGACCGTGCATCTCGGCAAGATCCAGGATCGTCTGGATGCGCTGAGCCTTGACGTGCAGAACGCGGTGCAGTCCCGTTTCAAGGAGCTGCACAAGGTGTACGTCCCCGTGTCGATGGCTCTTCTGACCAACTATGACGAAAAGTATCTTGGCATCGGGCCGGCGCCGGATCCCAGGAAGGAGTTCTAGATGATCAGCGCCACCATCTGGCGTGATGGCACGCCGCAGGCTTTGACGCCGGAACAGGAAGCCCTCAAGAAGGACATTTACGAGCGGATGAATCCCCGCCGGCGCAAGTTCATTGACCGCATCGGCTATGAAAACTGGGATCCCTTCCAGAAACCCAACGATCCCATGGAGCTGCGTCAGGACATCACCAAACGGACAACACAGCAGCTTATCCGCGAATTTTTCCAGTCGCTCAAGGGGCGGCCGGTGAGCAACGAGTTTGGCCAGGGTGCGCTTGAAAGCGCTCTCGGCATTGTCAATCGTGATGAAAAGACGCTCGGACGCTACGCCTTCTGCGCCTGGTACAACGACTTGCTGCGTCGTGAGGGCTATCTGCTTGAAAGCCTGGAACGCCGCCCGCAGCCTGCAACGACCGACAAACCCGCCGATCCCGACGCGCCTCGCGTCTAGACCGCTTACAGGACCGCCATGAAACAGCAGTACGACAACATCGACGACTATATTGCCGATCTCCAGGCCGAGCTGACCGGCGACAACAAGTGTGCCAACCATTACTACAATCTTGGTGTGGCGTTTTTGCACAAGGGTGATCTCATGGCTGCCGAGGAGGCCTTCCTTAATGCCATCCGGCTGTCACCGCGCCTTGCCGAAGCGTATGTTCAGCTGGGCGGGATCTGCCTTTCGCGCGGCGATCTGGACGGCTGCCTGCGCTACAACCAGGAAGCGGCCGAATGCCGTGCCAAGTTCCCTGTGCCGTGGAGCAACATTGGCTTTGTCCATGTACAGCGTGGCGAAGCCGACAAGGCCGTGACGGCGCTCAACAAGGCCCTGAAGTGGGATCCGGAGTTCATCCAGGCCAGGGCTACCCTGGGCGTCGCCCTGTATATGCTGGGCGATCTGGATGGCTGCTTGCGCGAAAGCAATGCCGTGCTGGCCAAGGAACCCGGGTTCGGGCCGGCCTGGAACAATCTGGCTCTGGTGTGGATGGACAAGGGCGACAAGGCCAAGGCTGTGGAGTGCGCCCGCAAGGCCCTGGACTGCGGCTTTGACGTTGACCCGAAATTCCTTGCAGAGCTGGGGCTGTAGCACGTCCAGCGCTTCTGCAACGCTTCTGGCAACGGGCGGAATAGAACACAGCCTGTACTCAAAAACAGGCTGGTGAAACCTTCTCTGGCAACGTTGCGATTCTGTTTGCCAGCCAGCCTGTTTCCTTTGCAAGGCGGGAAAACCATAACTCATGGTGCGGCCTGTGCAAACAGGCCGCTGCTGCAGGCGGTGGCAGCGGGGATGTCTCTGTTTCCGTCCACAGGCGGCAAGGACAGTCCTGCCGGCCGCACGCCGCAGCATTATGTGGCAACAGCTTCATACAAGGCGCGGGAACAGCCTACCGCACCGGTCTTTTCGGACAGCGCACTCCATCCGCTGTGTTTGTGTGTGCGCGGCACAAGTTCATCCAGAACCCGATTCCGGGCGCAGGCGTGTGTCCTGGCGTCCGGCAGTGCGGTTCAAACTGACGACACCAAATGCAGGAGGGTGCGGCATCATGTGCGGCATCATTGGATATACCGGGCACCGTCCGGCGCAGCCTGTAGTCATTGAAGGCCTGCGGCGTCTGGAATACAGGGGATATGATTCGTCGGGCGTGGCTTTTGTAGAGGGTTCTTCCTTGTGGCGTGTGCGGGCGGCAGGCAAGCTCGCTGCGCTGGAGGAAAAACTTGCCGGCATATCGCCTTTCGGTTCGCTGACCGGTATCGGGCATACCCGCTGGGCAACGCACGGCGCGCCTGTCGAGCGAAACGCCCATCCGCATTTCGGAGGCCTGAATGAGCCCGTGCTGGCCGTGGTGCACAACGGGATTTTTGAGAACTACCGTGAAGTCAAAGAGCAGCTGGAAGCCCTCGGTTACCGCTTTCAGAGCGATACGGATACCGAGGTTGCCGCGCACCTGATCGCTGAGGAACGGCGGCACGCCCCCGACCTCATGACGGCGTTTGCCTCTGCGCTGCGCAAGATGCACGGTGCGTACGCGCTGGTCATGATCTCTCCGGAAGAGCCCGAAACCATTTATGCAGCGCGTCTGGCTTCCCCGTTGATTGTAGGCGTGGGCACGGGAGAGCATTTTGTTGCTTCGGACGTGCCGGCATTCCTGCCGTATACGCGCGACGTCATTTTTCTGGAAAACGGCGAGTTCGTGCGCATCACTCCGGGCGCGCATCAGGTTTTCCAGCTGGATACGCTCCAGCCTGTGGACAAAAAGGTTCAGCGCATCAACTGGGACATGCAGTCCGCACAGAAGGGGGGGTACCGCCACTTCATGCTCAAGGAAATCTTTGAGCAGCCCGGAGTGGTGACGGACTGCCTGGCCGGCCGGGCGCTCGTGGCCGGTGAAAACCCGCACGGCGGCATGCAGCCCGATACGGTCCGGCTGCCGGAGCTGGATTCGTTCCCCGTGCCGGAGCACATCCATGTGGTGGCCTGCGGGACGTCGTACCATGCCGGGCTCTGGGCCAGGCAGCTGTTTGAAAGCTGGGCACGCATCCCGGTTTCGCCTGAAATAGCGTCGGAGTTCCACTACAGGGACGTGCTGTTCAGACCTGGGGATATGGTGCTGGTTATCAGCCAGTCCGGCGAGACGGCAGACACGCTGGCGGCCCTGCGCCTGGCAAAGGCCAGAGGCTGCCCGGTGATCGGCCTGTGTAATGTGGTGGGGTCAAGCGTGGCCAGGGAGGCTGACGCCGTACTCATCACCCAGGCCGGCCCGGAAATCAGCGTAGCCTCCACCAAGGCCATGTGCAGTCAGATGGTCATGTTTGCCCTGATGGCCCTGTATTATGCGGCACGCAAGGACACGCTGTCCGCAGACCAGCGGCGCGTACAGCTCGACGTGCTGCGTGGCATCCCGGCCATCCTTGAACGCATTCTGCCGGGCCTGCGAGATACGGCCAGGGAGCTGTCCAGGGAATTTTCCATGGCGCGCAGTTTCTTTTACCTTGGCCGCGGGCAGGCCTTTCCTCTGGCGCTTGAAGGCGCGTTGAAGCTCAAGGAATTGTCGTACATCCATGCCGAAGGGTATGCCGCCGGTGAAATGAAGCACGGCCCTATTGCGCTTATCGATCCGGCGTTCCCCACACTCGTGCTGGCCTTCAATGATGCGCTGTTCCCCAAGACGGCCTCCAACATGCAGGAAATCAAGGCGCGCGGCGGGCCGATTATTGCACTGGCCGCCGAGGGGGTGAATCCTCCGGCGGATCGGATCTGGCGGCTGCCGCACGTTCCCGGACTGCTGGCTGGCCTTGTCGCCTTGCCGGCTCTGCAGCTGTTCAGCTATGAAATGGCCGACTACCTGGGCAAGGATGTGGATCAGCCCAGAAACCTTGCCAAGAGCGTCACTGTGGAGTGATGTGCAATGACTGTGCCTTTTGAAGAGACGCTGGCCTATTACCGTTACGATCTGCCAGAATCGCTCATCGCGCAGGAGCCGCTTGAGCGCGGTGCGTCACGGCTGCTCGTCCTGGAACGGCAGAGCGGCCGGCGTTCGCACCACACATTCAGCGAATTGCCGGATCTGCTTCCGGAAGGAGCGCTGCTCGTTGCCAACAACTCGCGGGTACTGCCTGTCCGGGTGCGCGGAATGCGGCCTACCGGCGGCAGGATGGAGTGCCTGCTGCTTGGCGTTGTGCCTCTGGTGGAGCAGCAGGCGGTCGAGACTGACGGCCTGTTTGCTGCTGAAACAGATGTCCTGCTCAAGCCCGGCAAAGCCATGCATGTGGGTGACACGTTGCGTTTGCCCGAACCCGGGGCCGCGGACGGCATTGACCTGACAGTCCTCGCCAAGGGCGACTTTGGCCGTCACCGTGTCCGGCTGGCCTGGCGTGGCGGACGGCAGGGACTGTCGGCCTTTCTGGAGCGCTGCGGGCAGCTGCCGTTGCCACCGTATATCCGCCGGGAAAGCCGAAGCTCGGACGCCGAGACGTATCAGACCGTCTATTCGCGCAAGGACAAATCCGGTTCGGCGGCCGCACCGACAGCAGGCCTGCATTTTACGGAGGCCATGCGTGAAACGCTGGCACGGCGAGGGTTCGGCTGGGCTGAGGTGACACTGCATGTGGGCTATGGCACGTTCAGCCCCGTGCGCTGCGAAGACATCCGCGAGCATGTGATGCACCGCGAATTTATCGAATGCCCGGAGAGTACGGCTGAGGCGGTTGCCAGGGCCCGCGCCCAGGGGCGCCCGGTTATTGCCGTGGGCACCACGGCCTGCCGTACACTGGAAGGCATTGCGCAGAGTTGCGGCGGCGTGCAGCCGTACGCCGGATGGACGGATATTTTTATCCGGCCGGGCTATACCTTCAAGGCCATTGACGGCCTGATCACCAACTTTCACCTCCCGGAATCCACCCTGCTGATGCTGGTCTGCGCCCTGGCCGGACATGATCCGGTGCTGGCGGCCTACCGGGATGCCGTGGAGCGGCAATACCGTTTCTTCTCTTACGGCGATGCCATGCTTATCCGCTGACACCCCGGCCGTGTGAATTCTGGTCAGGGGTATCACCCTGAAAGAGCCTCTCCTTTTTCTCAGCCCCCTGTCCTTCTCCATGACTTGAGCATGGAAAATGAAGCAGGGGGTTGATTGTATCATGAGAGCTCAATCTTATCTCACAGGCCCTGCATCATCCTGAGGAGCGTCACAAGTGGGGCCGGCATGGGCTGCGTTGTGCCTGACAGGCACAACGCAGCCCCGTCATACTGCCTTGCGGAGGAAGGAAGCCTTCTGCCATCCATCCAGTGTGTGGCAGCCCCTTCCCACTGTACAGGAGCACAGACGGCCGTTTCGTCGCCTTGTACAGACTGAAGCATACGGCACGGCGTTCTCTTTGCGGTTTGGATCGTTTTGTCATTGAAAAAGGCAAAACGACAGACCGTATGGTTTGAAACACGAAGTATTGCAAACTAAAAATGCTTTATCAGATCTGGCTGACGGCTTCTGGCGGCGGTGCGCTGCACTGCGCCACAGGCAGGACAAGCTCGCGCATGAACAGACCTTCTGGCTTTACGTCGACCACGACGGGGTAGACTTCCACGCCGCTGTCCACAGCCCGCCGGAAGCCTTCGGCATAAGCGGCATCGATGATGTCTGCCGGTGCAAAGCACCGGGCGTCGGGACGCTGGATGACATAGAACATGGCCCCGCGTTCGCCACGGGGCAGGCTTGAGAGCGTTTCCAGATGCTTCAGGGCTCGTTCGGACACCGCATCCGGAAACAGGGCCATACCGTCTTCCACCAGAGTCACATTTTTGCACTCGACCCATAATTTAGGCAGTCCCGGCCCTTCAAGGCAGGCGTCAAGCCGGCTTTCGCCGCGCCGGCATTCCCGTCGGCACAGGGTGTAGCCCCGCGCCCAGGGGAGTCTGCCGGCATAAAAAGCCGCTTCAAGAAGCTTGTTGGGAATTGATGTGTTGACGCCGGCCCAGAAGCCTCCGGGGCCGTGCCATGGCGTCCGGCCTTCCGGCAGGGCGCCCTCATCGGGGTAGGCTCCGCCAAGCCATAGCGCTTCAAGCGTCCAGGCAAGTTTGCGTGCCGGATTGTCTGCCGGGGAAAACAGCGCCGGGGAGCCTTCCCTGAGCATGCCGAGCATGGTGCCGGTGTTGTTGGTGTGGGCGAGGACTTCGCCTTCATAGCCGGGGAGCTGTGCGGCAACAAAGAACCGTTTGAAACGGCGCAGAAAGCGTCCGGCGACGAGACGCCTGGCAAAAGGGATGAGGGGCGTGACCCTGTCGGGCTGGATCATGGCAGCACTCTTTCTTTTTATGGCGTTGTGGACTATGCTTGTTGACAATGATTTGAAGCATAAGGAGTCATTTATGCGGTTGTCCAGCAGGATGGGGTTGATCAAGCCATCGGCCACACTGGCCATCAATGCCAAGGCCATGGAACTCAAGGCAAAGGGTATTTCCATCATCAGTCTCGCCGTAGGCGAGCCCGATTTTGAAACTCCCGGATTCATTAGAGAAGCGGCTAAGAAAGCCATCGATGAAGGCTTTACCCGCTACACCCAGGTGGGGGGCATTCCAGCCCTGCGCAAGGCCGCTGCAGGCTACTTTAAAAAATATCATGGTGTTGAGGCCGAAGCTAAGAACATTATCATCACCAACGGCGGCAAGCAGGCCCTGTATGCACTTATGCAGGCTCTGCTCAACCCTGGCGACAAGGTTCTGATCCCCTCGCCGTACTGGGTAAGCTATCCGGAAATGGCGACCATGGCCGGAGCAAGCTCAATTTTTGTGCCCACGACCATCGAAGAAGGCTTCAAGGTCACGCCGGCCAGGCTTGAAGAAAGTGTGACGCCTGAAGTCCGGATGCTCGTCATCAACTCGCCCAGCAACCCTGTCGGGGCCTGTTACTCGAGAAAGGAGCTGGACGCGATCATGGAATGGGCGATCGGTCGCGGACTGTTTGTCGTGGCGGACGAAATCTATGAACAGCTCGTGTACGCGCCGGCCGAGTCGGCCAGTGCGGCAACCTGGTGGGCGCGGTATCCTGAACAGGTGGCTATCGTCAACGGCCTTTCCAAAGCCTACTGCATGACCGGCTGGCGCGTGGGCTTTGCTCTGGCCGACGCCGCCCTCATCAAGGCCATGGATCAGATGCAGGGGCAGGTGACTTCCAACGTATGCTCGATAGCGCAGCGGGCAGCTCTGGCAGCGCTTGAAGGGCCGGACGACTCCATTATCGCCATGCGGGAAGCTTTCAAGCGCCGTCGTGACATGGTCCTGGCTGAAGTGTCGACCTGGCCTGGCGTGCGTTGTCCCAAGCCGGATGGCGCGTTCTATTTCTTCCTGGATTTCTCGGCGCTGCTCGGCCCTGACTGCCCGGACGACAACGTCATGTGCACGCGCCTTCTTGAAGAGGCCCATGTTGCCACGGTGCCCGGAACGGCGTTTGGCATGCCGGGTTGCCTGCGCATTTCCTATGCGGTTTCGGACGAGACGCTTGCCGAAGCGCTGAAGCGGATGCGCAAGGTCATGGTGAAGTAGCGCCATGCAGTGAACCCGCGGCGGAAGGCCCGGGACCTTCCGCCAGCCGGGGCGTAAGCGGGACACGCCGGCTCAACGGCGCACGGCCCAGCATTGCCGCCATGGCATTGCTGGTGCTGCAAGGGATGTTTTCGTACTGCACGATGCAAGGAGTTTGCGTATGTATCGCCTTGAGTGGAGCCACGCCTGGACGGGGCGGGTTGCCGCACCCGTTCAGGCTGAAGACCGTCTGGCCGCCTGCGCGGCCCGACTGAACGAGGAATGCGCCGCCGGACATCTCCCCTGCCTGACCATGCCGTACAGGGCTGAGCTTGAAGCGCAGATTGAGGCGCTGACGCCCTGGCTGAAGGGCTTCAAGCACATGGTGATCCTGGGAATCGGCGGTTCGGCCCTGGGGGCGCGGGCCTTGCAGAAGGCGTTTTACCCCCAGCAGGATCGCCCCGGCCACCAGGGACCCTGGATCTGGATTGCCGACAACATCGACGCACCGGGCCTGACCGCATGGATGGACACGCTTGCACCGGAAGAAACGGTCGTTGTGGTGGTCAGCAAATCCGGCGGCACCATCGAGACGCTGTCGCAATACTTTTTGATGCATGACTGGCTGAAGGCGGCGTTACCCTCCAGCTGGCAGGAGCATCTGCTTTTTGTGACTGACGAGAAGGTGGGCTATCTGCGCCAGCAGGCCCAGCGTGAAGGTATCCGCGCCCTGCCCGTTCCGGACTATCTGGGCGGACGTTATTCGGTGTTTTCGGCTGTGGGGCTGGTTCCCGCTGCCTTCATGGGGATTGACTGGCGCGCACTGCTGCGCGGATCGTTGTCGGTCACGGAACCCCTTGCCTCCGTAACTGCCGAAACGCTGCGCAGCCAGCCGGCCTGGCAGTTTGCCGCCTGGGCTGCAAAGCTGTGGTCTGAGCAATACAGCCAGTTGATTTTCTTCAGCTATATTCCAGCCTGGGCCTCTCTTGGTGCCTGGTTTGCCCAGCTCTGGGCCGAAAGTCTTGGCAAGGAAGGCAGGGGTACCATGCCTATCCCTGCTGTGGGGGTGACGGATCAGCACTCGCTCCAGCAAATGTTCCTCGACGGGCCCAAGGACAAGGGGTGCCTGCTGCTGACCTGCCCGGCACTTTCGCAGGGCGAGGCTGCCGGCCCTCTGTTCCCGGACAGCATTCCCGACAAGTGGTCGTGGTTGAAAGGCAAGCGGTTTGGCGAGCTGCTCGACGCCGAATGTCTTGGCACGTCCGCCGCGCTGGCCAGGCATCAGGTGCCTCTGGTCAGGCTGGTTACGTCTTCGGCTGATGAACAGTCCGCGGGTGCCGTCATGGGCCTTTGCATGGCAGCTACCCTGCTGACGGGCTGGCTCATGGACATCAATCCTGTTGATCAGCCGGCTGTTGAGCTTGGCAAGCGGCTGGCCTGCGCCCGTCTTGGCGCGCAGGGGTACGACGAGGAAGCTGCCATGCTGCAGGCTTTCCTTACCCGGGGACAGGAGTGAGAACAGCTTCCTCGCAGCCTGATTTTGTGCCTCTGAGCATGAATCCGCCGGAGCAGAGAGTCTCTGAAGCGGCTTCTCCGGGAGAGGTTGTCCCGGAGAAGCTGCCGTTCCGGCTGACGCGCTTTCTGGCGTGGGTTTCCCTGGTACTTATTCTGGCTTCTTCGCTTTTTTTGGCGTTTTTCATTGGAAATTTTGCCAGAGAGACGCTGCTTGTCCGCCAGCAGGACTACAGTCTGCTGCTTGGCGGCAATCTGAACCATCAGATTGCGCGCCGTTTTGTTGTGCCCACAATGCTGGCGTTCGGGCGCATCGCGTTGCGGCAGCCGTTGCAGTACCGCCTGCTTGATGAAGTTGTGCAGGACACCATCAAGGGCCTGCAGATCGATACGCTGCGCATCTACGGTACGGACAAGGTCGTCAACTATTCACTGGATCACGGAGAACTGGGCCGTGGCGACATGACGCCGCCAAGCATGACGCAGGCCCTGGATACCGGCAAACCCGTCTTTGAAACCCTGTCATCCATGTCGCTGCTCAAGGCCATGTTCATGCTGGATATGGCGGAACGGGCCTTTCTGCTGAGGATGAGCTTTCCGTTGAGCGTCCAGCTGCCGGGAGAAAAGGATGAAGAAGGGGAATCGCTCATCGTTGGTGTGGTGGAAATAACCAAGGACATCACCGGCGATTATGAGACGGTTATCCGGTTCCAGTGGGTCATCCTGGCGCTCTGTCTGGGATCGTCTGCCGTGCTGTTTGGGTTGTTGCAGATGTTTATTGCCCGTGCTGAACGGATCCTGGCGGAACGAATGGCCAGGACACGCCGGCTGGAGGCTGAGCTGCACGAAAACGAACGGCTGGCCAGTATGGGGCGGGTCATTGCAAGCATTGCGCATGAAATCCGCAATCCCTTGGGCATCATCCGTTCCAGCGCCGAGCTTCTGCTGCGCCGTTCCAGTGAAAACGACGATGCCAACAAGCGCCTTCTGGGGGCCATGTACGATGAATCCCGACGGCTCAGTCAGACGGTGAACGATTTTCTTGACTATGCAAGGCCCCGTGTTCCCAAGCAGGATCTGGTGGATTTGAATCAGGTTGTGGATCAGGTCCTTGGTTTTCTGGAAGGCGAGCTGCGCCGATCCGGGACAAAGGTGGACAGGCAGACGCCAGAGGTCATGCAGGTGCACGGGGACAAGGATTTGCTGTACCGTGCCGTGTACAACGTGGTGAGCAATGCATTGCAGGCCATGGGCACGGGCGGGACGCTCCACATTCTGGGCCGCAAGGTTGGCGAAGGACAGCTGGAGCTGTCCTTCCGTGACAGCGGTCCCGGATTTGATGCTGCGGGCCTTGAGCACGCGCTGGATCCGTTCTTTACAACCAAGGATCATGGGACAGGCCTCGGCCTGCCCATTGTGAACACGATTCTTACCGGTCATGGCGGCCAGCTCCATGTGTCCAATGCGCCGGCCCCTGAGGGCGGCGCGGTGGTCGCCATGACGCTGCCTCTAGCCAGGGACGCCTCATGAATAACGAAAAGACGCACTTACTGGTCATTGACGACGAGGTCAACTATCTGCTTGTGCTGGAGACGCTGTTGCGCGATGCAGGGTATGAGGTGACGGCTCTCAGTGATCCCGAGACGGCGCTGGCCTTCCTTGACGACTCCGAGGTGGATGTTGTCATCACCGATATGAAGATGCCCCGTGTGAGCGGCGGGGAGGTGCTGGCGCGCGTCAAGAAGAACTGGCCGCATATTCCCGTCCTGATCATGACGGCCTTCGGCAGTATCGAGAGCGCTGTGGATCTCATGAAACAGGGGGCCACAAACTACATCACCAAGCCCTTTTCCAACGACGAGCTGCTGCTTTCGGTGCAGAACGCCGCCGAGCTGGCCAGAATGCACCGCCAGTACCGCATTCTCCATGAATCGCTGGAGGATCGCTATGGCAAACACCGGATTATCGGCAACAGCCGGGCCATGCGTGAACTGATGTCGCTTGTGGACAGGGCTGCGCCCAGTCGTGCGACTGTCCTTATCACCGGCGAATCAGGCACCGGCAAGGAGCTTGTAGCCCGGGCCATCCACTTTGCGTCCCAGCGCAGCCATGAGCCGTTTGTTTCCGTGAACTGCATGGCCTTCAACTCCGGTGTCCTTGAAAGCGAGCTGTTCGGCCATGAAAAAGGCTCGTTCACAGGGGCAGTGGCCATGCGCCGCGGGCGCTTCGAACAGGCCGACGGAGGCACGCTGTTTCTGGATGAAGTGGGCGAGCTGTCGCCAGAGCTGCAGGTCAAGCTGCTGCGCGTGCTGCAGGAGCGCAGTTTTGAACGCGTCGGCGGCAGCGCTGAAATTCAGGTGGACATCCGGGTTGTGACAGCCACCAACCGTGATCTTCTGGCCATGGTGCATGCAGGCACGTTCCGCGAAGATCTGTACTACCGGCTCAATGTCGTGCACATTCCTCTGCCGCCCCTGCGCGAGCGGCGGGAAGACATTCCCCTGCTGGTGGCCCATTTTACGGAAAAATGCTGCAAGGAAAATGACCTGCCTCTGAAGACCTTCAGCACTGAGGCGCTGAATTATCTTGTGGGATATGAGTGGCCTGGCAACGTTCGTCAGCTGCAGAATGTGGTGGAGCGCTGCGTGGTGCTCGTCTCCGGTCAGGAAATCACCCTTGAGCAGCTGCCTCCGGAAATTCGCGACGAAGAAGCCCAGTTCAAAAGCGCCGTGGATCTGCTGCCCGTACAGCTTGATCTTGCCGATACGCTGGAGCGCATCGAGGCGGCGCTGATCCGCCGGGCCCTTGTGCGGGCGGATTTCATCCAGGCCAATGCCTCAAAGCTTCTCGGCATTTCCAAAAGCCTCATGCAATATAAGTTAAAAAAATATGGAATTACAGGTCATTAAATATCATTTGACAAGCCGTCGCTGATGCGCTCTCCCTGACGATGGAGAATCCTTCCTTGTCAGGCAACAGCGTTTTTTCATTTCTCTGGCTTCAGGCTGCCGTCTTGTATGATGGCAGGGGACGCGCTATTGCCAGAACAGCTTTGGACAAGGCCGGGAGACTGCGCCGGCCTGCAGCTGTCAGCCTGGGACGTCCCCAGGGCTGAGGGCGCTTGCGGTGTGCGGGGCGCCTTGTTGCAGTCTGCAGGAGGATTGCCGCTGAGCAGGCGGATGCGCGCAGCACGCCTGTGCTGAAAACGCCTCAGGCCGGTCGGGAGCCGTTCTGGACCGGGGCCTGGGCAAGGAGTCTGACTATGGAAAGCACTATGAAGTCGCTGGGAGCGACAACGTTTCTGCTGCCTGCGCCGGTTCTGCTGGCGGGCAGCTATGATCCGCAGGGCAAGGCCAATATCATGACCGCCGCCTGGGGCGGCATCTGCGCGTCGCAGCCGCCGGCAGTGGCCGTATCTATCCAGAGAACACGCTGGACATATGCCAGCGTGCTTGAGCGCAAGGCGTTCACCATCAGCATCCCTTCAACGTCACAGGCCGCTCAGGCCGATTTTGCAGGCATCCGCTCCGGCTCCAAGGTTGACAAGTTCGCAAGTCTCCATTGGAGTGCTGTTAAAGGAGAATATGTGGACGCGCCCTATGTGGGCGAATGTCCGCTTGTGCTGGAGCTTGCCCTGTTGCAGAGCGTGGAAATAGGCTCGCATGTGCAGTTTATTGGTGAAGTCAAGGACGTCAAAGTCCGTGAGGACTGCCTTGACGAAAAAGGCAGGCCGGACGTTGCAGCCATCGATCCTCTTCTGTTTGCGCCTGTGACGCGGCAGTACTGGGGAATAGGCAAGCTGGTGGGCAAGGCGTTTTCGCTGGGACTCAGCATCGATTAGGTGGAAGGTCCTGACCTGCGGGCACGATAACCTCCTGTGATGCCTGGGCAGGCATTTTCCCGTGCGTTGTTGTGTAACGAGACAGCGTCTTGTGCCGGGCCCCGGGATGCGGCAGCTCCCTGCCGGATCAGTTTCTCCGGCAAGGCAGACACGCACTGTCTTGAAATGATTTCTGTGCGAAAAGGGTCCCTCCATGGGGACCCTTTTCATTACCTGCTCTTATCTCAAGCCTTCTTCAGACGTTTGTTCAGGCGGACAGGAGCGGGTGATACCTGTCGGGTTCATGCGCCGTCAAGCTGACGGCACAGAGTCCCTGTGTTTTGCTCCGGCAGGAATGCCGGGTTCCAGAGCGGGTTGTATGGAGGAACGCCATAGTTACGAGAGGCGTCCGCCGGAAGACTGCTTCTTCAACGTTTCCGATTCAACCCGCAGGTTCTTGGTGCTGTCCAGAGAAATGGAAAACTCTTCTCCGGCAGTCATGTACAGGGCTCTGTCAATGATGAAATCGATTCCATTGACCTGAGTCCTGATATCCTCATCCGTACATTCGTCCAAGGTCACGCCAAGGTTTGTCTTGCTGCTTCAGACACCGCAACCGAGAGAAAAGCGGCGGATACGGACATAGTGATCAGCCCCTTCGTTTCTGGATAGAATTGCCTTCAGTCTGGTTTCAGCCTCGCTGCTGAGATGGATTTTCATGCCGGAAGCCTCGTGTTCTTACAGGGTTGTGCTGGGGAGCCAGGTTACGATTTCGGGGAAGAGGACAATAAGCAGGACGCAAAGACAGTGAAGACCGACGAACGGCATTACACCCTTGAATATCAACGAAGTCGACAATCGCGGGCAGACGCTTTGCAGAACGTAGACGTTGAGCCCCACAGGCGGCGTCATACCGCCAAGAACCATCATCATGGTGATAAAGCCGCAGAACCATACGGGATCAATGCCATAGGCCACAACAATGGGGAACAGCAGTGGCATGGTCAGGATCAGCATGGCTGTCGGTTCCAGTGCACAACCAAGAATGAGGTACATGACAAACAGGCTGGCAATCAGCGTATACCGGGAGAAGCCAAAGCCCACGAACAGGTTCACCAAGTGTTCGGTAGTCCCTGTTGTGACGAGGAAGCGGCTCATCATCCAACCGCCGACGATAATCAGGAAAATGGCAGTTGACAGTTTGGCGGCTTCATACAGGCCATCCCGAACAGCCGCAAAACTCAGGCGCCGCAGACACACGGTAATGAGGACAACGCCAGCTACGCCGAGGGAGGCTGCTTCCGTAGGTGTCACGATGCCGCCGTACATGCCGCCGACGACAAGCACAAACAACAGGGTGATGGGCATGATGCCTTTGAGGGAGGCGATTTTTTCCTTCAGCGAATAGCTGGGGCCAATGGGGCCGAGCTGCGGATTGAGCAGACAGCGGATCAGAATATACAGGCAGAAGACGCCCGTTACCAAAAGTCCCGGGATAACGCAGGCGATGAACATTGTGCCGATGGACTGGTCTGTGAGCACACAGTAGACGATGACCAGCACAGAAGGCGGAATCAGCGCGGCAAGGCCGCCTGAGGCAGCGATGGCACCGCTGGAGAGCTTGTCGTCGTACTTATATTTTTCCAGTTCCGGCATAACGGTGGATCCCATGGTTGCCACAGAGGCCATGGTCGATCCGGTCACGGCGCCGAAGCCGGCTGCGGCCAGGACACCGGCGACGCACAGTCCGCCAGGCACACGGCCGATCAATTTGCGGATAGAATCGAAAAGATCCGCGACGATGCCTGTTGTTTTGGCCAATGTCCCCATAAGAATGAACAAGGGAATGCTCATCAGAGAGAATGAGCATCCCTGTTCCCACGCCACAAGCATGATCTGTGTGAGTGTGGAGTGGAGATCCATGGTAAACAACATGCCGCCAAGGGCAACAAAAGCCAGGGCATAGGCAATGGGAATGCCCAGGAATACCAGCAGAAGCATGATTCCAAGGCCCAGATATCCGATAACAACCAGATCCATCTTATTCTCTCCGTCCGAGTTTTCTGCCTACGATAACGAGGTTGAGGCACAGGCGTATGAACAGGAACAGCAGCGCTACAGCCAGGAAGAGGCGAAGGGGCCAGAGAGGATATTGGAACTCGACGCCTGTTTCACCGTATTTGATCATTTCAGGAATTTCGACAAAATTCCTGTATGCGAGCAGGCCGATCCACACGCCGGCAATAAGACTGCTCAGCAGATTCAGGAGCGCCTGGCCGCGTTCAGAAAAGTGGGCGCTCAGAAAATCCAGGGCGATATTGCTTTTTTCTTCTTCGCAAATGCAGGCGGGACCAAAAAAGCAGAGAATGAGAAGAAGACCGGAAACTTCATTGCCCCAGGGAAGGGGGCTGTTGAGCGCGGTCCGCAGCGTAACGTCTACAAGAACAATGACGATCAGCAGGGGATAGGCAACAAACGCGCTGAAATCCAGCAGAATTTTCGCCATTTTTGATGTCAGTCTGTCAACAGAGTCTATCATACACCCTCACAATATGGTCTTGAGCGAACACCTCTGGGTATTCCCGGAGGTGGAGTCTGTTTCACTAAAAGCCGGTGATGATCCCTTTGGCAGGGTTTTGGGCTGCATAGTCCATAAGTTCATCCATGGACATGGCAGAGAATTTGCTGTTGAGGGCCTTGATGTCTTCGCAGAGCTGACGGGCCGGCAGGCCTTTTTTCTCATTCTGTTCGATGAATTCTTCCCAGATGGAGGCCGTGGCGTTGACCCAGCGTTCCTTTTCGGCAGGGCTCAGATCAATGATTTCCACACCGGCTTTCTGCATTTCTTCAATGGCCGCGCGGTCCATGTCGTAATAGAGTTTGCCCATCAGGACGTTGGCCTGGCGCAGCTGATAGTACAGTGTCTTTTTCAGAGGATCGGAAAGCGCGTCGAATTTTTTCCTGTTCATGGCAAACGGGATGGCGCCGTAGCATATGGTGGCGTTTGTCCAGTAGCGGCAGACTTCATGATAGCGTTGAGGGATGACCAGACCGGCAGGATACAGGGCGCCGTCCAGAATACCGCGCTGGAGTGCCTGGAACAGTTCGGCAGGCGCGATCAGCACGGGTGTGACACCGAGTTTCTTGTAGACGTCCTGAAGCATCCCGCCGGGGATATACAGTTTCTTGCCCTTGAGATCTTCGAGTGTCCGGATGGGCGTCTTGCTGATGATGCCTGTATATTCGAGAACGGGATACATGGCGCAGTAGACACCCTGCTTTTCATATTCCTTCTTGAAGTACTTGGCGTACAACTCTTCCATCACAAGAGAACCCACGACAGAGTTGGAGAAGGCAAAGGGAAGCGAATCGCAGTGGGGAAGGTTGAAACTGGTCGGCAGCGTGAAGCAGTAGGCCTGAGTAATATCCGTCAGGCCGGAACGGGCGGCCTTGAAGCCGTCTGGCAGGCTGTGCAGCGAGCTGGCCCAGTATTCCTGGAACTGAATGGCTCCATTGGTCCCTTTCGTGATGGATTCAAGAACGGGTTTATGGATATTTTGGGATATTGCGGAGGATTCCGGATAGTAGTTCGAGTACTTGAGGGTGACCGTTTCCGCATGCGCGTTAAGGGAAAGGAAGGTTAGCAGCCCGATAACGGCAATGGACGTCTTGAAAATGTGCATTGAGTCCTCCTTAAGACAACATGGTGATGGCTGGAGCGGGTTATGTTGCAATCAGAACCGTTCCTGACGGATGGACAGGGTAGATCTAGGCCACCACGCGGACGGCACGGCTTTTGAAATTATTGAGTTTCAAAAGCCGTCTGTATTAATTGACTTTAACAATGGAAGGATTGCCATGCTCGTCCATCGAACCGATGTAAGAAGCGTTGCCCCACTTTTCGACGATGTCGTTGTTCACAATAAAAGGAATGCCGTCTACTTCGAACGAGTCATCGTCGTCGTCTTTTTCGTCTATCGTGAAGCCGAGCACGGTCTTACGGCAACAAGGTGTTCCGGTGGTATATTCACGGATTCGCACGGCGCTGTCGGCGTCGTCTTCATCTTTCAGAATTTCGAGAAGTCTCTCTTTTACGTCACTGTTAAGGGTTAGTTTGAGCATACAACGTCTCCTCCTATGTTTTTATACGATTGCAGTGTGCAATCCATTGCGTTCAAATCGTTGAAGAATCAGTTTCAATTCTTCTTTTGGATAGGGAACTTGCGAAGGCTGGTTCAAACCAAGTGCCTCATATTTTGAACTTCCAAATGTATGACATGGCAAAATGTCAACATCGAAGATTCCATACGGTTTCAAAAACTCAGCAAGAGCAGTAATATTCGATTCCGTATCGTTGACGCCAGGCATCAGAGGGATACGGATGCGTACGGCATAGTGCCTTTCAAGGATATTTTTGAGATTTGAAAGGATGAGTTCATTGCCGACGCCGGTAAATTGCTTATGGATGGCGGTATCCATATGCTTGCAGTCAAAGAGAATGAGATCCGAGGCAGCAGCGGCCTTGAGAAAGGCGTTCTGCTCACAATGGCCGCAGGTATCCAGGCAGATGTGGTAGCCACGGTTGTGACAAGCCTGCATCAGTTCAAGAAGAAACTCGCCTGAGGCTGTAGGTTCGCCGCCGCAGAAGGTGACTCCGCCTCCGGAGTTTTGGTAGAAAAGCTCGTCCTTTTCCACAACGCGCATGACTTCGGCAACCGTCATGGCCCTGCCTGAGATTTCGCGCGCCTTGTGCGGGCAGACGGCGGCACACGCCCCGCAGGAGACGCATTTCTGCCGATCCGTCCGGGAACGATGATCGCCGTCCATGACAATGGCCTGCTGTGGACAGGCAGAAATACAGGCTCCGCATCCCGAGCACAGCTTAGGGAACACCATAAGCTGAGGACGTCTGTCCTGGGATTCAGGATTGCTGCACCACTGACAGGACAGAGGACAGCCTTTCAGAAAAACTGTGGTGCGCAAGCCCGGACCGTCCTGTCCGGACATGCGCTGAATGTTGTAGATGATACCGGTGTCCATACGTGTCTCCGCCCTCCCGGCAAGGAGGAATCCGGCCGGGAGGACTGTTGCTGTGACTTAGGCGGCGTATTCAGTCCGTTTGATGATTTCGTTCTGCACGCCCTTGTCCAGGCGCGTGAAGTACGCGCTGAACCCTGCCACCCGGACCACAAGGTCCTTGTAGTTTTGCGGGTTCTGCTGGGCGTCCTTCAGCGTTTCGGAGCTCACGCAGTTGAACTGGATGTGGCTGCCGCCAAGATCGAAGTAGGTCTTGACGAGGCTGAGCAGCGTCCTTGCTCCGGCCGGGCCTTCCAGTGCGGAGGGAAGGAACTTGAAGTTGAGGTGGTTCGACGCATAGTCGACGGTGTCGATGGCCTGGGCAGCGGACTTGATGAGTGCCGTGCTGCCTTCAACGTCCGTGCCCGGCATGGCGGAAACACTGCCGTCGGTCAGAGCGATGCCGGCCTTGCGCCCGGTGGGCAGAGCACCCATCATCGCGCCGAAGTAGTTGTGGAACGAGAGTGAGTAGGCATCCATGAAGGCCGTGTGGTTCAGATAGTCTTTCCCCTTGGAACGGTACATCTTCTTGATGTCGCGATACAACTGGCGGACAAAGGTGTCGACTTCGGGAATGTCGTTGCCGTGCTTGGGCGCTTCATAGCACATCTTCTGGATTTCTTCGTACCCGTTGAAGTTGGCTGCCAGAGCGTCCTTCAGCTCCTTCATGCTAATCTTGCGGGTATCGTACACCAGATGCTTGATGGCGATGAGGCTGTTGGCCGTATCAATGCCGCCGGTCGTGATGCAGAGTGTCTGGCAGTATCTGGGGCCGCCGGCTTCCTCAAACAGGCCGCTTTCAATACAGCCATCGATCACGCAGGAACGGAAGACACTGGGTACCGTCCATTCCTTGACCGTATTGCCAAGATCGCCATGCTTGCGCATGATGGTCATCATGAAGTCCATCTGGGCCATGAAGGCGTTGTGGAACTCTTCATAGGTGGTGAACTGTTCCGGATCTCCCGTCTTGGGACCGATCTGTTTGTTGGTCACAGGATCAACGCCGTTGTTGAGAGCCAGTTCAACAGGTTTCACGAGGTTGGGGAAGGGATCAAAGATGACAAAGGAGCCCTTGCCGCACACGCCTGTGCCCACGCAGCCGAAGTTGGCACAGTTGCGGGCGTCCTGAATGTTGATGCCGCATTCGGCAAAACGGTTCAGGTGCCGTTCGACGACAACGGTGTTGTTCATGAACTGGGGCTGTCCTGAGCCATCCCGGATGACTTCAATGGCCTTCTGCAGGTATTCATCCTTCATCTTGGGCGTGTAGAACAGACTGATGGTCGGCTGGATGTTGCGCATCTGCAGCTGACAGTCCAGAAGCAGCATTTCCAGCTCGTTGGACGCATCGTCACCGTCAGCGGTAAGGCCGCCGATGGTGATGGTCTGCCCCGTATGCCCGGAGAGGGCCAGAGCGTAGGCGTTCCCCTGATAGGCGGCCATTTCAAGATGGCGGATCCACTGGAACTTGAGCAGGCGCAGCACTTGTTCCCTGGTCAGATTGCCTTCTTCGATGTCCTTTTTGTAGAAAGGATACATGTACTGCCCATAACGGCCGGGCGAACAGGCACAGCCCATCTGTTCAATTTCAAGGCAGACATGCGTGAACCAGAAAGACTGGATGGCTTCACGGAAGTTTCTGGCAGGGAACTCGGGCACACGCCGGCAGATTTCGGCGATTTCCAGAAATTCCGCCTTCTGGGCGGCATCCTGTTCCTTTTCGGCCAGCTGTTCGCAAAGATCGGCATAGCGGTGTGCGTAGGCAATGACCGCGTTGAGCGCGATCTTGGCAGCCCGGTAGAAGGCCAGCTTCTGCTTGGAGCCCACTTTCTTGGGCATGGCCATCATCCGCTCGTCAACTTCCTTGAGAATACCGGAAATGCCTTCATTCAGCACGCGGGGATAGTCCGCAACGCCACTGCCCGTCGTGATGGATGTATCTTCATACAGCAGACCGGACTTGAAATACGGCGCAGGGTCCACCCCGTAGATTTCCTTGTAAAGTGCATGGGCCCTGTCGTTGACCGTCTTGCCCTTCCACTTCTTGTAGACCTTCTTCAGTTCGGCCATCGTTTCGTCGGGAATTTTCAATTCACCAAGCGAAGACATCTTGGCAAGATCAATTTCATCCTTGATCCAGGTGACGTTCCATTCGGGATAGGCATACACCCCTGCACGAATACCCGTCAGCGTGCCGACAAGCAGGTTGCCATCCCAGAAGATGTCCTTTTTGGTGAGCACCCGCTCCAGGAGCTTTGCCCGGACATAAACAGGTTCTTCGTTGGTGTATTCGTCATAGACTTCATTGAGAAACGTAAGCCGCTGCGGATCCATGCGCTGCGGCGCATCAAGCAGAAACTGCTTAAGATCGTAGAGCCGTTGATCCACCGTCGCCCAGTTGACATTGTAGCCGGATTTATTCGTTCCCATTGTATTCTCCTTGCGAATTGTGATAAAAAGGGCATATGTGCAACTGCCAGTTGCTCAGCAAGGAGTGTGCCATTCCAGATAATTATAATAAAAATAATATGTTATATGCTAAATAAAAATATCGTCCAGATAATGAGGCAGCGGTTTTTAAGGCGGGTTAGCATATTTTTTCACAACAGGTTGAGATCGTGAGCTTTCTACTGTGCGCAAACTGGAACAGGTGTACCGGTTTTGTGACAACAGGGAAAACGCGGGGCAATAGAAAAAATTTTTAGATCGTCTATAGTTAGAAAAAAGGAGCCATCAATGCCTCTCAACAGAATTGACAGCAATAGCTTGAAATTATTGCTTGATTCAAAGCTGTTCCAGACCATGCTCGATGCCTTGTCCGTAGGAATAGCCATCATCGATGAAAATGGCATTTATTTGTATATAAATCAGGCCTATGTTGAATTTCATGGGGGCTCTGACAAGGAGGACTATCTTGGAAAGTATGTCAGCGATTTGTTTACCAGCGGCCAGTCAGGCAGCATGAAGACGATTCGTACAGCTACCAAGAGCGTCTCACCAAGCGTCACGGTTGAAGGCACGAAAGGCGTATGCGCGCGGATACCAATTCTTGACGAGCACAACCGGGTGATGTGTATCATTACCGAAACACTGATGACGAACATCAGCCGGGACAATCTGAACGATCTGATCAACTCTCTTGTGGAACTCTCCCAGACGGCGTCCTTCTATAAACAGAAGGCACATCAGATTACAGGACAGCTGCACACGTTCGAGACCATCGTTTCACGCAGCCAGGCCATGAAGCAGCTGATAAAACTTGGTAAAAAATACGCCAGGACAGAAAATCCGGTGCTTATCACCGGAGAATCCGGCACGGGCAAGGAACTGCTGGCCCAGGCCTTGCACATGGGAAGCCCCAGATCCGGCAAGCCCTTTATTGCCGTGAACTGTGCGGCCCTGCCCCCCAGTCTGATTGAGTCCGAGTTGTTCGGCTATGCCAAGGGAGCCTTTACGGGGTCAAAAACCTGCGGCATGAAAGGCAAGTTTGAATCCGCACATACCGGCACGATCTTTCTCGATGAGATCGGTGAGCTTCCGCTTGATATTCAGTCAAAGCTCCTGCGTGTTCTGGAGAGCGGCGAGATCCAGAAGATCGGCCAGATTGCCCCTGTTTATTCGGATTTCCGCCTGATAGCCGCAACAAACAGAGACCTCTACGCCATGGTGGAACAGGGACTTTTCCGCGGAGATCTGTATCACCGGCTGACCATTCTTGAACTGGTGGTTCCTCCTTTGCGGCAGCGCAGGGAAGACATCCTGCTGCTGATCAGCATTCTGATGGAGCAGATTGTCGGAGCAGAACGGGCCAAGGGAATACGTATCACCCAGGCTTGCCTGAACGCACTGCAAAACGCGCCATGGAAAGGCAATGTGCGTGAGTTGCGCAATGTGCTCACATCGGCACTGTGCGCGCTGGACGACTCGGAAAAGCTGCTGCGCCGTTCACATCTTCCAGCAAGATTCCTGGCTTCGCTGAACCAGGTGGAGATGATGCCTGCCACGGTAAAAGCCTCGTCCACCCTTGCCGAGGCCAGTTCTTCAGTGGAAAAGGAGCTGATTATTTCAACGTTGAAAGAGCTTGGCGGAAACTGTTCGAAAACGGCCGTCAGGCTTGGGATATCACGCACAAAGCTATATAAGAAACTGAAGCAGTACAAGATCAGGGGGGAATCCTGAAGCCGTGCCGTGGGGATCCGGCACAGGCCGCGGATGCCCCGGTAGTGTGTGGTGTGCTTGAGCCGGAAAACGCAGGGGCGGCCGCTGAACCGGCAAGGAAAACGTTTTCTGACGGCTGGAGAGAATCCCGACCGTGGTATGAGAGCCAGTCATTTTCTCTGTGCAAGGCAGGCATACGCATGCTCTGCATGCGAGCACACCCCATGAGGAGCCCCCAGAGACAAGCTGTGCAGTACAGGCTGGAAGCGGAGAATGGATGGCAGGGCCCGATCGGGCGTGGGCGCAGAAGAGAACAGAGAAGGCGCCAGGGGCCGTTCCTGGCTTTCAGATTGGGCGCAGTCGTGTGGCCAAGGCAGAGCCCGCCTGCACCGTGTTGGTTGCGTTTGGACAGGCAACGTCATGAGGGAAGGCGCAACCTGTGTAACGGCTTCTTACTGTGAAGTCAGATACCGGAGAGAAAGAGAGGCCGGTTTCAAGGTCTGTGCGCTTGCTGGCCGGACGGCGACAGAAATTTTGCCGCGCGTACCGGAGTCCAATAGGGCGTCACCGGAACGCGCGGCCGCAGGGGAGTCAGTATTGCTGATGTCCTGAGGCAGCGGCCTCAATCGTCAGGCCGCGAGTTATGGAACAGCAGGTACTTGGAGACATGGTAGGCTTCTTCGGCCTCCCGCCGCATTTCAGAGGCACGCAGCGGCTCGTCGTCAATGAGGTTCCTGCCGGAGAGATCGTCCAGCTTGTACAGACCTTCCGTGGCCTCGCGGATATAGCAGTAGCCATCTTTGACCAGACGTCTGAACAGCTCGCTGTCACCGGCAATGAACTGCCTGGCGTCCTGTTCGACCCCCGGATCAAGGAGATTGCGTCCGAGGCCGTGGTGCCGCATGGGAATGCCAGCCAGCGCCGCCAGCGTGGGAAAGACGTCGGGCTGTCCGCAGGGGAAGGTTTTGACCCCCGGTTCGATGAGCCCCGGCGCGTACAGGATGAGCGGCACATGGCTGCCTTGCAGGCGGCAGGTGAGGTATCCGGCGGACACGTTTTCGGAGGTGTTGTACAGACCGTGATCGCCGAAGATGGCAAAAATGGTGTTTGAGAACCAGGGCTGCTGTCTGGCCAGGCGGAAGAATTCGCTCAGGGCGTGATCGGAGAAACGCAGGGAATTGTATTCTTCGTTGCTGGCGTAGCCATAGTTGCGCAGAAGTTCCGGCGAGGCCTGCAGCGTCTTGAAACCGGCATTGTCGTCAGGAATGGTGTAGGGGCGGTGGAAGCCCGCAGTCTGCACTACGGCAACAAAGGGCTGCTGCACGGTGTTGAACACCTCGACAGATTCGCGGAACAGCGCAAGATCCGAAATGCCCCAGACGTCCACGTTGGGCGCTTTCCAGCTGCTTTCTTCCATCAGCTCGAGATCCGGGACATTGTGCGTAAGCACGCCGCGGATGTTGGCCCAGCTGGCGCTGCCGCCGATCATGTACAGCTTCTTGTAGCCGTTAAATTCGCTGATTGGCAGGAACTGATTGACAAGCACAGGGTTGCGCGATGTGGTCCCCCCTTCACGGTTGACATCGGGGATGCCCGTCATGAACGTGAAGATCGCCCGGGCCGTGGTGCGGGCCGGTGCGTAGAAGTTGGAAAAGTACAGGCCTTTTTCGGCCAGGCTCCGGATGAAGGGCGTGGGGTCGCTGTCGCCGGGGGCAAACGAGGTCATGGGCCACGAGAGCGATTCCATGACGATGACCACCACGTTCCAGGGCTTTTCCGGTGCAGTGGTCTTGACCGTGCGCCAGAAGTTGAGCTTGTCCTTGTCGGGATGGTCCACGCGCAGCCAGGCGGCCATGTCATCATAGGCAGTCCTGACGGCGTTTTCGTCGGGTTTTACGACACGCATGCTGTGGGCCGTGTCGTACAGATTCTGAATAGGATTGAGCGCCAGCAGCACCATGTCCTTATTGACGGAAAAATAGGCGTTGCTCCAGCGCAGGGGAAAGAAGTTTGAGGAGATCTGCCCGTAGCCCATCAGGAACAGGCAGACAAACAGGGCAAATCCCCAGCTTGCCCTGGATTTCCAGTTTGTGCCGTGCAGGCGCCAGAGATTTTCCGAGCGCAGCCGGTCGGCCTTGACAAGCCGTGCATGCCGGCGCAGGAGCCTGTCAGTCAGGTACAGGGCCCCTGCGGTAAAAATGGCCAGAGCCAGTGCGATCCAGACGACCGGATAACTCTGGATGACCATGTCGTAGGAAATGGAAGCGTCGTGGAGAAAATCCCATAAGGTGGCGTCAACGCGCTGGCGCAGGTAGAAAAAGTAGCCAAAGTCCACGATGTAAACCAGGGCCGTCAGTGCAATCAGCGGGGTGTACAGAATGTCGAGGAAAACGCGCGTGCCGGCCGGCCGCCTTTCAAGGCACGGGATGAACAGGCACAATCCCAGGGGGATGGTCAGAAATACAGCCATGCGGGCGTCGAACTTGGCGCCGATATAAAGGGCTGTCAGCGTGTCCGTCAGCCCCGAGCCGAAAAGTGCGTCCCACTGGGTTGCCCCGTTGACGCCCACGGAGGCCACAAGAATCAGCGAAGCCAGCCGCGCCAGCAGAAACAGTCCCCAGACCCCGAGGAAAAAGGCCAGCGTCGTGCGCACAAATGGCGGGATGTGCAAGAAGCCTTTCTTCATGAGCAAGCCTGTCTATGATGTATAAAGGTTTTCAAAGTGCTGGTGGTACTCGTCAAAGCGTCCTGCAGCAATGGCTGCCCGTGCGCCGCGCACCACATCGAGAAAGTACGTCAGATTGTGGATGGAGTTGAGCCGGAAGGACAGCAGCTCCTGCGCGTGAAACAGGTGACGCAGATAGGCCCGCGAGAACGTCCGGCAGGTATAGCATGAGCAGGCCGGATCGAGCGGCCCGTCGTCTTCTGCAAATTCCTTGCGTTTGATGTTGATTTTGCCCAGGGACGTGTAGAGTGTGCCGTTGCGCGCGTTGCGCGTGGGCAGCACGCAATCGAACATGTCCACGCCGTGGCTGATGCCGCGCACGATGTCCAGAGGCGTCCCCACTCCCATCAGGTAGCGGGGTTTGCCCTCCGGAAGCAGAGGGGCTGTATGCGCCAGGATGTCCATCATGACGTCCTTGCTTTCACCCACCGAAAGGCCGCCGATGGCGTATCCTTCAAAGTCCATGTCGATAAGCTGGCCAGCGGATTCCGTGCGCAGCTGTTTGAACATGCCGCCCTGGACGATGCCGAACAGAAGCTGCCCGCGCCGGGCGACATCATCCTTGGGATACGCGGCGCGACAGCGCTCAGCCCAACGTGAGGTCAGTCCCAGAGAGCGGGCGACATACTCGTATCCGGCGTCGTGCGGCGGGCATTCATCCAGGCACATCATGATGTCAGAGTTGAGATTGTGCTGGATGGAGATGACCTTTTCAGGGGTGAACAGGTGCTTTGAGCCGTCCAGGTGGGACCGGAAGGCCACGCCTTCCTCCGTGAGCTTGCGCAGGGAGGACAGGCTGAAGACCTGGAATCCGCCGCTGTCGGTGAGAATGGGTCTGGGCCAGCTGCTGAAGCCGTGCAGTCCGCCGTGCCGGGCAACCAGATCGTCTCCGGGACGCAGATACAGATGATAGGTGTTGCCAAGAATAATCTCGGCGCCCATGGCGTCCAGATCGTCCGGTGCGATCGCCTTGACGCTGCCTACTGTGCCAACAGGCATGAAGATGGGCGTCTGCACCACACCGTGGGCGGTATGCAGCTCGCCGCACCGGGCCTTGCCGTCCGTATGCCTGACAATGAAAGTTCCTGGCTCCATGTGCATGGTGATGCTTGTACCCCAAGCCATTTCATTTGAAAAGCAAAAACACGGACGCAGGCCTGACGCCTGCCGGGGATGCCCCGGGATGGCTTGCGGTGTGTCCAGAAGTCAGTATTCTCTGCCTCCGACAGGCTCTGCCGGATCGTCATGGTCGGAAAAACGCGCCTGTCGCATGGGGCATGAGGCTTTTCATGAAAGCTAAGGATGATGGACGGTGGCATGGTTCGCCTGCCGGCCGCAGCATCCGCTACGGGGCAACACAGGACTTCATGGCATGGGATTTACACAACATGCGGCTCTGGCTACAAGCGGGATACTGCTTTCCCGTGGGCTCGGGTTTGTGCGCGACGCCGCACTGGCCTGGCTCCTGGGGACCGGCGGCACGGCTGATGTGCTGTCGGTGGCGCTGCGGCTGCCCTATGCCTTTCGTAAACTCCTGGGCGAAGGTGCCCTGTCACTGACGCTGACCGTCGCCTGTGCCTGCGGCAACGCTCCGGAGCTTGCCGGCCTGGCGGCCCGCCGCCTGCTGTTGCTGGCTGCCCCGTGGATCCTGATTGCGATCACGGCAGCGCCGGCCCTTGCCCTTGTGCTTGCTCCGGGACTGCCGTCGCCCTGTTGTGCCCGGGCGGCGCAGCTGCTGCGCCTTACGCTGCCCTATATTTGTTTTGCCCTGCTGTCTGCCGGTTTTATGGCCAGGCTCCATGCTGGCCGGCATTTTGCCCTGCCGGGCCTGGTGCCGGCGGTGTTCAACCTGGCGGTGCTGCTGGCTGCCGGAGGCGCGTGTCTGTTTGCCGCCAGCGCGGACGCTGCCGCCGGCTGGATTGCCTGGGGCGTGCTGGCCGGAGGCGTGGCCCAGTGGGCGCTGGCCGGCGGCCTGTCCCGTTATTACGAGCCCCGGCGGCCTGCCATGCACGCTGTGCCGGAGCAGACGCTGCAACGCACGCTTGCAGCGTTTCTGCCGGGATTGCTGGCTGCGGCCGTGCCACAGCTGGCTTTTCTGCTGTCCGGCCTGGCGGCTTCGTTGTTTGATGGCGGCCTCTCCGCGCTCTTTTTTGCCGAACGGCTGCTGGAATTCCCGCTGGCAATCAGCGCGGTGGGCATCAATCTGGCGCTTACGCCACTGGTGGCCGCACTGAGCGCCCGCAAACCGGCTGACCGGCCCGGTTCGGACAGCCTGGCTGCGGCGTTCGCCCTGCCCCTTCTGCTGACACTGCCTGCCGCTGGCGGGCTGGCAGCCTGTGCGCAGCCCGTGGTATCTCTTCTGCTGGAATACGGGGCGTTTGATGCAGAAGCGGCCAGGCAGACAGCGCAGCTGCTTGCGATATTGAGCCTGTCGCTGCCGGCCTGTGCCGTTATCCGGCCACTGCTCGTCGTCTGCCACGTCATGGGTAGCGGGCGGATGATGGCTCTGCGTGCCGGTCTGGCCCTGGGCGTGTCCCTTGTGGTCAGCGGCGGACTGGCGCTGTACCGTGCATTGTTTTATGCGCCGGCTGTCGGCGTCTGTGCGGGCCTTTGGCTGCACGCGCTGCTGTTGTGGCTGCCGGCCCGCCGCCGGCTGAACCTGCGCTCTGTGCTGCCGGTGCTGCTGTGCTCCTTCCTGGGCAGTCTGGCGGCCTGGGCAGCCGCGTCAGCGCTTGTCCGGCATGGCGAAGCGTCCGCCTGGCCTCTGCCGGTCACGCTGGCAATGGCTGTGGCTGCGGGCGTGTTGGGCTGGGGGCTGCTGATGCTGCCCGCGCTTTCGCGCGTGCGGTACATGATGGGCTGCCTGAATGGCTCGCTTGAGGCCGCCGCCAGCGATTGATCCCGTGGCCGGGCCGGCACCTGCTGACGCACGCCGTCCGGATTCGGCGTCAGGCACTAGAAAAACTCCTTTTCTTTCACACCAAAGCTGCCTATACTTGTGTATCTGTCCGTAAGGCCAACGGCTCCGGCCGGGAATCTTTCTTTTTTGCAACGCCTTCTCGCACACAGGACACTGCCTTTATGCCATCCCTTCTCCAGCAACGCCTTTTCCGTGAAATGGCGCACCTGTTCATATTGAGCACCTGCGTGCTCATGACGCTCATCCTCATCGGCCGCGCGGTGCAGATGCGGGAAATGCTGCTGGGCCTTGACATGAATCTGCTGGATACAGCGCTGCTTTTCTGTTACATGACCCCGCTGTTTCTTATGCTGATCATCCCGGTGGCCTGCATGCTGAGCGTGTTTCTGACCTTTCTGCGCATGGGCACCGACAGGGAGCTTATCGCCCTGCGTGCCGGTGGCATCAGTATCTATCAGATGCTGCCGGCCCCCGTGCTGTTCAGCATATTGTGCACGGCCCTGGCGCTCTGGGTGTCGTTGCACTGGCTGCCCTGGGGCATGAGCCATTTCCGGGCGACAGTCATGGAAATCGCTACGACCAGGGCCCGTATCGTCATTCAGCCCGGCGTGTTCAACGCGGATTTTCCCAATCTGGTGCTGTTTGCGCGCAGGGTCGATCCTGATGCAGGCACGCTGTTTGAGGTGCTGGTCAACGACAGAACTGTCCCTGAGCGGGAGGTCACCATCCTGGCCCCCGAAGGGACCATCGCGTCCAATCCTGAAAAGGGCGAGCTGGTGTTCAACCTGAAGAACGGCAAGCTGTATTCCACCACGGGCTCGCAGACAGCCAGACTGGCCTTTGACGCCTATACGGTGCGCCTGCCGCTCAGTGCGCTGTTCAGCAGCGTGGAACTCGGGGATGTGCGTCCTCGAGAAATGAGCTGGAAAACTCTGCTTGCCACGCGGGATGCCCTGAAGCAGTCGGAGCACAAGACAATACAGCAAAGCAGCGGTGGCACACAGCGCACCCCGCTCAACATCATCCTGACGGAAATCCAGCGCCGCTGGGCGTATCCGGCGGCCTGCGTGGCCCTGGCCATTTTTGTGCTGCCCGTAGCGGCGGCGTTTCAGGGGCTGCACCGCCAAATCGGCCTTGTGGTCGCCCTGCTCATGTTCTTTGTATACTATAGCCTCATGTCTCTGGGCTTTACGCTTGGCGAAACCGGTGTTGTTCCGCCTGCCGTGGGACTCTGGGTTCCCAACGCCCTGTTCCTGCTGGCCGGCTGCGTTGGTCTGCGGCTCACGGCAAGAGAGCACTTCCCAAATATTATCAATGCAATAAGGACAGTTACGGATCGCTTTAAGAATATTGCGCGGCGCTTTGGCAAGAGCGGCCGCACAGGAGACGCCCTGCAATGAGCCTTCGGCCTTCACTGCTTTTTCGCTACCTGTTTCGTGCCAATGTCATGCTGATGATGATCACGCTTGCCGTGGGCATTGGCCTGTATCTGCTTACTGACCTCTTTGAGCGGCTCGACAACTTCATGAGCGCAGGGCTGACCGCCAAGATGGTGGCCATCTATTTCCTGTACAAAATACCGCTGGTTGTGTCTCAGATTCTGCCGGTCATTTTTTTGCTGGCTGTTGTTATTCAGCTGTGCATCATGGCACGCAGCAGAGAGCTTGTCGCACTGCAGGCAGGCGGCATTTCCATGGGTACGATTGCCGCTCTGCTTATCCTCTGCGGGGTGATCTGGTCCGCCGTGGAACTGGGGTTTTCGGAAGTGCTCGGTGTCAAGGGAGAACGCGAGTCCAAACGCATCTGGGTGGAGGAAGTGCGCAAGCGCGACCTGGCTTCGGCCGTTTTTACCGATGTCTGGTTTGCTGACGGCCAGTGGATCGTCACGCTGAAGACGCTGCGCCCAGGCAACGATGGTGAAGGCTTTGCCGGATTTGAGCTGACAGACGACGGCCTTTCCATGAAGCGTATGATCCGCGCCGAACATTTTAAGGGCCGCGCCGGCAGCTGGACCTTGAGCGATGTGACGGAATATGTCCCCGACGCATACACCACCCGGACCTTGCCGGCCATGGAACTGCCCCTGCGGCAGGATCCCAAGACATTCCGGATGTTCAGCAATGACTCAACGCCACAGCAGCTGCCACTGTGGCAGCTTGGCGAAGCCATTGATCGCCTTTCAAGTTCAGGATCCAACGTGGAGGCGCTGCGCACCGCCTGGCACATGAAGCTTGCCTATGCAGCCTCCATCATTGCCATGGCCATGATCGGCGTCGCGCTTGTGTCGTGGAACAGCAATATCTATATGGCCACGGCGTTGGCGCTGGTCTGCACGTTCCTCTATTACGCGGCCTTTACCATGGGTTCAGCCCTGGGGCAGCGCGGGATCCTGCCGCCGGCCGTGGCAGCCTGGGGGGCCAACGCCCTGGCGGTGACGCTCTCAGGACTCAGACTCGTGCCCCTGCTGTTCCACAAGAAACTCTAGCAAGGCGTATCCGCAATGAGTACTCCCCCGTCTTCGGAATCCGGCGCTACTACAGGCCCTGCCGGGCCCCAGAAGCAGGCCGGTTCGCCTTCCGGGCGCAGCCTGCTGTTTGATGGCAGCTTTTCCGAAAAGGAACGAAAGAGTCTGTTTTTGTACGTTGTCGTTGCCATTGTTCTGCTTGAAATGGCCGTCACTGTCGGCGCTGTGGTCTACAGTATCGCCAACGCTGAACGAAGCGCCTCGGGCCTGATGCGTTTCAACTTTCCCTGGATCGGCTATCTCGTGACCGTGACCCTGGTGCCTGTGCTGGTCATGCTCATTCTGCATCTGGTCAGCCTTGGCATGAACCGGGGACTGCGGGAAGGCGGAGAACTCCACGCACCGGTTGAAGGCCGGGCCGCCACCTTTTTTGCTCTGGTCCGTGGCGCACCGACGGTTATTTTGTTTGCCGCCTTTGTTCTTATGGGGGCGGCGGTCTACTATCTCGACGGCGTCATGGCTCTGCTGCTCAAGCTTGGTGACTCCTTTGGCGAGGTCGCCATCTGGGTTGTGGGAGCGCTGGCGCTGGCATTCTGCGTGAGCATTGTGGCAAGAGCCGTGTTTGCCTATAAATCCAAACAACTGGAAGCAGAATATGCCTTCAGGCGGGAAGTGCTGGCAAAAACCGGCACAATCCTGCTTGACGCCCGCTATGCGCCCACTACCGACCTGCGGCAGCTCCCCACCGTGCTTGACGTCCAGGCGCTGACGGACAGTGCGGGTAAGGACGGACCGTCAGCCGGTCCGGCCGAACCTGCAGCCATCCCCGAAGTGCTTGACGGTGGCGACAGGCCGTCTGCAGAGCCGGATCTGCCGCCAGACAACAGCCCGCGGCCCTGACCAGATGCCTGTCCTCACGCCACGGTCGCGACAGCACGGCCGTGTATCGCCTTTTGCGGAGGAATATTCATGCCTATCCATCTTGGTTTGAAAAGTTATGCAACCTTGGCTTTCTGCCGGCTGGGCGTAGCAGGCCTTTCGCCGGTCATGCCCGGGACCTGCGGTACGCTGCTGGCAGTCCTGATCGCGCCGGTGCTGTATTTCCCGCTTTCGTTTGCCGGCCGGCTTGTGGAACTTGCCGTGCTGTTCTGGTTGGGCGGCATGGCCTCGACCAGCGCTGAACGCATTCTTGGCCAGACAGATCCTGGCGAAGTTGTCATTGATGAGCTGGTGGGCGTGTGGCTTGTCCTGCTGCCTTTTGCAAATCCGAACTGGAAGCAGATCGCCGCGGCCTTTATCCTCTTTCGCGTTTTTGACATCATCAAGCCCTGGCCTGTCCGCGCCTCCGAGCACTGGCTCCCCGGCGGCTATGGCGTCATGATCGATGATGTGGTGGCGGCCCTTATGGCTATGGCCTGCATGGGACTTGCCGTCTGGCTCCGTCTTCTGTAAGCGGCTGTTTCACGACCAGGAAGATCGCAGAGGGAAGGCCGGCAGCCCTGATACCAGGCTGCCGGCCTTCCCTCTGTTTTTTGGACCTCTGCTCAGAATTGTGGTTTCAATGAACGTTTATTAATAAATAACATATTGATATTATTTATTAATATAAAAAATAAAACAGATGCAGTGACGTCATGCATTCAGTGTCATCTGCATGGTTCACTCCTCGTGACCGCCTTTTTCCAGATTAAAACGCTTTCTTCATGCTGATGATCCTTGGGCGCTGCAAGGCGTCTGCTGCCTGCGCTATGCGCTGAACGCTGACTCAGCAGCTCAGCATGCAGCAATGGCGTCCGGCGGCTGCGTCAGCTGACATGTACTTTTGAGCACAGGGGATGACCCGCCTCATACACACCCTGTGTCTGAGGCGGTGCCTCTTCCGGCACGAGGCCGGGAAGGCGGCACGGCCGGTCACCGGACACAAACGGGGGGTGTACGCACAGGAAGCGGTGTGCCTGGGCAGGCGTTTTGGCTGGAGTACCTGGGCAAGCTGCCTGAAGGCCTGCTGGGAATGCTCCCGGGAAAACAGGGGGACATATGGGGCAGGAGCCATGCAGGCTGGCTGTTACAGCGTCTCGCAGTCCTTTTGGTGCGGTGACGGAGAAAGCGTGCAGGAGAGGGGGTGCTGCAAGTGCGCAGCCTCGGACGGTATCTGCAGGCCACTGGCGTCGCGGGTTCTGCCGTTACCACTTTTTAAAGATCAGAAAGGCTGCGGCAACGATCAGGGCAAATCCGGCAATGTGATTCCAGCGCAGCGATTCTCCCAGAAACAGCGTTGAAAAGAAGGCAAAGACTGTCAGGGAAATGATTTCCTGAATGGCCTTGAGTTCTGCGGCGCTGAAGGTTCCATACCCAATACGGTTGGCCGGCACCTGCAGCATGTATTCAAAAAAGGCAATCCCCCAGCTGACCAGAACAGCCGCCAGCAGGGGCAGCGCCTTGAAGCGCAGATGGCCGTACCACGCAAAGGTCATGAAGACGTTGGAGCAGATGAGCAGGCCAATAGTGACAACAGGAACGGGTAAGGAGTGCAGGGACATTGTTTTCCACCTGTGGCAAAAAATAACGCGTGTGCCCCCACTGGCCGGGCATGCCGGCTGGGTGGATGACCTCACGCTGTGGAGGCTCTGGTAGCATACAAGTCCGGGATAGGGAAGAGGGTGGTTCGCCAAGGTGCCGGGGTATGTGTCACTGTCAGCAGATCAGGTGCTTGATCGGACCGCAGAGATGGAAGGCCGGAACTGAGACGCGCTGTTGGGCATGCCGTGCGCGAGACGTGCTGGAGTTTCTGGCTTCAAAAGTTAGGCAGGCCGGTCACAGATTTTTGATATAATAATTTGGAATAATTAAATATTTAAGAAATATCAATGTGGCGATGTACACACGAACAGCTGCCTTGGCCGCATGTCCGCAGATCCAGATTGCGTGCGGCAATACGCCAGACAATCACGATGGCAGCCCGAGACTGCTTCAGAACATGCTTCCCGGTACTGCTTCAGCGAGAACGTTGCTCATAGATAGCGTATCGCAGCAAAAGCAGGACAGCAGAGCCGCGGTGCAGGCAAAACAGATTGAGACGGCTTATTAAGCAGGTATCTCAAAAAAGAGACTGAGCCAGTTCGACGGGATGGGGGCACGCAAGGCCTGGAGGAAGGGGCTGGACTCAAAGAGCGTATGCCTATCCTCCAGACGGCACGATGATCGCAGCGTACAGCTAGCTGTTTTGGCTTTCTGGTTCTGGATTGGGCTCGGTGTCCATCGTATCGACATTGACGCCAAGCGCACGCAACAGGGACAGCAGGGCTTCTTCGCCTTCGTAGGGAATGGTGATCTTGCCTGCCTGGTCAGTGCCAGAGACAGTAACTTTGGAATGAAGCCGCTCGCGCAGTTGCTGCTGGGCGTGTTTGAGCCGTACAGGTTTTGGCTGACGGGCAGCCGGCTTGGCTGGTCCTGCCACCGAAACGGGCAGCCGGCCTTCACGCTTGAAGCAGGACACGGCATTTTCGGCATCACGGACAGAGAGACCTTTTTCCAGGATAGCTTCATAGAGGGTGGCCTGCGCTTCCTCGTCGTTCAGGGCAAGCAATGTGCGCGCGTGTCCGGCTGTCAGTTCGCCGGTGTGGATAGCTTCAAGCATGGCCTCGGGCAGTTGCAGCAGCCTGAGCGTGTTGGCCACAGCCGGACGGCTTTTGCCAAGACGGCTGGCCAGTTCCTCCTGACTGAGTTTGAGGCGCTCACGCAACGTGGCCATGGCCCTGGCCTCTTCGACAGGGTTGAGATCTTCACGTTGCAGATTTTCAACCAGGGCGACAGTCAGCGCCTCGTCGTCAGACATGTCGCGGACAATGACCGGCAGTTGTGACAGACCGGCCCGTTTGGCTGCCCGCCAGCGGCGTTCGCCCGCAACAATTTCGTAGCGCTCCCCGGGATCATTTGCCAATGGCCTGACGAGCAGGGGTTGAATGACCCCCTGATTGCGGATGGATGCGGCCAGTTCGTCGAGCAGTTCTTCATCAAAAATTTGACGGGGCTGCCCCTCTCCTGGAGTCAGCTTAAAAATGGGCAGAGTGCGAATGTCCCCTTCTGTGTCGTTGACAGAATGAGATGCGGAATCTGTCTTATCAATACGGAAGAGGGTATCGAGGCCTCGCCCCAGTCCGCGCTGTGCGCTCATGACATTTCTCCACAGCCGGTCTGGCCGGCATGCTGGTTTGTGGCGGTGCTGCCGCCGTGCTGGTTTTCTGGTCGCTCCAGACAGACTGCACAGCAGGGAACCTGGGCTCTATGGTTCTCTGCCGGTGTTGTCTGATTTCGTACAGATCAGGGATAGCATTCCTTTGTCCAGTTCCGTGCGACGGAGCACGGGGAAACCCGGTTTTTGTCTGACAAAACAAATACCGCTGTGCCAGCTTGTTGTAACGGCCTAGCAGCATCGTTGCATAACCACATGGGGCCGTGCCGTTATGGAAGCAGGAAGAAGGGGCTCCTGACCGGCATCGTACCGGCCTTCTGTCCGAGGTGTGTGGCAGGGTTATTTATAGGCAGTGGATTCTTTTTTACGGATTTTGCGCCGTACGACCTCCTTGGCCAGCGCCAGATAGGATTCTGCGCCCTTGGACTTGACGTCATAGTGCAGGATTGACTTGCCATGGCTTGGCGCTTCAGAAAGGCGGATATTGCGGGGGATCATGGTAGAAAAGACGGTTGTGCCAAAACAGCGTTCCACCTCGGCTTTGACTTGCCTGGAAAGACGATTGCGCCCGTCATACATAGTAAGGGCGATGCCCAGAATTTCCAGCGCGGGGTTGAGGCGTTTTTTTACTTGCTCGACCGTCTGGCGCAGTTTGACGAGCCCTTCAAGTGCAAAGAATTCGCATTGCAATGGGATAAGAACTTCAGTAGCCGCGCAAAGGGCATTGAGTGTGATCAATCCCAGGGAAGGAGGACAATCGAGGATGATATAGTCAAAGCGGGCCTGGACAGTGTTCAGAACGTCCTGAAGATAGTATTCGCGTGCCATTTTTTCAACTAGTTCGAGCTCGACAGCAACAAGATCCGTTGTCGCCGGCAATAGTGACAGATATGGCGACACAGGGTTGATAATGGCCTTTGGAGTCATTTCAGGAGCAAAAAACACTGTATAGAGGCTGCGATCCAGGGCTGCCTGATCAACACCCAGACCGCTTGTAGCGTTGCCTTGTGGATCGCAGTCCACCAGCAGAACTTTTTTTTCCATGATAGCCAGCGATGCGGCAAGGTTGATAGCCGTTGTCGTTTTGCCGACACCGCCTTTTTGATTCGCGATCGCGATAATCCGCGCCATGAATATTGTCTCCTGTTTCACGTGAAACGCGCCATGATTAGTGATAGACAGAATGACGTGTTTCGTCAAGAATTCTTGGCTCTGCGGCGTGTTAGCTTCGTGTATAACGTCCGCAGTTTGCACTTCTGTATTCCGCATATAGGAAATTGGAGACAGTTATTTGGGAATCTGTCAGATTTTTATAGGCGCAGGTCAGTGAAAAAGTTGTCTGGCTGTATTGAATCGGCTGCTTATACGTTTTGTAGAATTCAGAAGACCGGCTATAACGCTTGTTACCGGCAAATAGTGCCGTGGAAAATACGACCCGCAGTCCTTGCAAGAGGTCATGCCGCAGCAGTCGGAATATGTGTGCTGTCAACGAGGTCTGCACTTCCTGCGAGCAGGGTAACGCGGTCAAGCTGTTCTGGCAGGTTCAGTGCGAATTTCTTATGTTCTGATCGCATTGATATGTGTATCCATTATTACCAGGAGCAAGACAGCACAATTTCTCTGATGGAGCTTATCCAAGTGAAAAGGTTCAGGGGAACACCCCGGCTGGTTTTTTTTTTTTTTTTTTATTTTGTGGAATGTTCAAGCGTTTCTGAAGAGATAGATTCATTCTCTGTTGGTTGGAGTGCGGGGGAA
>CALUZP010000150.1 GCA_944325325.1 uncultured Desulfovibrionaceae bacterium
GAAGAGGGATTGGGGGCATCGAACGGGGGCACCTCGTTCCGGCAGCGGTGATCCAGGTCGGCCAGCGCGTCCTTGAGCAGGCGCTTCAGATCGCCGAAGTCCATGAGCAGCTCGGTGTCCTGCGTGAGGGTTGAGCCTTTGACGGTCACTTCCACGCCATAGTTGTGTCCATGGAGGTTTTCGCACTTGCCCTGGTAGTGGCGCAGGGCGTGCGCTGCGCAGAAGACGGTTCTGACGGTGAGACGCCAGACCGGGCTGGGCGATGAGGCTTGACAGGTCATGGGTGATGACTCCTTGAAAAAGCAGAAGGAAGAAGCGTATTTCAAAAAAAAATGCAGTTCAAGCAGTCTGGCGCGTGCCGGGCGGTGCGCAGGCAGGGCATGGCCTGCTGCGGATGCCTGTATGCCGTCTGCGCTGTTCGCTCCGTGGCCTGCGGGCTGAGGCGGCGCCGGATCCGGGCGGAATCTGCCGCAAACAGCCGTGGCCGTGCCTGTCCGTGCAGAGCTCCTCCCTGCCACAGATCCGGGCCTGCGGCTCAGCCGTGGCCCATGCAGCACGGGCACACCGTCCGGGCAGCGGGCATGGCCTGAACCCCGGCGCATGCGCTGGGCAAACGGAGAAAAGTTGCGTATGCTGCCGCGCAGCACCGGCCTGCCCGGTGGCGCACCACATATGCCGGCGATGCACACGCCCGTCAAGACGCCCGTACGCGCCCGGCGCAGGAGTGTACCGGCCGCACGATCTGTAAGCTTTTGGTAAAGGTGTTCGTGCGCCCGGTGCAGGCGCTGCACCTGCCTTTGGGGCCGCCTGCGGAAGGCGGCCTGAACCCCGGCGGCAACGCCGGCTGTCTGATGCGGCGTTCTGGTGCGCCTGCCTGATGCGGCTGCCATGAAGCCCGTCCGGAGTGTGGAGCCCTGGCTGTCCGCCACCGGGCCGCCATGCTGTGCCGGGGACGCCGGTCTGACCGCGTCCGGGCTGGCCGGCAGATCGTGTCCGGCGCCGGCCGGCTGTGCAGAACATTTAACGAGTCGTCAAGGAGTCCCTCATGCCTACAGCTCTCGAACAGCTTCCCCTGACCGAAAGCCGCGCCCGCGTGCAGCGCTGCCAGCAGCGTCTGAAGGAACGGCTTCCGGAGGTCGCCGGGCTGCTCATCACCTCGCAACTGAACATCTACTATTTTTCCGGCACGCTCGGCCTGGGGCTGTTGTGGCTGCCTGTGGAAGGCGAGCCGGTGCTGCTCATCCGCAAGGGGCTGGAGCGGGCTCTGCTTGAATCGCCGCTTGCGGCGATCCGGCGGTTTCACTCGTTCAGGGACATCGCCGGCCTGTGCGCAGAAGCCGGCAGCCCCCTGCCTGAACGGGGCAGCGTCGGGGTCGAGGCCGCGCACATGACGCTGGCACAGGCCCGGATGCTTGAGGCGCGCGTGCCAGGCCTGGACTTTGTCCCGGCGGACGCGGTGATCACCCGGATCCGCGCCGTCAAGAGCGAGTGGGAACTGAACAAGCTCCGGCTTGCCGGGGAGCGGCATGCACGCTGCCTGACCGAAATTCTCCCTGCCCGGATCAAACCGGGCATGACGGAGCGCGACATTGCCCTGCAGGCCCTGAACAGCTTCTATGAAGCCGGGCATGGAGGCATGGTGCGCCTGTCTGGCGGGGGTGTTTCGGCCGGGTACGCCTCGGTTGGCGAGTCCGGTCTGTACGCCACCAATTTTGACGGCCCGCTTGGCGCGCGCGGACTGCATCCGGCCACGCCGTACCTTGGCGACGCCGGGACAGTGTGGAAGAAAGGCCAGGTGCTTACCGTCGACATGGGCTTTGCGCTTGAAGGCTATAACACGGACAAAACCCAGACCTACTGGGCCGGTCCTGCCCCTGTGTCCGACGAGGTGCGCCGGGCGCACGACTGCTGCGTGGACATCCAGCAGCGGGCCGCCGCCATGCTCAAGCCGGGGATCCTGCCGTCGCAGATCTGGGCCGAAGCGCAGAACTGGGCTGCCAAAGCCGGCTATGCCGACAATTTCATGGGTTACGGGCCGGAACGGGTGCGTTTCCTGGGGCACGGCATCGGGCTGAACATGGACGAATTCCCGCCCCTGGCCAGGGGCTTTGACGAACCTCTGGAAGCCGGCATGGTCATTGCGCTTGAACCCAAGCTGGGCCTGCCGGGCATCGGCATGCCCGGGGTGGAAAACACCTTTGAGATTACGGAGCAGGGCGCCCGGAGCCTGACCGGCGACCGTTTCGAGCTGATTGTGGTGGAGTAGGCCGTCTGAATTGCCGGGGGACTGTGCCATGGACAGGGTTCCCCCGGGCGGCGTATGGCCCGACTGCCTGACCGGTCAGCAGACGCGCCGGGCAGGCAGTTGCGCCGTGCTGGCTGGCGGCCGCTTCCTGCCGGCAGCTGGATCGGGCATCGGGTGCCAGCGGGGTGGTGACAGCAGCAGGGCTGTCAGCCAGGTCTCGCAGGCGGCTGTTTTTACGATGGAGTGAGTTGCGCCGTGCCTTTTGCTGCCTGATGCGCCAGGCACCTGATGCACCAGCGCTGAGGGAGGCCTCGGTCTGCCCGCGGGGACAGGCTGTCATGCGTGTTGTGTGCACCCGGCGTGGCGGTCAGCAGTGCTTTTATCCGGGGGGGCGGGCTGCCTGTGCGGCAGTCTGCTTGTTCCCGGCTGCAGAGGCAGGTTTTTAGAGCGTTCTGCCCTTGACAAAGGCAGAGCGCGAGACGGCAGCACAGCGCCACCCGGCCTAAACGTGGTGGAGACACCGCGTTTTTTCTGCAAAACGACAGGCCGTATGGTTTGCAGCGCAACGCTTTGCAAACGGAACATGCTCTAAGCATGCCGGTTCTGCCCTGTCTGGCAGCAGCGCCTTGCCCTTTGCCAGGGGCAGGGCCGTCATGCCCGCAATCTGTAAAGGGGCTGCACCGCAAGGCCAGACCGGTTAGCCCGGGGACAGCCCGGGCCGGCGGAGGGATTGTCTGGTTTGCGGGCAGCCCGTCAGGGAGCCTGGATCAGCCAGGCTTTGCATGGCAGTCTGTGCCAGTCTGGCAGCGGTGCGGCACAGACTTCCGGCGTGCCGGCTCAGGGCGGCAGCCTGCATGTTCTGAAGGCGTTTTTTTAATCAGCCTCAGTCATCATCGTCGTCGCTGTCTTCGCCGTCGTCGTCGCGGTCCTCATCGTCTTCGCCATAGTCATCGTCATCATCGTCATCGGCGCAGGCCAGCCCCAGATCCGTTGACACACCAAAGGCGGACGCTGCAGGGGCGATGACGCCTTCGGCAAAGAACACGCTGGAGAGGGACAGCAAAACAGCAAGGAGCAAAACAGCAGTTACGCGGGGCATAGGCTTCTCTGTGTTACAGGAATGATGGCGCCAGGGCAGCCGGTACAGGTGGATTGAAAGCCTTTCTATCTTGAAGCTCAGGGCAGAATCAAGGGCATGCCCGGCAGGACTCCGCAGCCGGTCTGAAGAGGATGCATTGCCATGCAGCGCGCAGCCTGTCTGTCGTGCAGAAGGCAACTGTAACAAAAGAATGGTTTTTTTGTGCTATGCAAAGGCTGCATTCCCCCTGCCTGATGCCTGAACGCAGGGACTGTGCGGTTCTGTAGTGCCTTTATGTTACATAGAATTAACAGAAATTTTACATGGAAGGTCTTTGTATTCAGCCGGGTCAGCCCTGTATCAGGCTTCAGAGAGCCTGTAACGCGCCTTGCGGCCCCCGTCCGGACGCCTGTCCCTGCCCGCGGCCATGAGACAGCACCATACGGCAGCCTGCATGCAGCACCGTGCCCCGGCATTGCCCTTCAGAGCGGCATGGTGCTACACCTCCCTCCGTGCAGGACGTATCTCGTACCGGCGTATTCCCGCAGACAGGAACTCGGCACGAAGAGGCCGCCTTTGCGCCGGCCGTACCGGAATCCCGCAGGGCAGAATTTCCCGTCTTCGTGAGATTTTTTAATAAGAGGCAGAAACACTCCCGCAGGGCAGCCGGCAACGCGGCGCCGGGGGGGGCATGGCGGCAGCACTGACTGCGCACGCCAGCGCCTCTGCCGCAGCCGGACAGGCGCGCCCTGCCGCTGGGGCAGCCATGCCGCCGGTCTGTCGAAAATGCGCGCACCAGCACATCTTCTGGAGCCTGAGAGGATGGAACACGCCGCACAACGTGGCAGCTTCCCTGTTCACTGCCTTGCCGGATCATACCCCAAAAAGTCCTGTCAGGCCGCAAACGGCCGGCCATCCCCGTTGCACGGGAAGGAGAAGAGCAATGCAACACACCGTCACCATGGATACGCACAAGGCGCACATGCTTGCCGCCATCGAAGCCGCCCGGCAGGGAATGCGCGCGCATCAGGGCGGGCCTTTCGGCGCGCTGATTACCGATCCCGCAGGCCGTGTGGCCGCCGTGGCCCACAACGCCGTGCTGGCCAGCGGCGACTGCACCATGCACGCGGAAATTGCCGCTCTGCGCAAGCTCGGACGAACCAGTCTGCGCGGCTACACCCTGTATGCCACGGGCTTTCCCTGTGTGATGTGCCTGGGCGCTATTCTCTGGTCGCGCCTTGACACGCTCTACTACTGCAACGACTACGCCATGACCCGGGACGCCGGCTTTGGCGACGCCGCCTTCCTGCAGACGTTCGGCCGCATCTTCCACTGCACGCCATCCCCCGCCGGCGATAGTTCCCTGCCCGAACTGACCATCCGCCGCCTGCCCCTGCCCGAAGGCGCTGCCCTCTACGCCGAATGGCAGGCCATGGCCGATCGCCAGCTTTACTAGCACTGCCGGAGCACGGCCGCGCTGCCGCACGCATCCGGGGCAGCGTACCGGAACCCGCCCAACCGCAGCTGCCTGGCTGGCACTGCCGTGTATCCGGAGGGGTAGTGCTTTTTACTGGAGGTGGTGTTGATGAAGTTGCACGCTGCCGCGCGCATCCGGGGGGAAGGCGGGAACCCTTTTCGCCAAAAGGGCTTCCCGCCTTCCCCCCCCGGGCCCCCCATCCACCTTCCTAAAACGTGTGGAGGGGGAAGTGGCCAGGCGTCATCCGCGTCAGGCCGTCCGTCCGGGATACATTGCTGAAGGCCGCCTGAGGCATGTCAGCGGGATTGCCGCACAGGGGTTGCAGTGTGCCTGAGGACAGGCATCCTGTGGTTTTCCCATGCGGCGAGGGCGTAAAGAACCCTTGCCGGTCTGTCTGGAAGCCGTGGGTTCCTGAGGCGGGCGGACAGGCAGGCGCTGCCGTCCCCTTCTGCTATAGGCTGGGCAGGCCCGGCTCCCGGCATGGTGCAGGGGGTACGGCTGCCGGAAGTGCGCCAGAGGCTGGCCTGTCCGGGTGTGCGTCCGGCATGCCTCACGGCTTGGCGGGATCGTGTTTTTCTGGCATGCTGCTGCAATGTCAACCGTCAAGCCGTTTCTGAAATGGGCAGGGGGCAAGTTTCGCCTGCTTGAACGGATCCTGCCCGAACTGGCCGGGGCGCGGCGCTATGTGGAGCCGTTCGCCGGTTCCGCGGCCGTGTATCTCAATACGGACGCGCCAGAGGCCGTGGTCAATGACATGAACGCCGATCTGATCACCCTGTATAGATGTATTCAGACAGAGGGCGAGGCGTTCATGGATTACGCCGCCAGCTTTTTTACGTCCGAAACCAATACGGAAACGGCGTTTTACGAACTGCGGGCGCGCTTTAACAGCGCCAGCGACCCGCGCGAGCGCGCCGCGCTCCTGCTCTATCTCAACAAGCACGCCTACAACGGCCTGATCCGGTACAACGCCAAAGGCGGCTACAACGCACCGTTTGGCCGGTACAAGGCCCCGCAGTTTCCCCGGGCCGGCATGCGCTGTTTTCTGGAGCGGACCAGGCAGGGGCGCACCGTATTCACCTGCCGTGACTTCCGGGAAGTTTTTGCCGGGGTACAGGCCGGGGATGTAGTCTATTGTGATCCGCCGTATGTGCCGCTTTCGTCTACAGCGAACTTCACCAGCTACGCCGGCAACGTGTTTGGCCCGGAAGATCAGGAAGATCTTGCCGCGCTGGTGCGCCGCGCGCACAGCCAGGGCGCAACGGTCGTGCTCAGCAACCACGACACGCCTCAGACGCGCGCGCTGTATGCCGGCGCCCGAATCCTGACCTTTGACGTGCAGCGCTTCATCAGCTGCAAGGGGCAGGCGCGGCACAGAGCGCCCGAGCTTCTGGCGGTGTACAGGGCCTGACGGTGCTCCTGCCCGGCCGGGACTGCGTTCTCTCAGACAGTACTACAGGGCCGCGGGGATGGGCTGGAGGCCAGCCGCTGCCTGCCCTGCCGAATGGTTGCGACGTGCCATGCAACGCGGGTTCTGCCCTCTTCAGGCATCCTGATGGCGGCATGCACGGCTCTGCCTGACAAGCACGCCCGGGGTGCTGCTTCTTCTCTTTTCGTTTGTCTAGCGTTCGGGGGCGCTGTCTGTTCCGGGGTGTCGTTTTGCCTGCCACTTGCAGACCAGCTGAGTCATAGAGCCCATGGGGCAGAAGACGCACCAGGCGCGCGGCTTGAACAGGAGCATGCAGATCAGCCCGATGAGTGTCGAGGTGAGCATGAGCGAATAGAAGCCGAATGCGAACTGGACAGCCCAGCCGGGGACGTCCGTTTCCGGCACAGCCCAGTGCCAGGGCACATCCCAGGTCCAGAACAGAGTGACGGCGCTGGCGGGATTTTTGAGGCTGGCGAAGACGAGGACGGTCTTGGCCAGGATGGCGATGAAGACCGCCCAGAAGAACAGGAGGAACGCATAGCGGAAGCGGAGGCTTTTAAGCCATGCGGGCATGGGCCGGTTGCGCGACAGTTTGAGTTTGTGTCCCAGCAGGTTGAACAGGCGGCCCCGGTCGCAGATGGTGCAGTAGCCCTTGCTGTGCCGGAACACGGCGATGATGAGCGGCGCAAAAAAGAAGATCAGCCCCAGCCAGGCGAACAGGATGTTGAACAGGCCGAGCGCAAAGTAGACACAGGTGACAATCCAGAGGTGTTGAATCCATTTCATGCCCGCGCCTCCATGCGGATGTTGTCTGCCGGGCAGAAGCTGGCGCAGCGGCCGCAGCCCACGCAGCGCCCGGCGTCGACGCGCGCCGTCACGCCGTGCACAACTCTGATGGCCTTTCGAGGGCATGCCTCCTCACACGCGCCGCACGCCGCGCACAGCGCTTCATTGACTACCGCCAGGCGTTTTTCCTTCACGAGCGTGTATCTCCTTCCACACGGTGCTGCTGCCTCTGGACAGCGATTCAGACTGATGCAGCGTGTTCATCCAGGGCAGGCATGTTGCGGCTGTGTTTGCCGTTTGTCCTGCACTGTGGATGAGCCCGATACCTGTGTCAAACGTTTCGGGAACGTGATGGGGCCCGGGAAAAGACGGACAACCTCTTTTCAAGGGAGGTTCTGCCTTCCCCAAAAAAAATTCTGCATCCGCATAGACTGTGGTGCACCGGCAACTGTACTGGAAACTTCCCTGTCATTCAATGCTGCAAGGTCTGGCGCCTGTGCAGAGTTGCGTGCATGAGCTTTACCCTGTCAGGCCATCATGCCGGGTGATCACACGACGGTGTTGCTGCCGGTGCAGGAAGGGCAGGCGGTCTTTGCCGGAGTTTTGGAGCAGGAACAGGGCGTTCGTTTTTCCGGATGTTCCTGCCGGGGGGCAGGCTGTCATGCCCGGCAGCATGAGGGCGGGGAGAGCTGCCGCGGTTGACTTTCTTTGTCCGTGGTTTTTTAATCCGCCCGGAAAACGGAGACACAGGCAACGCGGTGCCGCCATGCTGCGCTCTTCCCCATGGCGGGGAGTGGACGTTTCTGCTGGCGGCTCTGCCGGTTCCTGTCATCGCTTACCGTAAAAACAGGCTATCAGACGGCGGTGCAGTGCCGCCGGACAAGGAGAAGGAAGATGAACGAAGTACGGAAGCTTGCGCGCGAACGCATGAAAGGATTCTGTCGTGTCTGCCCCGTCTGCGACGGCCGCGCCTGCGCGGGTGAAGTGCCTGGCATGGGGGGACTTGTCACGGGCGCTTCGTTCCGCAACAACGTGTCTGCGCTTGCGGCCGTGCGGCTGAACATGACGGCCCTGCATGACGCGCGCGATCCCAAAACGCAGCTTTCCCTGCTTGGCTTTGACATGGAGCTGCCCGTTCTGGCGGCTCCTATTGGCGGCGTGTCCTTCAACATGGGAGAAAGCGTCAGCGAATCCGACTACATTCATGCCGTTGTCTCCGGCAGCCGCGCTGCCGGGGGTGTAGGCTGCACCGGCGACGGCGTGCCGCCCTTCATTGTGGACAGCGCTGAAGCCGCCCTGCGCGCGGAAAACGGATATGGCATTCCCTTTGTCAAGCCGTGGGAAGGCAGGGAACTGTATGAAAAGGCGGAACGCCTGCTGGCGCCTGGCTGTCCTGTGCTGGGCGTGGACGTGGACGCTGCCGGCCTGATCACCCTGCGCAAGATGGGACGGCCTGTCGCGCCCATGTCGCAGAAGGAGCTGGAAGCCCTGGCCCGCTTTGTGCATGAAGCCGGGCGCAAGCTTTTGATCAAGGGGATCATGACTGCCGAAGCCGCCCGCCGCGCCGTTGATGCGGGCGTTGACGCCATTGTGGTGTCCAATCATGGCGGCCGGGTTCTCGATCACTGCCCCGGCACGGCCGAAGTCCTGCCTGTCATTGCCGGCACTGTGCGCGATCAGATCCACATCCTCGTGGACGGTGGTATCCGCACGGGGGTGGATGTCCTTAAAATGCTGGCCCTGGGGGCGGAGGCCGTCCTCATCGGCCGTCCTGTTTCTGTGGCGGCCATCGGTGGCGGCCTTGAAGGCGTCAAGGCCTATTTTGAAGGCATCAGGGCCCAGCTCACACAGGCCATGCTGCTGACCGGCTGTGCGTCGCTGGCCGACATTGACGAGCGCATCCTGTACCGTGGATGAGCGGTGCTGAATCCGGCCGCGCATTGTCACAGATGGGGGAGAGGGACATGGTTTCCTCTCCCCTTTTGACGTGGCATTTTCAGTCTCTCTGCACAGGTTGCGCGTCCGGGTGCCATACCTGTCTCAACAGCCGCGTGTTGCCCCGGTCTCCCCGCATGGTTCGGGCGACCCGTAGAGCATTCTATCTTTTCCAGGGCAAAGTTAGAGCGTTTCATCCGGGGGCTGGCCATCATGGGCCGGCCAGCGGCATTCAGTCAGCGCCATGTTTGTGAAGACAGCGCGGAAGGAGGATTCTTCCGGGCTGCAGGCATAGATTCCAAAGCGGATTTCTCCGGCCGCACGGAAAAGATGGCAGATGCGCATTTGGTGAAAGGCGGTTCCATCGTCCGAGCATTCGATGCAAAAGTCGTCTTTCCGGCGGCTCAGGCGGTACCACATGGATTTGACAGTGGCAGGAATTTCGGTGGTTGCCCAGTCAGAATAGCCATGGTTTGTCACCACGCTGCCAAGATGCTGCACGCGGTCATTTTCATATTCGATGGCCGCTTTCACCGAGTTTTCGCTGTCCAGATACACAACCACGCCACACTGGTCAAAGCGATGGCTGCTTTCGGCAAAGCCGGTCTTCACCACAAAGGAGAAAAACTGCTCCTCTGTGGCCATCTGGAGAACCGGCGCATTGTCATTGCGGAAGTGGTAGTAGGTTCTTTGCCACAGATCCGTCCGGGGCATCGTGGTGATTTCAATGCGATCCTGCGAAATCACATAGTGCTGCGGGGCCCTTGTCCATTGCAGGCTGCTGCTGTCGAACTGCATTGCTTTGCTCCCTGAAACCATCGACACGTCGCGCAAGGCCATCGCTCCCCCGTAGTGCCATTTGGGGCAGGCCACCTCAAAAGAGCAGGTATATGGCACTAAAAATGGCACTATTTGAATGCCATGTCCAGAAAGAACATGCCATGACGTGAAAGGCTGCACCATGAAAAAAACAAAGCCCCGCAAGGTGTTGCTACCTTGTGGGGCTTTTTGCTGGCATATCGTGGCGGAGAGAGTGGGATTCGAACCCACGTACCGGCTATTAACCGGTAACTCGATTTCGAGTCGAGCGCGTTACGGCCAGCTTCGCTACCTCTCCGCACAAGGGAATTTGATACGCAATCTTGGGCGGGCTGTCAATCGCTTTCCGTGCAGGCGCGGTCCGGATGCACCGGATATGCGGGCGTGCCGGCAGGGCGGCGGTTCTGCCGCAGTCGCATCGCTGTCCTGCCTGAGCCTTTTCGGGAGTCCGGCGAGGCTTGATACAGAAGGACGCCGGGCCAGCAGGCGGGAAAGTGCGGGATGGAGAAACGCATTCTGCCGCCGAGGGGCGTTGTGCGTTTGCAGGCAGGGAGCGGCCGGAGGGGTGGCGGCATAGTGTCGTGCGCCGGTGCAGGCTGTGGGAGGCGGCAGCATGCCGGGCACTCAGCGCGTACGGCATGGCGTCGGGGCATGGCGGGCAAACGGTTGTCTGACAGGCAGGCGCGCCTGTGCCGGGGCGTTGTCCGTCAGGAGAGCGCGGTGTTCCCGGATGGTCTGCGTATCCCAGCGCGGTGCGGCTGCCGGGGGCAGGTGGAAGGCAGTGCGTTTGCAGGCAGGAGCGGGCATGGCGGCTTGGAGTTGTCAGCCTGCGTGCAAAAAGCAGGGAGCGCGGCCTCCGGTTGTTCTGGAGACCGCGCTTCGAGGGCAGATTGATGCGCGTGTGGCGGCGGGGTGGTGGCAACGTCCTGAGGGTGGCCGTGGAATGGCTCTGGTGCTGCCGGACTTTCGGGGACTGCCGGGCTGGTTTGGGGAGAGCGGCGGCTGTCCTGCCGGGGGCCGCAGGCGATCACTCGTCGCGGCGCAGGGTATCCACCGCGTTGCGGAACAGTTCGACACCCAGCGCGGGCACGCTACCGCGGGTCCAGGTGGGGTGGTTTGTGGGATGGTTGAAGGCTTCGGGGT
>CALUZP010000151.1 GCA_944325325.1 uncultured Desulfovibrionaceae bacterium
GTAGGTTTCGCTCCAGGCCACGGGCGCGGGGTTCATGCCCAGTTCGGTGGCCACGGCCACTTCCACAGGCGAGTCGGTGGTGCGGACCTTCAGGTTCATGAGCGACTTGGCGTCGGTCAGCGGCTGCTTGGCAGACACAAAGTTGCGGTAGCCGTATTCGGAGAACATGATGGTTTCAAGGCCGATTTCCTGAGAGGCAGCGCGCAGCGCCTTGCCCAGTTCGCCTTCGTCAAGTGCCTTGTACAGAGACTGCTGATGTTCGGAGGAAGTCACATACGGCAGGTCGATGCCCATGTACACCTTGGAAAAGCTGGCCAGGTTGGGCGTGGAGCTCTAGGACATGTCCAGGGTCCCGGCCTGCGCGGCTTCGGTGGTCACACGGTCGCTGCCAAGCTGGCAGTTGGGGAAAATCTGAATGCGGATCTGCTTGTTACTCTTTTCTTCAACCAACTGCTTGAATTTTTCGTAGCCGACGGTGACGTTGTTGCCCGGCGCCATGGGATGGCCGATACGCAACGTCAGCGGACGCGCGGCGTCAGACGTGAGCGTGAACCCCAGAACCATTGTCAGAGCCAGGGCGAGGACGAGAACTTTACGCATACACACCTCTCGTAATGTTGAGCGCAGGACGACATGTCTTGCGCGGATAGTGCGCTCTTTTCAGGGTTGCTCCCTAGTTATAGAATGCTGTAAAAATTGTTCAAGGAAAATATTTGCACATTGAAGCGCCGTGCAACGTGTTCCTGCGCTTCAGCAAAAGAACAGCGCCCCGCCATGGAAAGGGGCCCAAAAGTCTCTGCCTGTTGCGGTTGCAGACTGGCCTGTACCTTCCGCCAGGCGGGAAAACATCGCGAAAAACGCCTTGCTGCTGCGGCAAGACGTTGCCCCGCCGGTGCTGGTGGCGTTCGCGCCACGGCCTTGGATGCAGCGTGCAGGCAACCTCAACGCCCCCAAATGGCGCTCTGAATTGTGCTTTTTTGAACAAAAATGTCGGGTCATGAACACGCGCGGCCTGCACAAGAAGCCAAAGCCCACGCCAGGAGAGAAGGCCCACCAGCGCAGGGACGGCGAAGGCAAGGCCGCCTTGCCCCCTTCAGGCTTCGGGGTGCGCCTGGCCGATCCGTTTGCTCATGGCATAATTGACAAGCCACAGGCGCCTGGCCTGCCGGGTCTGTTCCCTGTCAACCCGGAACCCCTGCCGCTCAAAAAACGGTTTTGCCGTGCGGCTGACTTCTGCCGTCATGACGCGTGCGCCGCCCTGCCTGGCCAGCGCCTCCGCGCGGGCATACAGTGCCGTGCCCACGCCCCGGCGCTGAAACGCGCTGTGCACAAACAGCATATGCAGGTGCCCCGCAGCGCTGACCGAGGCAAACCCCTCCATCAGCCCGGCCGCCGTTTCGGCCACAAGAACCTGTTGATCGCGCATGGGCTCCGCCTCGGGCGTCACACGCTCCGCGCACGCGGCCCAGTCTTCCACTTCCTCCCGCGTGTAGTCGCGGCAGTTCACACGCAGCACCGTGTCCCTGAATAGTGCCCGCAGCGCCGGGAAATCGGCCGGCACAGCCTGGCGGATGATAAGCGTTTCCATAAGCTCAGCCTACCGCTAAAAACAACCCGCTGGCAAGGCAGCCCGCCTCCCTCCCTTTGCCCAGTGCCGTTCTGGAAGAATGCGGGGCGCTGCCCCGTGCCCCGCCGGGGGAGCGTGCTCCCCCGGTCCCCCATTACAGGAGAGCAGTTGCATTCTGAGGTGGTAAGAGAAGCGTCCGCCAGCCTGTCCCTAAAAAAAAGCAAACGTTTTGGGAAGGTGGAGGGGGGTGCGGGGGGAGGCGGAGAACCCTTTTGACGAAAAGGGTTTCCGTCTTCCCCCGTCTTGCCCGGCACTATCGCGGGAGGATGCGGGGCGGGGTGTTGCCCAGTGCCGTTCCGGAAGAATGCGGGGCGCTGCCCCGTGCCCCGCCGGGGGAGCGTGCTCCCCCGGTCCCCCATTACAGGAGAGCAGTCGCATTCTGAGGTGTTACGAGAAGCGTCCGCCAGCCTGTCCCTAAAAAAAGCAAACGTTTTGGGAAGGTGGAGGGGGGTGCGGAGGGAGGCGGAGAACCCTTTTGACGAAAAGGGTTTCCGCCTTCCCCCGCATTACCCTGCACCATCCCGGAAGAATGCGGAGCCGTGTTTTTCAGCGGGGTTGCGTCCAGCGTTGCATGAAGGAAGCGGGGCTGTGTCCGGCGGCGAGGTGTTTGAGCAGGGCTGAGCCGAAGACGGCGGCTTCCGGGCGGAGGTTCTGGGGGAGGCTGTCGAGCTGGGCGGGTTCCTTGAGGCCGAAGCCGAGGGCTATGGGCAGGCTGAAGGCCTGGCGGGCTCTGGCCAGCACGGCGGGCAGTTCGGGGGGCAGTGCGCCGCGTTCGCCGGTTGTGCCCATGACGGAGACGACATAGACGTAGCCCTGTGCGTTTTTGGCATACAGGGCCATGCGTTCGGAGCTGGTGTTGGGGCCGACCAGGGGGATGAGGGCCAGACCGTGGGCGCTGAGGGAGGCGTGCAGGTCGCCGGATTCCTCAAAGGGCAGGTCGGGCACGATGCAGCCGTGGACACCGGCCTCTGCGGCGTCCCTGGCAAAGCGTTCAAACCCGTATTGCAGAAACGGATTCAGGTACCCCATGAGCACAAGGCCGGCCTTCAGCTGGCCTTTGCGGGCGCTCAGATCGGCCATGATTCCGCGCAGGGTGACGCCGTTTTGCAGGGCTTTGACGGACGCGGCTTCCACCACGGGGCCGTCGGCTACCGGGTCGGAGAAGGGCACGCCGATTTCGATGACGTCCGCGCCGCTGGCGTCAAGTTCGCGCAGCACGTCCCAGAAGGTTTCCGGCGTGGGGAATCCGGCGGTGACAAAGGAAATCAGAGCAGTGCGGCCGGCCTGCCGGGCGGCGAGCAGGCGTTGTTCAAGAAAATGCTGTTGCATGGCGTATATCCTTTACGTTTGTGCAGCGCAGGCGCTGCGCGGCTGGCGCGCCTGCTGCGTCATGGGTTCAGGGCACCGCGGGTACAGGGCGCCGCAGCCGTAATGCGCCGCTGGTGCGAGGTACCGCGGGTGCAGGGCACCGTGGGTGCAGGGTACCGTGGGTGCAGAGCGTGTCAGGTGCGGCGCGTCAGCGTGCCGTTGTGCTTCTGCCCCGGCGGCCGGCGCATCCGGGAACCGGCGCATCCGGAGGGCTGGCGTGTCCGGGGTGGCGGTGCGTTCTTTACAGGCCCAGCGCGTGTTCAATGATGTCCATGTCCTTGTCGCCGCGGCCGGAGAGGTTGGCCAGAACGCGGCTGCCGGGCCGGAACCGATCGGCGTGGCTGAGCACATACCCCACGGCATGGGACGACTCGAGCGCGGGCAGGATGCCTTCTTCACGGCAGAGGGCCTGGAAGGCGTTCAGGGCTTCGTGGTCGCAGGCGATGGTGTAGTCCACGCGGCCGATGTCGTGCAGGTAGACGTGTTCCGGGCCCACGCCGGGGTAGTCCAGTCCGGCCGAGATGGAGCCGGAGGGCAGGATCTGGCCGTCGTCATCCTGGAGCAGCATGGTGTATTCCCCGTGCAGCACGCCCGGGCGGCCCAGGTTGATGGCTGCGGAATTCAGGCAGCCCGGCTCGCCGGTGCCGCCCGCCTCAACGCCGATGATGGTCACGGATTCGTCGGGCACAAAGGCGTGGAACATGCCGATGGCGTTGGAGCCGCCGCCCACGGCCGCAACCACATAGTCGGGCAGCGCGCCGGTGCGTTCGAGCATCTGGGCCCGGGCTTCGCGGCCGATGACGCTCTGAAATTCGCGTACCAGCCTGGGGAACGGAGCGGGTCCGGCCGCCGTGCCAAAGCAGTAGTGCGTGGTGGCCTGGCTGGAAATCCAGGTGCGCAGGGCGGCGTTGATGGCGTCCTTGAGCGTGCGCGAACCACTTTCCACGGCAACCACCCTGGCCCCCAGCAGACGCATGCGGCGCACGTTGGCGGACTGACGCTCCACGTCTTCCGCGCCCATGTAGATGGTGCAGTCCAGGCCAAGCCGGGCCGCGGCCGCGGCCGTGGCCACCCCGTGCTGACCCGCGCCGGTTTCGGCAATCAGGGAGGTCTTGCCCATTTTTTTGGCCAGCAGAGCCTGCCCCAGAGTGTTGTTGACCTTGTGCGCACCGGTGTGCAGCAGGTCTTCCCGCTTCAGCCAGAGTTCAAACCTCAGCTTTTGGGAAAGATTGGGGCAGAAGGTCAGCGGCGTGGCCCGCCCCGCATAGTTGCGCAGCAGATCGTCAAGCTCGGCCTGAAACTCCGGCGAGGGCAGGATGGTTTCCATGGCCTGTTCCAGTTCCAGCAGCGGCGGCATGAGCAGCTCCGGCACAAAACGTCCGCCAAACCGGCCAAAATATCCGTTTTTCATCGTTCGTTCCTTCTCTGTTTCGTTGGCAGCCCGACTTCGCCGGGGAGGGCACAGGCCCCTTCTTCCCCCTGCCTTCAGGCCGTGTTGCCTCTGCCTTCAGTCCGCGGCAGGGCTTTTGTCTTCAATGCGCATGTTCTTCAGACCGCGGCAGGGCTTCTTTTTGCACAGTCCCGCAGGGGCCGCTCAGGCCGGCTTATTGGTGCCGGCCCTTGCCGCATGCCTGCCGCACTGTTCCGCATCCGGCCGCGGCAGCAGCGGGCAAGTTCCCATGGGGGTTCGCCTGCCGCACAGTCCCGCAGACGGTTCCGGCAGGGGCTTCCCCGCCGCATGCCTGCCGCACAGCCTGCACGGCGGCGGTTACCCTCAGCGGATCCTTGCGCCCCGGGGCAGACTCCAGCCGGGAATTGAAATCCACACCGTCCGGCCGGCACAGGCGCAGGGCGCCGGCCACGTTGTCCGCCTCCAGCCGCCCGGCCAGCACGGAGCGGAAAAGCCGCGGGATTTGCACGAAACGACAGGACGTATGGCTTGCAACACCAGGCGATTTATATAAAAAATATACATAACTTTGAAGGCAAGTTGATGGGGCAGGGAGGCGTTTTCTGATCCGGAAGCCCGGCCGCATGCCCGCAGCTTGCGATTGAAGACGCCTGATCCGGAAGCACGGGGCAGCAGCATAAAACGAGTGCCCTGCGATTGTTGGAGGCGTCCCCTGATCCGGGGGCCCGGGGGAGGTGTGCTCCCCCGGCGGGGTACGGGGCAGCGCCCCGGTCTGCTCGTCTGCCTGTCTGCCTGTCTGCTCGTCTGTTTGTTCGTTCGGTTGTCTGTCTGCTGTCTTTGGTGTGCTGTGTGCCGGGTGGTGGGGTATGCCGGTGGCTGCGGGGGTATGCGGGGCAGGCGGTGAAACTTTTTTCCCGGCCCGGCAAAATTTTGCTTGACAATCCTGTACGGGCGGGCCTACAGTCCGCTCCACAAAGGAATTATCACCATGAAAGCCCTTCAGCAGAACTCCTTCTTCTTTAACAACACCGCCGCCAAGTTTTTTGGCTGGCAGTTTTTTTATTTTACGGAGTCCTGTGGTCGGAAGGAACGCTGACATGGTTTGACAACGCAACTTCGGGCCGCAGGCTTTTCCGCCAGCGGCCCTTTTTTTTGTTGCCAGCGGCCGCGACCGGAAGCCGGGCCCGTGCACCTTAACCCAACAAGAGGATTGCACCATGAGCCTTGGCAAGAAAATTCGTCTGGAACGCATCGTCAACCGGGAAACTGGCCGTACCGTCATTGTCCCCATGGATCACGGCGTGACTGTGGGCGCCCTTGAGGGCCTTGTGGATATGCGCGAGGCCGTCAACGACATGGTCATCGGCGGGGCCGACGCCGTGCTCATGCACAAGGGCCTTGTGCGCTGCTCGCACCGCGGTTCCGGCCAGGACGTGGGCCTTATCGTCCATCTTTCCGCCTCCACGTCCCTCACCCCCAACGGCAATACCAAGACGCTCGTCGCCAACGTGGAAGAAGCCATCAAGCTCGGCGCGGACTGCGTGTCCATCCATGTGAACCTGGGCGACCCCGAAGAAGGGCAGATGCTGGCAGACTTCGGCCGTGTGGCCGAATCCTGCGACAACTGGGGCATGCCGCTGCTGGCCATGCTGTACGCCCGCGGACCCAAGATTACCAACCCCTTCGACGCGTCCGTCGTGGCCCACTGCGCCCGCGTGGGTGCGGAACTCGGTGCGGACATCGTCAAGGTGCCCTACACCGGTACCCCGGAATCGTTCTCTAAAGTCATCGAAGCCTGCTGCGTGCCGGTGGTGATCGCTGGCGGCGAACGCGTCGACTCCACCCGCAAGCTGCTTGAAATCGTATACGACTCCATCCAGGCCGGCGGCTCGGGCCTCTCCGTGGGCCGCAACGTGTTCCAGCACCCGCACCGCATCAAGCTCGTCCAGGCCCTGCGCGCCATCGTGCACGACAACAAAACCGTCGACGAAGCGCTCGCCATCGTGGGCGACTAACCCTATCCTCTTGCAAAGGCTCTGCCTGCCGGGCCGTCTGGATCCTTCCCCAAACAGGCCCGGCAGGCCCTTTCCGCCAGAAACGCGCCGCACCACATTGTAACTGCACAAAAAAACAAATTTCTCCTTCCTCCCTTCTTTCCTTCCTTCCGTATACGTCGGGGCAGCGTGATGCGGGGGGAGGCGGAAACCCTTTTCGTCAAAAGGGCTTTCCGCCTCCCCCCGCCCCCCCCACCACCTTCCGAAAACGTTTGTTTGTGGGATCTGATACAGGTCTCAGGACGTACCCTGTTCCGGGGGCCCGGGCAGCAGCACAAGGCGAGCGCCCTGCGATTGTTGGATGTGGCCCCTGTTCCGGGGGTTCTGGCCGCATGTCCGCAGCTTGCGATTGAAGATTCTGATCCGGGAGCGCGGGCAAAGCGTGAGGTGGCAGCACAGCGCCGCCAGGGAGGCATCCCCTGATTCGGGGGCCCGGGGGAGGTTTGCTCCCCCGGCGGGGTACGGGGCAGCGCCCCGGTCTGTTCGTCTGTCGTCTGTCGTCTGCTCGTTTATCCGTTTGTTTGTCTGTTCTTCTGCCTTTTCTGTGTCTGTGTGACGGGGGCAGGGCAGAGGCATGCGGGGGGTGCTGACGGGGATGCGTTCTGAGGCGGTGGGGAGCAGGTGCGGGTTTGGTGTACGGGCTGTTTTGTGCCAGGGGGGAGGCGTGTGGGGGAGGTGTGGCGTGTTGCCGGAGGGCGAGTGCGGTGTTTTGGGCGTATGAAAGGTTTTGGGAAGGCGGATGGGGGGAGCGGGGGGAAGGAGGAGAACCCTTTTTCAAAAGGGTTTCCTTCTTCCCCCCGCAGGAGGTCAGCCACAGAGCGGCTTAGTAGTTTTCAGCGTGGATTTCAAAGAAGCTCTGGGGATGGTTGCAGGTGGGGCAGACTTCGGGGGCCTTGGTGCCCACGACGATGTGTCCGCAGTTGCGGCATTCCCAGACCTTGACTTCGCTGCGGGCGAAGACGGCGGCCGTTTCCACGTTCTTGAGCAGGGCGCGGTAGCGTTCTTCGTGGTGCTTTTCGATGGCGGCCACGAGGCGGAATTTCCTGGCCAGTTCCGGGAAGCCTTCTTCGTCGGCGGTTTTGGCGAAGCCGGCGTACATGTCGGTCCATTCGTAGTTTTCGCCATCGGCGGCGGCGAGCAGGTTATCCACGGTGCTGCCGATGCCGGACAGTTCCTTGAACCACATCTTGGCGTGTTCTTTTTCGTTGTCGGCGGTCTTGAGGAACAGGGCGGCGATCTGTTCGTAGCCTTCCTTCTTGGCTACCGAGGCGAAATAGGTGTACTTGTTGCGGGCCTGGGATTCACCGGCAAAGGCGGCCTGGAGGTTCTTTTCGGTCTGCGTGCCGGCATAGGCATAGGGCGCGGAATCGGGATGTTCGGCCACTTCGACCAGGCTGTCGCCGGTAGCGCCGCAGCGGGGGCAGACGGGGGTTTCGCCTTCTTTCACGGTAAAGGTATCGCCACAGACGGTGCACTTGTACGATTTCATTGTGTGACTCCTCGTGGTTTAAAATGATGGCATGGTATTGAAGGATCAGGCCGCAGCAGCGCGGTCGGATCCGCCGTTGCTGATTGCTTCGGGGCCGGGCGGCCTTTCCCCCGGGTTGCGAGGGCAGCGCCGTCATGGTGCGGGCACGGACTGATGCAGCTCCGGGCCGGGCAGTCACGGACTGGGGCAGTCAAAGACCGGAACCGTCACAGACCGGAACAGTCACGGACTGGGGCAGTCACGGACTGGGGCAGGCGCACGCTGATGCCGGCACGGACTGGGGCAGGCGCGGGCCGGTCTGTCATGCACCGATGCGCCGGCGCTACAGGCTGAGCCTTTCCTTGAGGCCCACCGGCGTGCGCAGTTCTGCCACGGCGTCCTCGAGGTGGAACATGGCGAGTTTGCGTCCGGTCTGTTCGTTATAGATGGAAGCCAGCATGGGTGAGGCGGCAATGACGGCCTCGGCAAGGTCATAGGAATCCTCAAAAACGGCTTTGCCGGAGTAGCGCAGCCAGATGCCTTCCTTGTTTGTGGTGGTGATTTCCACATGGGGGTTGGCCACCATCTGCTTGTAGACGTCCTTGAAGGAGCCTACGCCGAAATACAGCGTGCCGTCGTTGAAGATGTGCAGTCCCAGCGGGCGGCAGCGGGGCTTGTCGCCACTGACCGTCGCAAGGTAAAATACCGGATTTTCGTCCAGAAACGCATTGATTTGTTCGATGGCGTTCATGTTAATCCTCCGTGAGCAAGGGGTATTATCACCAATCTTCCGGCAATGCCATCCTTTTTTTCAGGGCAATTTCATTTTCAAAAGACGCCGCGGCCTTCGGGCGTACGGACTGCCGGGGGTGTGCATCGGCTGTCCGTGCGGGTTGCAGGTTTGTTGCAGCCGCCGGTGCCGCGGCCGTCGTGGCTGTCCGGCAATCGCCCCGGGCTGTGGGATGCGATGCCGCCGGTGCCGCGGCTGGTGTGCGCCGGGCTGGCCTCCGGCGCAGGCTTCCGTGCGCCGTCTGACTTTCACGGGCTGCTCAGGCATGCGCTGTCCCCGGCGCGGGCACCCGTGCGCTGTCACAGAGGGCTGTGGCTGGCGTGCGTCGGGGTGTTCTGCAGAAAACGCTCATCGAGCACACTGCGGCAGCCGGGCAGAGTGCGCAGCCGGAG
>CALUZP010000152.1 GCA_944325325.1 uncultured Desulfovibrionaceae bacterium
CTCGGCAATGGCATTGTCATGTCCAACAACGCCACCCTGGCCGGCCATGTGACCGTCGGAGACTACGCCATCATCGGCGGTCTTTCGGCCGTACACCAGTTTGTGCGTATCGGCGTCCATGCCTTTGTAGGCGGCGTGACCGGCGTGCCCCAGGACGTACCGCCCTGGATGCTCGTTTCCGGCAGCCGGGGGACTGTACACGGGCCCAATATCGTCGGCCTGCGCCGCGCCGGAGCTTCACGCGAAGCAGTTGCAGCTCTGAAATCCGCCTTCAGAACCCTGTGGTGGTCGGGTCTGCTGCGCGAAGACGCTTTAAACAAGATCATGGCTGAACATGGCAACGTCAAGGAAGTTGTCGAGTTCGTGGATTTTGTCCGTGCCAGCCAGCGTGGTGTCTGCTCTGCAGAAAAAATAACCGGGACTGAAAAAAGTGATATGTAGCCTCTTGACGGGGCCCAACCGTTCCGGTATACAGGCTCCGTTGCAGCTTGCTGCGACAGTCAGGCCTTTGTAGCTCAGTAGGTAGAGCGCATCCTTGGTAAGGATGAGGTCAGCAGTTCAATTCTGCTCAAAGGCTCCAGAATATTCAAAGGCTTATGGGATATCCCATAAGCCTTTTTTGCTGCGGGCAGGTCTGTACTGATCGCTGGCCCGGCAGGAAGACTCCTTTGCCAGGTCTGGCTGCCTTGCCAATCTTCCCAGTCCCGCGGCCAGCAGGTGCCCGGCAGGAATCACAATGCGGGTACGGCGAACTCTGCTGCAGCGGAAACGCGTTTGGGGCCAAAAGGGATGACTTGCACTGTGCATTGGCAGACGCTTTGGGAACTCTGCTTTTCCCCTGCAAGCCAGGCTGCTTTCAGCATGCCGGCTTCAGCGCCTCCGGCAGGAACCTCCTGCACACTCTGTGCCTTGGCGTGTGCGGCATCAAGGAGACGACCCGTTCCAGGCCTGAGGCAGCTCTTTTCGGAAGCCTGCCGTAATCTTGAGCAGTGCACCTGCGGGCAGGGCAACTAGAGCGTTTTGCCATTAAAAAAGGCAAAATGCGAGGCGGCAGCACAGCGCTGTCCGGCCAAAAGTGCGTGGGAAGACCGCGGTTTTCCCGAGAAAAGGCTCTAAGTGCACGAGGTTGTGAATAAATAAGACGTTTCTGTCAGGGCTGCCTCGCTGTTTGCAGGCTTTTGGGTCGCCGTTCCGCTTCTCTCTACAGCTGCCAGGGCAGGAGATATGATGGGGGGTATCAAACTGTTGTTTTGCTGCGCAAAGACTCTCCAAAGAGCCTGTGGCCGTCCCGGGCTGTTCCATGTCCGCAGACGCAGCACAAGCTGTCCTGCATCTGCTGCAGCGTTGCATGACCGGGCTGAATTTGTGCAATCCATTCACCGTGCCACATAAAATCAACTTGACGATGTCATTCTAAATTTGTTAGAATTTTTGCTGTGTTATAATGAAGTTTCATAAAATCCATTTGATAGAGCATGTTAGTTGCACACCCGTCAGATGCGCTCGGCATGGCCTGTGCAATAGTGTCTGCCAAAGCCGTCACCAGGCCCCATGAAGCGTCATCATTATGGCATGAACATGCCAAGCATGGTTCCATTATCATCGGTCAGAACGCCTCCTAAGAGAGACCTCTGCGGATTCCTCCGTGCGCCCTCTGTGGAACTGTGACCACGTTGTCTTTAGGGAAAAGCCCTTGCAAGTATCGCCAGAATCTGCGCCACATAAGGAGATATCGTGAACCGAGAGGAGTTTTACGAAGCGTTCAAGCACGACATCATCACCGCCAAGCTCAAGCCCGGTGAAGTGCTTAAAGAAAAGCAAATCATGGAGGAGTACGGCATTGGCCGGCTGCCTATGCGGGAGATCATGGTTCGCCTTCAGCAGGAAAATTTGATCGAAACGATCCCCCGCATGGGAACAGTCGTCACACGCCTTGACGTCAAACAGATGAGGGATGTCCTTGAGCTGCGACTGGAGCTCGAGTGTGTCGTGGCACGCCTGGCGGCTGAACGTGTCACGGATGAACAGCTGGCAGAACTCACTACGCTGGTCAGCAAAATCCACACCTGCACGGACAGCAAGGGGGACGCCGCTGCTGCACTGGACGCGGAATTCCATAACATGCTCTACAAGATTGTGGGGAACAAGGAACTCAGCCGCGTCGTCAAGGATCTGCATCAGACGACAATGCGCCTGTGGTATTACCTGGAACTGTGGAACAAGGATTTCATGACGGACATGGACGGAACGCCCAATATCCTGAAGGCGCTTGAAAAACGAAATCCGGACATGGCGCAGAAAGCCATGCGCGTCCATATGAACAACTCCATTTCCCGGGCCATGGCACGGACGATCTGAGCTTCTCCGGCGCTTGTCCCGCAGTCCCCACTCCAGTAATTTCCCTTCGTACCTGCAACGAGCCTGTATGTCGCATCATACAGGCTTTTTTACGCTCTTCCATCCGGCGTTGTTGAAGCAGCCAGACGTTCTTTCCCTCACCGTTCAGGGTTGTCTTCAGCCACCGCAAAAAACACTGTCTTGCCTGCCCGCAGGAACAGGCTGCACGCAGCGCCGGAGCCTCACCCCCCATCAAGACGGAAGCCTGCGCGCCGCCTGAAAACTCTCCAGTGGCAGTACAGGCAGGCACCCGCCCCTTGTTGACCGATCACACACGGACCCGTTTGCCCCATGCCTTGCCGCGGCCTCTGCTCTTACACCTCTGTCAGCACGCGTACAGACTGCACCCAAAAACAGAGGCCTGTGCACACTCCATGGCACAGGCCCCCGCGGATGCGCTCAACAATCGCGCACCAGACGTTGAGATAACACGTCGTCAGATTTCCCCTGCTTCTGGCAGTGCAGTTCAGGGCCGTTCACCGCTGGGAGAATAGCGGCGAACGGCCCTGAGCAATTTCACAATGTCGTATCCTGCAGCTTCAACGTATCAGCAAATCACTTGTTCTTGGTAATCAGCTTGCCCTTGGACTTCTGGACAGCCAGTTCATAAGGCGTCACCACATGGACCTGATCAAACGGTTCATCCATCTGCGCTTTCAGGTCGGGACGGCGTTCAAGCAGCAGGTCGATGTCGTCAGCCAGCAGCGCCAGCTGTTCGATCGGCACGCCAAACCACATTTCATAGCCGGTGATCTTCATGAACTGGCGGGCGCCGAAGCAGCCCAGGGTATACGCAGCCTTGCGGGTGCTGAAGGGACTGGCAATAATGCTCTGGCAGGTGCCGGGGCCGGTCATGCCGTAGCTGATGCCACCACAGGAATACAGTGTGCCGCGGGCCAGGTACATCGCCTGACGGGGATTGAGCACGAAAATGGCCACTTCGTCACCACGGGCCGGAGCTTCGTTGGCCTTTTCCAAGGGCATGTAATAGGCGCACTTGACGGTGCCTACACGCACCTTGGGCGATTCTTCATACATCCTGCGTGAGAAGGCAGGGGCCCTGAACAGGGCGCGGCCGTTGTCAGGATAGTCGCCCGTGGCCCATTCGCCGCTGAAGTGGCCTTCATAACTTTCGTCAAAGCCCAGCCAGCGGATCGCATTTTTGCATTCATAGTGGTCCGCCTGAAGCGTATAGAACGATTTCCCTTCAAAACGGACGGTATCCAGCATCTGGCACGCCTTAAGGGGCTCACCATCATAACGGGGCAGGTTTGCGGGCGGCGTGTCGGAGAGACCGATCACGGTAATCCGGTGTTCCAGACGCAGAGCTTTGCGAAGACGATCGGAAATAGCGGCAAAATCAGGCAGTTTGGGAGGCATACCAGGCTCCTTCTTAATGTTTTGCAACCCTGTTTATCGTTTCCGGAATCAGCCTGACAACGACAGATCCCTTGACCGTAATTTTTCCCCATACCGTTGGAGTGGCCTCATATGACCATATTAAAAAATTCATGTCAAGTATGTTTATTGATATTATCAAAAATATTTTTTTAAACTTTATTACTTGACATTCTAATAGGAGGCTTATAAGTTCATTTTATAGATTTTATTTCACATTGTGAAATACAGAAAAAGAGGTTACCGTGAAAAAATCCCCTTGGAATCTCTCACCCCTCTTTTCGCCGAACTCCATCGCCATTGTTGGCGCATCTCCCAGGGACGGCGCTGGCTCTCTCGTCATTAAAAATCTTCAACATCTTGGATTTAAAGGAACTATTTATCCTGTTAATCCAAAGTATCAACAGATTATGGGATACCCGTGCTATCCCTCGCTTGAGGCGATTCCGGGTCCTGTCGACTGCGCCGCTCTTCTTCTGGGAGGTAATGCCATCCTCCCCCAGCTCAAGGCTGCACACGCCCGGGGCATCAAAGGAACCTGGGCTTTTGCCAGCGGTTTTGCCGAAATGGGGGAAGAGGGGAAAGCCAAGCAGCAGGAGCTCAAGGCTTTCTGTGAGGAGACGGGGTTACTGTTTTGCGGCCCCAACTGCGTAGGCTACGCGAACATTGCCGAGGGGATCGGCATGTACAGCGCCCCCCTGCCCCGAACCTTCCGTAAAGGCAACATCGGCGTCATTGCTCAAAGCGGTGCCGTGCTCCTGGCTTTGGGCAACGCCGCCCGTGAAGTGGGTTTTTCCCGCCTTATCTCCTCAGGCAACGAGGCGTCACTCGGTCTGGTGGACTATCTGGACTATCTTGTTGATGACCCACAGACTGACGTCATCGCCCTGTTCATCGAAACCATCCGGGATCCCGAAGGGATGGCCGCAGCCTGCTGCAGAGCCCAGGCAGCCAGAAAGCCCGTTATTGCCCTGAAGGTCGGCCGTTCCGAACTGGCCTGCCGTGTTGCCGCAACACATACCGGCGCCATTGCCGGCAGCGATCGCATTCTGGACGCCTTTTTCAGGCGCTGGAACGTGGTGCGCGTGAACACCCTTGATCAGTTGATGGAGACAGCCATTCTGTTCTCCAAATTCCATGCATATCCTCCCGCCTCCAGGCGCATCGGCATGAGTACTGTCTCCGGCGGGGAAATGGGCATGCTGGCTGACATCGTGGCGGATCACGGCCTGGAATTTCCGCCGCTGTCCGAGCAGGGCAGGCAGGCGCTGCGCGAGGTCCTGCCGCCTTACACGCCCATCGCCAACCCTCTGGACGCCTGGGGCAGCGGGGATCTGAAGGAATCGTACCCGGCCAGCGTAAGCATCCTGGCCAACGAGCCGGAGGTCGATGTGCTTGTGGTTTCTCAGGATGTTCCGGGCAACATGGCGGACGATCAGATCGCCCAGTTTTCCGATGTGGCCCGCGCGGCCGTAGCAGCCCGCAGAAGATCTGGAAAACCGGTTGTGCTGATGTCGAACATTTCCGGCGGGATCGACACTTCCATCCAGCACATTCTTGACGAGGGCGGCATCCCTGTTCTGCAGGGCAGCGACGAAAGCCTTGGGGCCGTTGCGTCCTGGATCGACTGGAGCCGCGTAACGCCCGAACCTGAAGCGCCCGCACTTCCCGTCCCCGGTTCGCTGCTGGCCGAAATCGATCAGTGTGACGGCATCCTGCCCTACGGCACCGCCACGCGGCTGCTGGCCCACTTCGGCATCACCGACATGGACGAACGGCTGGTCAATACCCTGGAACAGGCTGCCTCTGCCGCCCGTGCCATCGGCTACCCAGTCGTGCTGAAGGTTATTTCCAGGGACATCCCGCACAAGACTGAATCCGGGCTTGTCAAGCTGCGCATCACCGATGAACTGGCGCTGAACCGCGCCTGGCAGGCCCTGCAGCAGGCCGTGATCACGCATCATCCCACGGCAAGGCTGGAGGGGTTCCTCGTCCAGAAGATGGTTTCCGGCGAAGCTGTCGAAACCATTGTGGGCGTCAACCGCGACGGCCAGTTCGGTTCGGCGGTGGTGGTCGGCCTGGGCGGCATCTTCGTTGAACTCATGCGCGACGCCTCTCTGGAACTGGCCCCGCTGTCGGAAACGCGCGCCCTGGCCATGATCGAAAAACTCCGTGCAGCAAGGCTCCTCAAGGGTTTCCGCGGCAGCAAGCCTGCTGACATCCCGGCCCTGGCCAGGCTCCTTGTCCGCACAGGCCAGCTGGCGCACGCCCTGGGCGACCGCCTGGTTTCCCTTGACCTCAACCCCGTCATGGTACTGCCGGAAACCCAGGGAGTCCGCATTGTGGACATCGTCATCCAGACCCGTACTGTCACCACGTCTTCTTCTCGGTCATCTTCGTAACCATTGGAGAAAGGACTCATGAAAGAACTCTTGTCAGGCAATGAAGCCTTGGCGCGCGGCGCTCTCGAAGCCGGTATTGAAATCGCTTGCGGCTATCCCGGCACCCCCAGCTCCGAAATCCTTGAGACTGTGGCGCAGTATAAGGAAATCTATTCGGAATGGTCCGTCAACGAAAAAGTGGCCATGGATGCTGCCGCCGGCGCCGCCTACTCCGGACGACGCGCGATGGTGACCACCAAGCAGGTGGGCATGAACGTCCTCTCCGATTCTCTGTTCTACACCGCCTATACAGGCGCAGAAGCCGCGCTGGTTGTCATCACTGCGGATGACCCCGGGCTGTTCAGCTCACAAAACGAACAGGACAACCGTCACTACGCCAAACTCGGCAAGTTCCCCATGCTTGAGCCATGCAACAGCCAGGAATGCAAGGATTTCATGAAAGAAGCCGTGCGCATCAGCGAGCAGTTCGACACGCCGGTGATCATCCGCACCACCATGCGCACCTCGCACTCCAAGTCCGTCGTGGAACTGGGCGAAGCGGCCGGATATGCAGGCAAGCAGGTAGGCCCCTTTACCCGGAACATGCAGAAGTACAACTGCATGTGCACCTGGGCCCGTGAACGTCATCACGTTCTGGAGCGCCGCCTTGTCGATTTGGAGGCCTTCAGCGACGAATGGCCCGGCAACGCCATTACCTGGGGAGATCGGAAATACGGCTTCATTGCCGACGGCATCATGTATGAGTACGTCCGGCAGGTTTTTCCGAACGCCTCCATCCTCAAGCTGGGCATGTGCTACCCGCTGCCCAAGAAGCTCATCCGTAAATTCGCCGACGGCGTTGAAAACGTCATTGTCGTGGAAGAGCTTGATCCGTTCATTGAAGAACAGGTGCGAGCCATGGGCATCGACGCTCAGGGCAAGTCCATCTTCCCCATCTGCGGCGAACTGCTGCCTGAAGACATTGCCGAACACTGCCGCAAGGCCGGTATCCTGAACGCTCCGGCGCCCGTGATCCCGCAGGACGCCGTCCAGGATCTGCCGCTGCGCAGCCCGCTGCTCTGCTCCGGCTGCCCGCACCGCGCAACGTTCTACAATCTTTCGCAGATGAAACTCCCTGTGGCGGGCGACATCGGCTGCTACAACCTCGGCACGCTTCCTCCGTTCAACGCCCAGCACACCATGGGCGCCATGGGTGCCAGTGTGGGCGTGCTGCACGGCATGGGGCTTTCGGACCTTCCCGAACCAGCCGTATGCACCATTGGTGACGGCACCTTCTTCCACGCCGGCGTGGCGCCACTGCTGAACATGGTGCACAACAAGGGCAAGGGGACAGTCATCATTATGGACAACCGCACAACAGCCATGACCGGCCATCAGGACAACCCGGGCATTGACAAGACCCTGTCCAACGGCCCCATCGAACCTGTTGACATCGCGGGGCTGTGCACCGCGTGCGGCGTGAAAAAAGTCCTTACCGTCAACGCGTTTGACGTTGCCGAAGTCCGCAGGGGACTTGAGGAATGCACGGCCTATGACGGCGTGTCCGTCCTGATCACCCGCGGCGACTGCGTGTTTGTTTCGCGCAGTCCCAAGCCGGCTCTTGCAGTTGATGCAGACAAGTGCATCGCCTGCGGCAAGTGCATTCAAAGCGGCTGCCCTTCGGTTGTTCTGTCTGACACGGTCCATCCCAAGACAAAGAAGCGGAAGGCCCGCATTGAATCGGTAACATGCATCGGCTGCGGCGTCTGTTCGCAGATCTGTCCTGTACAGGCCATTTCCCGCCCGGAAACCGCATAAGGAGTATTCGGCAATGAAGACAATCCGCTTTCTTATCACCGGTGTTGGCGGCCAGGGCACAATCCTTGCCAGTGACATTCTTGCCGAAGTGGGCCTGCGCCTGGGCTATGACGCCAAAAAGTCTGACATCCTCGGCCTTGCCATTCGTGGCGGCTCAGTCATCAGCCATATTATCTGGGGAGAAAACGTCTGCGCACCCATGATCGATCAGGGGACGGCCGACTTCTACATCAGCTTTGAATGGCTCGAAGGGTTGCGCCGCATGGCCTACACGAAACCGGATACCGTCGTGCTGGCCAACGACTGGCGCATTGATCCGGTTGCCGTGAGCACCGGGCAGGCCGAATATCCTGCCATCGCCACCATCCAGGACATCATGAAAACGCAGTGCAAGGAACTGCACGTCATCCCGGCAACCCCCATGGCTGTAGAACTCGGCAACGCCAAGGTGTTCAACAGCATCATCATGGGCAGGCTTTCGCAGCTGGTTGGCGGTGATGAGGACATCTGGCGTTCGGCCATTGTCGACAAGCTGCCGCAAAAGGTGCGGGAACTCAATGTAACGGCCTTCAATGCCGGACGGGCCCTGAACGCCTGACCCTCTTCCCGGGGGCAGCGGACGGGAAGGCCTGTTCCCTGCGCCTCACCCACCGCTGCCTCCTGCTTGCCCTGATCACAGGCCGCACCTGTCCAGGGCACAAGGCAGGCAGCTGCTGCAAGACATCTGCAAGGCAGTGCATCTCTCAACAATACGACGCGGTTCTGCGAGGTCCAGCCATGATGACATCCGCACAGAAGGTTTTTGAAGTCCTGGAATTCCTGTGCAAGCACGGCCCCAGCAAGTCCAGCGTGATCAGCAGCAGCCTCAACCTGCAGAAAAGTTCCGTGCACCGCTTCCTCAACAGCCTCATCGCCTTCGGCTACGTGCGAAAAAACGAGCTGACCAGCCTGTTTGCCCCGACCCTCAAGGTGGTACAGCTCGGTTTTATGGTCAGCGGACATATCGATATTCTTGACGATCTGTCTTTATATTTACGAAAGCTTGTTGAGGAATTCAATCTTACAGCAGGAATTGGAACATTTTTTGAAAATCAACTTATTGTACTCAAAAGAGAATATCCGAAAAATGTATTCACTCACATCAATCTGAATCATATTCTTCCGGCCTATTGCACTGGAATGGGCAAAGCACTGCTTTCTACACTCTCTGATAAACAGATTGATGACTATATTAACACCATCAAACGCACACCATTTACAGAAAAAACACTTATTGACGGCAATGTTCTGAAAGAAAACATCCTGCTCAGCAGGCAGCGCGGATTTGCCATAGATGACGGGGAAATCAACACATCGCTTTCCTGTGTTGCCGTGCCGGTCGTGTCTGCACAAAGCCCTGCATGGGCCATCAGCGTTTCCGGCCCCTCCGAACGCATCAGCCAGCTGAGTGCGTCGGCCATCGCCGCCCATCTCCAACGCATCGCACAGGACGTTGCCGGCCCCCTGGGCGTCTGAAGCCGGCATCAGACGCCATGGAATGTCGCCAAAGGAGCCGCATACATAAAAACAGGAGTCTTGGAGAAGCCATGCGAACGGTACTTATTGCAAACGGGATTCTTGTCAGCCCGACCTCACTGGAACCTGCTGACGTTTTTATTGTCGACGGCAAGGTGCAGAGCCTCTGTCCCCGCGGCAGTGCCCCGGCGGCTGATACCGTGATCGACGCGACAGGGCGTTATGTCCTGCCCGGGCTCATTGACGCCCACAACCACCCTGTCTATGCCGACCGTATCGGAACGCTCTCCCAGGCAGCCCTGGCTTCGGGCGTCACCACCATCATCCCCTACATCGGCTCCGTAAAGGCCTGGGGGCAAAAAGGCGGTCTCGTCCAGGCCATCAGAAATTTCATCGAAGAAGGCGAAGCCTCTTCCTATGTCGACTTTTCCGTCCACTGCACCATCACGCACAACGTGATGGATGAAATTGACGAGGCCATCCCCGCCCTTTTCAAGCTGGGCATTATCTCCTTCAAGGCGTTCACGTCCTACCGCAAACGGGAAATGATGCTCTCAGATGAAGAAATACTGCACCTGATGCGCATCGTTGCAGGGTTGCGCGGCCTTCTGGCCTTCCATGCCGAAAACGGCGCACTGCTGGACTACCTCGAAGAAAAAGCCCAGGCGGAAGGAAAAACACACCCCCGCGACTATCCCGCAACCCATCCGCCCCTGTCCGAAGCGGAAGCGGTGTTCCGCGTTCTTGCCCTGGCCGCCTCCACGGGCTGCAAGCTGTACCTGCCCCATCTGACCTGCTCGGCATCCCTGGATGTTGTGAATCTGTTCCGCTCCTGGAACGTGCTGCCAACCCTGTACACGGAAACCTGCCCGCACTATCTGACGCTGACTGACGAAGCGCTGGAGCGTTTCGGCAACCTTGCCAAGATGTCGCCCCCGCTGCGCAAAGACAGGGATCGTCAGGCGCTCTGGACGGCTCTGGCACGCCGGCAGATCGACGTCATCGCCTCCGACGCCGCCGGGCATGCCACCGCCGCCAACGAACCGCTGTTTGAAGACACATTCCGGGCTCCCCACGGCACACCCGGCGTCGAAACCCTGTTTGGCGTTGTCTGGGATGAAGGTGTCAACACATGCCGCATCGGGCCGACCGACGTTGTCCGTCTGCTGTGCGAAAATCCGGCCAAAATTTTTGGCCTGTATCCCCAGAAGGGCACCATAGCCCCCGGTTCCGACGCCGATATTGTACTGGTCGATCCCGGCCAGACCTGGATGATTCCCGCACAAAACCCCTACCTGCACGTCGATTACAGCCTCTTTGCAGGCCGTCAGTGCATGGGATCGCCAACCACAATTTTACGCAATGGCACGGTCGTCTGTCAGAATGGGATCCTCACCGAAAGGCCGGAGAGCCATTTTATCCCTGGCAAGATAACCTTGTAATATATTTATGTTATTAAATATACTTATATAAAGGCCGCCTTTGGCGACGCTTTATAAAAAACTGCTTTACTATTGTTTATATTATTAATAATATCACATAAAATAGAATTATTAATCATATTTTAAATCTTATTTAAAGGGCATTTTAAATGATTTTTCTGTCACCTCAACCGTGTGTACAAAGGAGGATGATATGTGGAAACGGACATTGGCAGCCGCCCTGGTGGCCCTGATCACAATGTGCGGCGCAGCGCAGGCTGAGCCCCTCAAGCTGACCTTCTCAACCGGCTCGATTGGTGGCGGCTTCTTCGCTGTAGGCAGCGGCATTGCTGATTATATTTCCAAATCTGTCCCCAATGTTCAGGTGACGGCCATCACGGCTGCCGGCGTTGTGGAGAGCATCAACCGGCTTGAGCAGGGCAAGGCCGACTTTGCCATGCTCAACACGCAGGATCCCCCGCTGGCCTGGGAAGGCAAAGCTCCATACCCCAGAAAATACAACAAAATGCGCATGATGGGCATTTTGTACATGCAGACTGCCCAGCCCTATGTGCTTAAGTCTTCCGGCATCAGGACGTTCAAGGATCTGAAAGACAAAGTTGTCAGCGTCGGTGCGCCTGGCGGCACGATGCACCTTGATTTGTTCAACTGGATGGAAGCAAACGGCATGACCAAGGACGACCTGGGCAAGATCCTTTTCCTGCCCGCCCGCGAAGCCATGGAAGCCATCAAGACCGGTCAGGTGGACATGGCTGTGGAACTGTCTTCCGTCCCCTCGCCTCAGATCAGCGAACTGTCTCTCATCGATCCCGTGCATATCCTTGAGTTTGCCCCCGGCACACGGGCGGAACTGATGATCAAGTATCCCCAGTACCTGCCCGTCACCCTCGAAAAGGGGGCTTACAACGGCATTGATCATCCCATTGAAACCGTCGGCACGGGTGCCATGTTTGCCTGTCGTGAAGACCTGCCCGAAGAACTGGTCTACCAGATTGTTAAGGCCGTCTACAGCGAAGAAGGTATTACCTATCTGGGCAACGTCCTGGCATCTTTGAAGAGCATGAGCCCCAATCTGGCTGTCAGCCATCTGCCCATTCCGCTCCATCCCGGTGCAGAGCGTTATTTCCGCGAGATCGGACTGATTAAGGACTAACCACCTCCACAGCATGCCGTCAGGTGCAGAGCCTGGCGGTATGGCCTATCCCATCAGATAACGGAAACGTCTGTCGAGGATTACTATGAGTGAATCTGCCCCCCCCGCGAAGAGCATCAGCACTTGCTGGAAGAAGAAGCTCAGGAAAAAGAGCGTAAGTTTTCAGGCATCCCGGAACGTATCGTCAATTTCTTTCTTGCTGTCCTTTCGGCGCTTATCATTTATTGGACCGTCTACATGAATGCCGATGTCATGTGGAAGTACGGCCTTTATATCATGGCTGTCTTCTGCCTGACGCTGACCATCTATCCGTTCGAAAAAAAGCCCAGGCTGAATCATATCTCACTTATTGACTGGATTCTCATCATCGGCAGCATTGTCGGATCCGTGTATGCCATCTGGGATTATCAGGATCGCTTCATGCGCCTGGGCATGCTGAATGATGTTGATATCTGGATGGGCTGCATGATGCTTGTGCTCGGCCTTGAAGTCGGCCGGCGCGTCATCGGCTGGTCGCTGACACTGGTGTCGCTCGTCCTCGTGCTTTACGCGCTCTTCGGGTTCATCATCCCGGGCCACTTCGGGCACAGCGGCTTTGACATCGAGGCCGTCATCACCCAGGTCTACGCGGGGATGGAAGGCTATTACGGCATGTCGGCCAAAATGATGATCATGTATGTCGCACCGTTTGTGCTCATGGGGGCCTTTCTGGAGCAGACAGGGGCAGGCGACTTCTTCATCCGTCTTGCGTTTGCCCTGACGCGCAACACCGTGGGCGGCCCGGCCAAGGCCGCGGTCATCGGCAGCGCGCTGCTGGGCTCCATCTCAGGCAGCGCCGTGGCCAACGTTTCGTCAACGGGCGTTCTGACCATCCCCATGATGAAAAAAGTCGGCTACCGGCCTCATGTGGCTGGCGCCATTGAAGCCGCAGCCTCGACCGGCGGCCAGCTCATGCCGCCCATCATGGGTGCGGTGGCCTTCCTGATGGCCGAATTCACGCAGATCCCCTACATGACGATCGTGATGGTCGCCACCGGACCGATCATCCTGTACTACATCACTCTGATGGCCTTCATCCACTTTGAAGCCAAAAAACAGAACATCGGCCATATGGGCGACATGAACCTCCCGCCGGCAAGCAAAGTCTGCCGGGAAGGCTGGCACTTCTTTGTCGCCATCATGGTGATCATCGCCATTATGGCCTGTGGCTACTCGCCCGGCCTGTCCGCTCTGGCCGGGATCATCACGCTGATCGTCATTCACAGCATCAAAACCCGCAAGTTTGACCTGAAGATGATCTACGACGCCATGGTGCTTGGCGGCCGCTATTCACTGGGCATCGGCAGCCTTGTGGGCTGTATCGGCATCATCCTTTCACTGGTCGGCCTGACGGGCGTGGGCCTCAAGCTCTCGTGGCTGTTCACCAACCTGGCCAACGGCAGCTTCTTCATTGCCATCATTCTGGTGGGCCTCATCTCCCTGATTCTGGGCATGGGTCTGGCCAGCGGCCCCGCGTATATCGTCACCGCCATTGCCGTAGGCCCGGCTCTGGCCGATATGGGCTTCCCGCTGCTGGTCGCGCACTTCATCATGATGTGGTTCAGTATCGACTCTGAAATCACGCCGCCTGTGGGGCTTGCCTCCATCGTCGGCGCAGGCATTGCCAATGCCGACCCCATGAAAACCATGTGTACAGGCGTAAAATACGCCAAGGCACTGTATATTCTGCCCTTCCTGTTCTACTACAGGCCGGGTCTGCTCCTGCAGTCCACGCTCGATGACATCGTCATTACCTACATTACGGTTCTGCTTGGCCTGATAGCCTTTGCCGCGGCATGGGAAAACTACCTGTTCCGCCGCACAACCCTGATTGAACGCCTCATGCTTTTTGCCGGCGCTATCCTGCTGTTCCTGCCCGGCGACTGGCTCGACTTCGGCGGCCTTGCCCTGTTCGCCATCGTCTATATCCTGCAAAAGCGTCCTCAGCCCGCCACGCAGTTCATATAAGGCCTGACGCACAGCAACGGACTCTGCTTTAACCGTTCTCCACGGGCAGGATCCACCCCTTATGGCTCTCTCAGACCTGTTAGCTGAGAGAGCCATAAGGCAGCCCTGCCTCGCTTTACAGCCAAGGTCCTTGTGGACGCACTGAAAAACGGCATCGTTTGAACAACAAACAACACCACCAACACCTATGACTGGTGCACAAAGGGGGCTACGGCATGGCACAGGCAGACAGCCTGCAGGATAAGGCCAATCAGTTTGCGGCTGACGTTTTTGAACACATCCGTCAGATGAGCGCCGACACCATCGGTGTAAGCCGGCAGGGCTACTCTGATCTGGAGACGCAGGTGCAGAAATATCTGATGGACATCGCTCGTCAGCTGGATATGACGATTTCCAGGGATCCGGCTGGCAATGTATGGATGCGCCTTGCCGGAAGCGATCCGACTCTGCCCGCCCTGGTCAGCGGCTCGCATTCGGACAGCGTGTACCAGGCCGGCAACTATGACGGTATGGCCGGCGTGGTGGCCGCCCTGACAGTGGCCTGGTGGATGCGGCAGATCAACTTTGTGCCACGCCGCGACTATGTGGTGCTGATCATCCGCAACGAAGAAAGTTCCTACTTCGGCAAGGCCTATGCAGGCTCATTGGGACTCATGGGCCAGCTTACCCCGGCGGACCTGGCCCTCAAGCACCGCTTTCTGACTGTCACGCTGGGCGAAGCCATCCGCTCGCAGGGCGTTGATCCAGAGCCGCTCACCAAAGGCAGGCCGCTGGTCGATCTGAGCCGCATCGCGGCATTTATCGAACTGCACATCGAACAGGGGCCCATGCTGGACGGCTCCGACACCCGTGTGGGCATTGTGACAGGCATCCGCGGCAATTTCCGCCACAAGAGCATCAAATGCCTGGGCCAGACGGCCCATTCCGGCGCGGTGGAAAAGGCCTGGCGGCACGACGCCGTCATGGCGTTCGCAGAGCTGGCGCACACTATGGAAGCGCACTGGCAGGCCTGGCTCGACAAGGGTGAAGACCTCGTCTTTACCATCGGCGTTGTCAACACCGCCCCCAACGCTTCCATTGCGGCCATCCCCGGACTGGTCAGCTTTTCCGTCGACATACGGAGCCTGAAACAGGACACGCTGGATCGCTTTTATGCACTGCTGCGTACGGAAGCGGACGCCATTGCTCAACAGCGCGGCGTCCAGTTTGAATTTGACCGGCGCATTCCCTGCGAACCCGCTGAGGTCAGCAGTGCGCTGAACGCGCGCATGGAAGCCATGGCCAGGCGCTACGGCCTGCGCTGCCGGCCCATTCCCAGCGGTGCCGGTCATGACGCGGCGGTCCTGGGCAACGCAGGCGTGCCTGTCGCCATGATTTTTGTCGCCAATCAGCATGGTTCGCACAATGCCGAAGAAGCCATGAAAATCGAAGACTTCATTCAGGGAACAGACCTGCTCTGGAGGACTGTCCAGAACTTTGAAGAGGCCATCTGACGGCTTTCCCAGGCAATCCCGCAGGACGACGCCACTCCAGCCTGACGCCTCCCTGGCAGACACGCCAGGCAAAAAGAGACGCCCGGGACTTGCCCGTTGCCAGATCAGCCGGCACCACGCCACAGACCATGGCTGGACTCTGGCCACCCCTGACGGAGGGGAGGAAAGGGGGCTCCCTCTCCTCCGTCATTTCTCCGCCCTGCTGTCCGTATGGGACAGATCGGTCTGACAAAGTCTGTGTCCCCTGAACTGGAGCCGCTCAGGCTCTCCCCTTCAAACAGCCCCGCAGCCCTGAAGACTCTCCGGATACCAGGCGCCTCTGGAGGCAGCTGCCACGCTTTTACAAACCAACGCGCCGCCTCTGCCCGGTCCCCTGCTGGCAACGCCGGACGCACAACGGCTTATGCCGCAACGCCTTCAACACGGTATCTGCAACTTCTCCATCCCCGCAGCCCCAGAATAAATACAGGCCGGGCATCTGTCCGGGACAGCTGCCGCTCCTGGCCATTTTCGCAACACGCCAACAATGCCACAATGGGCCTTCCCTGAAGTGCGCTTCACGACAGCACTAAAAAAACAGGGCGGCTGCATGATGACTGCAACCGCCCGACGGTATCCGTATGGTGCAGTCGAGCAATCCAAATCCGAATCTGTCTTTTGATCAGGCAATGCAATTTTGAGGTTATCAAAAGTAATGGTTAGTGTCCCTTCCTTATAGTTGATGGTAGAAGTCAGGGCATAGACGTTCTTTCATTCCTGCACTATTTGCAGTACATCGTCAAAACGGATTGACAGCAACAACACTACCGCCAGTTTGACGCTGATAGACTAGATGGAGGGATTCTTTGGACCGAAGGAAAAACTGATCAATAATACCACCATACCACAATATCAGATCGAGGCCATTGCCCGTTGCATTTTACCTGACATTCTGACTTTCTATGAGAGCGAGAAGGGGCAGAGAGAGTTTGCAGCGTGGCAGGCACAGCAAACGTCCGATATAGTACGAGAGGCCCCGACAATCAAAACAAAATAACATAAAGTTGAGCGTCACCATAAAATGGTGACGCTCAACTCACGATACGCAAAATTCGACTCTTAATATTATATAATCGTTCCTACAAATTCAACTAATGTAGCAATAGCTGCTCCGAATTGTGCAGTCCCATTAATAGATTGTAATCCTTTCAATGCTGTTTTAATAAATCCCTTTCGAGGACTTGCACTTTGCACCTCAGCGCGGATTACTTCAACACTGTCGCTTATTTGTTCCTGTTCTTCTTGTGTAAGATTATTAGGCATGTATTTCATAATATCAGAGATAATGCTTTCTAATTGAGAAACGCCAATGCCATTGCTTTGAGTTGCATGAACTGTTGCGTTATCATTTGCCACATTTACTTGTGCCACGCCACCATTTACATTAATCATAAATTTCTTATCCTCATCATATCCCATCTGAATTCCTATTTCGGTAAGATACCCTTCAATATAATTGACAAATGGAAGAATTATCCGATTACAAAACTCCTTCACAGCATCATTATCCTCTCTTGCATAACACCATGCCATATCGTGATAAAAGCTATGATAATTCTCTACAGCATATTTCAAATACTGATATGTATAAGAAATTTCTTCTTGCTTTGTATCTCCCATTGAGGAAAAACAGGTTCCTCTTTCAACTGGCTCGAAATCGTCTGGGTTTACATATCCTTTTATGTATTCCGAAATAAGTTCATTTCCGTCAATATATGCCATGAATTTTTTCAACAAATCCATTCCCGTTTGATGATGACACGTAATCAAACGGTTAGCAATTGTTCTGAATTCCATGGAAATAATTTTTAACTGTTTTTTATCAATATTCTTCATACCTTACCCCACAAAACGGACAATAACTTCCGCACAATTTATAAATTGGTTTAATTTTTGCTTCACGCTTACAACATGGATATTTTTCAATTTCCAAGGCTTCAATCCCATATTTAATAGGATATTCTTCCTCATGTTTTGGCTTTTTGCCTGCCTTAAACGAAATAAATGAACCTCTAAATTCTTTCTCCCACTTTTTCATTTCATTGTATATTAAGTCATTTGCATAATTTTTTGTCTTTTTTAACGCAAGTTTTATTACATCATCGGTAAAATAGTTTTCCGCCTTCAATCCGCAACTTGGACACCATATTTCAATAACATCTTCTGCATGGTAATCTTCTGGCTTTATTTTAAAAAATTCCCCACATAAAGGGCATTGCATTAGAACAAATCCTTGATCATCAGCAGGTATTGATATTTCACCAATTATAGTACTCATATAATGCCTCCTGCCTATATTGTAAATTATACCAGGCTTTATCTGGAAATCCTACTCTTTTCTAAACAAGTGGTCTTAATCACGATTAGCCATTTTGGCTATTTTTCTTTAAATATAACAAATAATCCAAACCCATTTCCTATTGGAAATAAGTTTGGATTATATTCGTATGGTGCGAGAGGCGGGAGTTGAACCCGCACGGAATCCCGCTGGATCCTAAGTCCAGTGCGTCTGCCAGTTCCGCCACTCTCGCGACAATTCTCCACTACGCTATCTGGCCCGCTTGTGCAACCCTCACACCCCTGCACCCCTTCCCGAAAGGTTTTGCCACACAACGCCGGCCGATTTTCCGAACGCCGGAGCTGTCCTGCTCTGTCGCGCCGGCAACCGCCTGCGCCTGCCGCCAGATTCCGTAAGCCTGAGCCAGAAGTGCCGGACCATGGTCATGCACGGCATACACACCCGCCCCGGTTACGCCCTCCCCCAGCAATGACGGGGCCAGTCCATTCCTTAATACCACAAGTGCCCTGCCGCACACTGCGAACCAGGACAAAAACAGGCACCCCATGACGCTCCTCCCTTGATTAACCCCTCGCAACTCCGTATCATCACTGCTCACTATGACTTTATAAAAAGACAACGAGGTCATCTGCCACCATGAACAAAATTGAGCAGCTTTGCGACGCCGATACCGGCAAAGCCGAAGTCCTTCAAGGCAATATCGCCTTTGCCGTCGGGTGTGTGCGCGCCGGCATCCATGCCGCCGACGGGTACCCCGGCACCCCCAGCACAGAAGTCATCGACAAGGGCCTTTCCCAGGTTCAGGATCGCATCAATGTAGGCTGGTCGGTCAACGAAGCCGTGGCCGCGGGCGTCGCCATCGGGCACACCTATGCAGGCCGCGACACCGTTGTGACCATGAAGATTCCCGGGCTCTTCCAGGCCGGCGACATCTTTACCAGCATTGCCCTGTATCCTGTGCCGCGCGGCGCTCTGGTCTTCTATGTGGCCAGCGACTTCACGCCCAGCTCGACGCAGCACGTCATCGATCCGCGCTATCTGTACAAAAGCTGCTTCGTTCCGGTGTTCGAACCGCGCAACCATCAGGAAATGCACGAAGCGCCGCGGATTGCCGCCGACATCAGCCGCCGTTTCAACACCGCCGTTGTGGTGCAGGCCAGCGGTCTGCTCTGCCACAGTGAAGGTCTTGTCCGCCTGACTGAAAAAACCACCCGCCCGCTGGCTGACGTCGCCCCGCTGAAGGAGCTCAATTCCCTGCCGTTCCAGACCCGCAAGGCGTATAACCAGGTCATGGCTGAACGCATGCCCGCGATCACCGAATTTGTCGAAAACAGCCCCCTGAATGTCCATATCAAGGGCGCGGGCAAAAAAGGCGTCATTACCATGGGCTCCGGGGCCATCCATCTGGCCGAGTACCGCGCCCGCTTTGAACCCGATCTGGACGTGCTGTCGCTGGCGTTCAGCAACCCGCTGCCGCTCAAGCGCATCCGCGCTTTCTATGACGAAATCCGCGCCAACGGTGGGGAAGTGTACGTTCTGGAAGACGGATACCGCTATCTGGAAGAAGCCTGCATGATGGCTGGCATGCAGGTGAAGGGCAAAGGCGAATTCAGCTCCCTGACCGAATGGTCGCCGGCGGAGGTGGCCAAGTTCCTTGGCGCAAGCCTGCCCACGCCCCGGCCCGCCACCGTCAACGTGCCCCGGCCGCCCATGATCTGCGCAGGCTGCCCGTACCGCCTGATCGGCGAAGTGCTTTCCAAAATGCGCAAGCGCGGTGAAATCGAAGCCATCTTCGGCGACATCGGCTGCAACACGCTGCTCTATTTCATGGGCGCGCTTGACACCGGCCTGGCCATGGGCGCTTCCGAAAGCATCCGTACCGGCTATGTGCTGTCCAAGCCCGAATCCGTCGCCAAGTGCGTCAGCCTCCTCGGTGACGGCACCGAATGCCACAGCGGTATGGACGCTACCCGGAACGCGGTGTTCCGCAACGTGCCGGGCGTCAAAATCGTGCTCGACAACCACTGGGTCGCCATGACCGGCGGACAGCCCAGCCCTGCCTCTCCGTGCAACCTGGCTGGCCAGCCCACGAATTTCAACCTCGAAGAAGCCCTGCGCGCCCAGGGCGCCAGCG
>CALUZP010000153.1 GCA_944325325.1 uncultured Desulfovibrionaceae bacterium
GCGGATCGTTGACTGGGTCCCGCCACATCTGCACCTGACTATCGGCGTGGCAGACGGACTGCCCACACCGCCGCCGCGCAGTTTTCTGCTGGGGTTTGCCATCACGCTGCACAATTTTCCTGAAGGCCTTGCCGTGGGCGTAGGCATGGGTGCGTCGCAGGTAGAGGGATCCCCGGTGGGACTTGTCGACGCGCTGACACTGATGCTGGGGATCGGCCTGCAGAATCTGCCGGAAGGCATGGCCGTCTCCCTGCCGCTGCTGCGTGACGGTTATTCGAAAGGCAAGGCGTTTTTCATCGGGCAGATTTCCGGGGTGGTGGAGCCGGTGGCCGCAGTGCTTGGGGCCGCGTTCGTCAGCGCGGCACAGCCGATGCTGCCGTTTGTCCTCAGCTTTGCCGCCGGGGCCATGATTTTTGTGGTTGTGGAGGAAGTCATTCCCGAGGCGCATTCCTCCGGTCATGGTGATGCCGCTACGATTGGCTGTATTCTGGGCTTTGCCTTGATGATGTGTCTCGACACGTCGCTTGGCTGACGGCAGCCGGCACGTCCGGGAAAGACGCCCCTCTGGCCGGACGCCGCAGGGCCTGTGCTGTCTTTTGGACAGCGGTTTGCGAAGCTGGCGGCAGGGGGGCTTTTTTCATATCCAGCTCCAGAGGGAATTCGGCTTTGTTCTCTGCCGGAAGGAGCCGGCTGCGAATGTCCTCATGCTGTGCATGCCAGGCTGGAGGAAGTCAGGAGACGTGCCATGGCCTCTCCTGCGTCAGCGGCCGCGCAGGTGGCAGTACGCCGGAAGCGGTTGAGCGTGCAGCATGGCGGCCCTTCGAAAGGTCCTTTTCAGAAGGCTCAGGGTTGTGGAGTGCAAGGAGGGAAGCGACTGACCCACGGGGAGCGGGCTGGACTGCCGCGGCCGGACAAGGCTGCGGGTCTGAAGGGGGCCGCTGATGGTGGCGGCCCGTGTAATTTTTATCACAGCAAAGAGGGGCAGCCGTCGGCTGCCCCTCTTTGGTTGAATGGCACATGCAGCGCGCTTTCGTTTCTGGAGGATCTGCCAGCGTCCTGCATGCCTCCGTTCAGATATGGAGCGCTATGCCTTGGCGGCAGCGCGACCCTTGCGGATGGAGTAGACCAGCATCAGCACGGTGACGACCAGGAAGGCAATGGCCACAGGGCGATGCAGCAGCGGCGTCAGCGAGCCGGCCGAGGCCATAAGCGCCGTACGCAGTGACGACTCGGCAAGTTCTGCCAGAATGAAGCCAATGACGAACGGGCCGTGGGGAATTTTAAAGTAGGACATGGCGTATCCCACCAGGCCGAACGCCAGTGTCACCCAGACGTCGAACACGCTGTTGCTGATGGAGATGGCCCCCAGCAGGCAGCAGAGAATGATGACCGGCATCATGAATGACGACGGGATGGAAGAAAGTCTGGCAATCCGGCGTACCATGCCGCTCATCATGAAGAACATCACGAAGTTGGCAATGAGCGCCGTTGCGATGATGGTGTTGATGATTTCAGGGTTCGTGACATAGAGCATGGGGCCGGGCTGCAGATTATGCAGCAGCAGTGCCCCGATGAGGATGGCGTCCACGGTGCTGCCGGGGATGCCCAGTGTCACCAGGGGGATCAGCGCCCCGCCAATGGAAGCGTTGTTGGCTGTTTCCGAGGCCACGATCCCGTCAGGGATCCCGGTACCGAATTTTTCCGGAGTTTTTGAGCTGTTTTTGGCGACAGTATAGGAGACGATGGAGGCCACGCTGCCGCCCACGCCCGGGAGGAAGCCGATCCATGTGCCAATGAGCGACGAGCGGATCATGTTGACGGCCTGATTCTTCCAGTCGCGCAGCGTCATGAAGATGGACTTGGAGTCTGCCTCAATGACCTGAATGGGGCCGCCGACTTTGGAAATGTCCTTGAAGGCCTGGCTGAAGACGAAGATGCCAAGGAGCACCGGGACCAGATCAAACCCGCCGTTGAGTTCAGAGAAGCCGAAGGTCAGGCGCAGGGAGCCAGAGGAGCTGTCGATGCCTGGCAGGGAGACCAGGACGCCCAGGGAGGCGGACAACAGGCCCTTGACCAGAGAGGCGGAAGACAGCGAGGCAATGAGCGCCAGAGCCATGACCGCCATGCTGAAGCTTTCCCAGGGGCCGAACTTGGTTCCCCAGATGGCGAGGACCGGCGACAGGAAATACAGGAAGAACCAGGAAACGAGTCCTCCCACAAAGGAGGCCGTAATGCCAAGTCCCAGGGCCCTAGCGGCATGCCCGGACTGGGCCATGGGATAGCCGTCCATGGTTGTCATGATGGAAGAGGGCGTTCCCGGCATGCGGAGCAGGGTTGCCGAAATGAGACCGCCGCTGACTGAGCCGACATACATGGAAATGAGCAGCACCATGGAGTTGACGTCAGCCATGAAGAAGGTCAGCGGAATGGTCAGCGCAATGAGCATGGCACCGCTGAACCCGGGGATGGCGCCGACGATAATGCCGAGGAACACCCCGATCAGGCACAGCAGGAACGGCAGGGGGGTTGCAATATACAGCAGTGAATCCAGAAGGCCAGACATAAAACCTCCGCAGAGCGGTCAGGGAAGGTTGACGAACAGATAGTGCTTGAACAGGTAGTGCAGACCTGCCCCGAAGACGATTGCCAGCCCGGCAGCCCAGCAGATATTCTTTGTCGTGCGTTCAGACAGCGCCATGATAAGAATGAAGAGGAACAGGGGCGTCGTGATGACGGAAGGGATTACAGGCCAGGTCAGCAGGGCGGCATAGGCCGCGATGATCACACAGGTCTTGAGCACAGGATGTCCCGACGCGGCAGGCGCTTCAGACTCTGGGGATGCGGAGGCAGCCTGACGGAGTTTGCGAATCCGGCGGAGCGTCTGTCCCAGAAGGAATGCGCTGAAGGCGGCGATCAGCACAGAGATGCCGCGCGGTACGGCAGAGCTGCCCAGAGGTTCCCGCAAAGACTCGGGCAGGCCCACGGTGCTGACAATCACCGCAAGGCACAGCGCCATCAGTCCGACATAGAAGGCGGCTTCCAGAATGTTTTTACGGAGTTCTTGTTGCATGGGGGGTCCTTTCGATTATCCGTTTCGGGCGTTGCCAAACTGTCTGTCAGTCGTGGAACGCTGATCAGGCGTGGCGGCTACTCTTCCCCACGCAGGCGCTTGGCAATGGCCTTGATGCTCTTGCACTGCGATTCGATGGAGTTGCCAAGATCTGCACTGCCAAGGAAGTCGAGCGTCATGGAAGAGCTTTCAAAGTTCTTTTTGATTTCCGGGGTTTCCATAGCCGTCTTGAATGCTTTTTCCAGCACGGCCACGCGATCTGCAGGCAGGTTTTTGGGAGCCAGCCACCAGTTGGTCATGGAGTATTCCACATCGTATCCAGCTTCCTTGAGGGTGGGAACGTCCGGCAGAACGGGATCGCGTTCAGATGCCAGGATAGCCAGGGGGCGTACGCCCTTGCAGGCTACCTGATGCAGTGTCGGGGTGCCGAGCAGACCGACTTCCACATGGCCGCCAAGGATGGCCGTGTAGATCTTGGAGGTGCTGCCGCTTTGCACATAGCGGAAGCGCACGCCCGGGGCAGCCTGTTCCGCCAGAATGAGCCCGATGTGCGACGCCGCGCCAAGGTTGGCGCCGGCTGTGATGGTGTCGGGTTTGGCCTTGGCCGCGTCAAACAGATCCTGAATCGTCTTGTACGGGGAATCTTCCCTGACGGTGATGCAGTAGCTCTGGCTGCCGGTGGCTGCAACCGGCGTGAAGTCCTTGTGGCTGAATTCGATATTGCCCATGGCTTCCGCGCCGCACATCCCCACATGCCACAGCAGCAGAGTATACCCGTCCGGCTTGGCGTCCTTGACCGTGTTGGCGCCTGTCGTGCCGCCGGCGCCGGGCATATGCACCACGGGCATGGGCATGCCGGCAAGGAGCTTCTGATCCTGGATGACCTTCTGGAAGTACCGCGCCGTCACACTGGTTGAACCGCCCTGGCTGAAGGGGACGATGACTCTGACAGGCTGATCGGGATAGGTTTCCGCCCGGAGCGGGGACGGCGAGGAGAGCAGGGCCATGGCCAGCATGCTTACAAAAAGAAACGTTCTCATAAAGATACCATCCTGAGGATTGAAGTGCGTTAAGCGGCTTCTGCAAGCGGCCTTGCACGCCGCTGGGACAAGGGGATTAGACTTGGCAGCGTTAGACAGAAACCTGCTGCGGCGTGCGCATTCAGGCGTTGCTAGGGAGGCATTTTTGATTTCTATGGAGAATGGCATTGAAAGGCAATCGCAACCCGTGCGACCGCCTTCTGAAGAGGAGCTTTTCTGACGCATGGGATACACCGCAGGGAAAGGCAGACTGTTGTTCTCCTGACGCGGCAAAACGGACCATGGCCTATGATCCGCAGCAGGCGCAACAGGAAACGCCATAGACAGCGTTGCCTGCTGCCGGCATGCCGGAAATTCCTTGCCATGGGCTGCAGGGCTGTCAGGAATAAGTCGGGGGGCCTGCGGAATGTCCATAGGATGACAGCCTTATCTGTTCCAACCGGCCGAGCGCGGACGCTGCTGCGGCGTGCTGCCCTGCTCGAAGAAGTGGTGGCACGGACTGGCCGCCGTGTGTCGTGACGGCCAGTCCGAGACGCTGGATCCGGTTGCGGTTGAATGCCTGTTGTCAAAGGTCAGACGTCCTGTCCACGGGCAGGGACGCCTGGCTGTTTTCTCTGTCGCACGGTGGAGGCCCGTGCGGTAGAGGAACTGTTCAACCCGCCAGAATCGTTAGCAGACGCTGTAGCGGGTAAGGATTTCCTCGTTGATGTCGATGCCGATGCCGGGCTTGTCCGGGGCCGGGGCGCGCAGGAAGCCGTTTTCGAAGTTGTCGTACGGCTCGAGCAGGATGTCGTGGCGCAGAGGGTTGCGCTGTTCCTTGGACCAGTCCGACCGCATGACTTCAAAGGTGAGCAGGTTGGGCAGGGCCGTGGCGATATGCAGGGACACCGCCAGGCATATGGCCGAGCAGCTGCCGGTATGGGGCGCGTAGGGGATGTGCATGGCCTGGCTCATGCCGGCAATCTTGGAGATTTCGGTCAGGCCGCCCACGCGGCAGGGGTTGGGCTGCACGATGTCCACGGCGTGTTCGGTGAACATGTTGGCAAAGTCATAGCGGGTGAAGGAGCTTTCACCCCAGGCAATGGCCATATCCAGATGATCGCACAGATACTTGTAGCCATAAAGGTTGTCGGGGCTGATGGGCTCTTCGAACCAGTAGATGCCGTTGGCTTCCAGCCCGCGGCCCACGCGCAGGGCGAGCTTGTAATCTTCATGGTAGCCGCAGTTGGCGTCCACGGTGAGGATGACGTCGTCCCCGACTTCCTTGCGAATGTCTTCGACCAGGCGCAGGTCGGCCATGTACTGGTCGGGGTGCTTGCCCAGCTTGATTTTCATGGCCTTGAAGCCCTGAGCCAGGAAGTTGCGCGCGGTTTCGAGCACAACGCTCTTTTCGCGCATGCGCAGACTGGAGGCGTAGGAGGGGATAAGGTCGCGCTGGCGTCCGCCAAGGAACATGTACAGGGGCTGGCCATAGATCTTGGCGCGCAGATCCCACAGGGCGATGTCGATACCGCTGATGGCTTCGATATAGAACCCGCGGTTGTGGCCGCGGTTCATCATGGTCGCGTAGAGCACTTCCCAGGTGGCTTCAGGCTGGAGGGGGTTGGTGCCGATGACCAGCGGGGTGATTTCTTCAATGATCTTCTTGAGTGCGGCCGGGGCCAGGCGTGTCATGCACTCGCCGTAGCCGACCACGCCGTCATCCGACGTCACCCGCACGATAGTGGCGCGATATCCGCCGAAAACAATATGCTGGATTTCTTCGGCGTGCGGGACGCTGATAGGCGCGTCCACCGGCTTTTCCAGCGGGACATACAAGGGAAAGACTTCCACTTTGGCGACTTTCATGCTGAGCCTCCGGTTAGGGATTATTTTTGGTTCTTTTTAAAAACCAATAAGGCGATAAGTCAATATACTTTTTTCACTTTGTCACATTAAATTTTATAACTATAAAAAATAATTAATAATATTTTTTATATAAAAATTGGTTTAAAAAAAAGTCCAAAAATGAAACAGAACTCCAATATTTCTTTGCCGGTCATGGCCGCCGTTCTTCTGCCTGGAAACCTGAAAAGCTGTTGCCGGCATGCTGTGCCGGATGCCAGATTGTTGTGCGTGATACGCCGGGCAGGGGCTTTCCTGCCTCCTATAGGAAAGGGCGTCGACTATCTTAGTGCTCTCGGTTTGTTGCTCCCAAAATTTCCCCTTGGGATGCAGCTCATGGGTGACAGCGCTTAAGGTTACGGCGTCTGGCTGCTGGTCGGGGAACACGGCGGACAGGGCAGGCAGGAGTGAAGATGTTCGGTGTCGGTTAAGCCCCGTTACACGGTATGCGGCATGGGCTATACGGGCACAGCGTAGGTTGCGAAAGCCGGGATAGGGGGACTGGCGTACCATAAGATGTAGTGGCCGCCTGCAACCTGTGTATGCATTTGGCAGGGCGCTGCGATGCATACAATCCTTGTCATCTTGATATGAAATGGTTAGGCTGTCACCCTGGAAGTTGCTGGCGCAGAGGGTTTGCCATGTGAGACGGCGCGCTGTCTGTACGCTGCCGGTGTGATTGCGTGGCGTCCGGCTCGGGCCCTCGTCTGTGCCTGCCAGAACCGTTTTGTTATGAAAGGGCAACCCCGTTCCATTGAACGGAGTCGGAGTCATGCATGGACATAGTCGGAAGGAGTGCCGGTCGCGGCAAAGGACGGATACTGATTGTTGGCGCCGGGAAGGTGGGGTTTCATACAGCCCGTTTTCTGGCTGAGGAAAACAAGCAGGTGGTAGTCATTGACTCCAGCGCCGAGCAGATCCGGCATGTGCAGGAATCGCTGGACGTGCAGACGCTCAAGGGATCCGGGGCCAGTCCGCGGATTCTGGAGGAAGCGGGCATCCGGGAAGCCGATATTGTGCTTGCCGTGACGGACAATGATGAAATCAACATCATGACCTGCATGCTGGCCAAAGGGCTTGCACCTGATGCCGTCAAGGTGGCACGGATTCGCAATCCGGATTATGCAACCTATCCGGATCTGCTGGAGCAGGTGCTTGACATCCATCTGCTGATCAACCCCGAAGAGGAAATTGTCAGGAGCGTCAACCGGCTGCTGACCCTATCTGGAGCTGTTGAGTACGGGGAGTTTTCCGATCGGCGCATCCGGATGGTAGGGATGCGTGTGACAGGCGGCCCTCTGGTTGATCAGCCACTAATGCGGTTTCGCAGCATCGTCCAGACCGACGGACTCATGGTCGGGGCCATCGTCCGTCAGAAAAAGCTCATTGTTCCCTCGGGGCAGGATCGCATTCTCAAGGGAGACATCGTCTATTTTGTCTATCTGGCTGAAAAGCTGTCTGCACTGTTGTCCTGTGTACGGAGTAAGCGCTGCTATTTACAGACAGTCTGCATTTACGGCGGCGGCAACATTGGCGTACGCCTTGCACAGCTGCTGGACAAGAAAGGCGTCAGGGTCAAGGTCATTGATCATGACATGGCACGCTGTCAGGAGCTTGCGGAGCTGCTGCCGGGCTGTCTGGTGCTGCACGGCGAAGGCACGGACAAGAGCCTGCTGGAAGAAGAACGCGTGGGAGAAATGGATGCCTTTGTCGCGGTGACCGGTGATGAGGAGTCCAACATCCTGTCCTGCATGCTGGCGCGTTCACTGGGGGTGGGCGAGACGGTCGTCAGTGTTGATAAGGATGAATACCTTCCTCTGATCGAAGCCTTTGGCATTGAGCACTCCGTGAGCACGCGCATTGCGGCGGTCAGCAGCCTGCTGCACTATGTCCGGCAGGGCGGTGTGCTGGCATCGCTGTCGGTAGGCCGGGAAGCGGCTGAAGCCGTAGAAGTGCGGATCCGGCCTGAAGCGAGGATAGCCGGGCTGTCCATCCAGGAAATGGGCCTGCCGCGAGGAGTACTGCTGCTGGCCATCCTCCGGGAAGAGGCCGTATTTGTGCCCACAGGGCAGACGACCGTCATGGCTGGCGACAGGATCCTGTTGCTGGCCGAGCGCAGGCGTATTTCGGAGGTCGAGCAGTTGCTCGCCGACGACAGGGAAGGTTCTGTATGAACGCATGGGCTGTAGGGCATCTTATGGGCGGGCTGCTTCTTTGTGTGGGGGGCGCGCAGGTGCTGCCCCTGCTGGCTGCTCTGTGCTGGCAGGACGCGTCGATCCCGGGATTAGCAGCCTCAGCAGGCCTGAGCCTTGCCGTTGGGAGCCTGCTGTATCTGGGATGCAGGGCGCGCAGACAGGTTACGTTCACCTTGTGCGAAGCTCTGGCGTCAGTGGGGCTTTGCTGGATTGTCGCAAGCTGTGCGGGCGCGCTGCCATACTGGCTGTATGGCGTGCTGGATCCGGTTGACGCTCTGTTTGAGTCGGTTTCCGGCTTTACGACGACGGGAGCCAGCGTCATTGCCGATGTGGAAGCACTGCCGCGGGGGATTTTGCTGTGGCGGAGTCTGACGCAATGGATTGGGGGGATGGGCATCATCGTGCTGTCGCTTGCCATCATGCCGCATCTGGGCATTGGCGGCATGCAGCTGTATCGCGCTGAGGTCCCCGGGCCTACGCCGGACAAGCTGACGCCGCGTGTGCGGGACACGGCCAAGGTGCTGTGGGGCGTGTACGCAGCGCTGACAGCGCTGCTTGTCCTGCTGTTGTATGCAACAGGAGGCATGAACTTCTTTGACGCGCTCAATCACGGGCTGGCAACGGTCTCTACGGGCGGATTTTCTACACGCAACACCTCGCTTATTGACTACCCCGCAGTTTCCCAATGGCTGATCATCGTCTTCATGGCTCTGGGGGGCATCAATTTTACGCTGCATTTCAGAGTGCTGCACGGGGACTGGCGGGCATACTGGCAGAATGAAGAGTGCCGGGCCTTCTGCTGGATTTTTGCTGTCTGCACCCTGGTCATTTGTGTGCTTCTTGTGGAGCGGGGAGGCGTTGTCCTGCACAGCCTGGCGGATCTTGAATATCTTGTCCGGACAGCGCTGTTTCAGATCCTCTCCCTCATGACTACCACAGGCTTTGCGTCTGCCAATTTTGAGCTGTGGCCCGTGGGCACCATCCCTGTTCTGCTGCTGGTCATGTTCATCGGAGGCTGTGCGGGGTCAACGTCCGGGGGCTGTAAGGTCATGCGGATCACGATCCTTGGCCGGATGCTGTATCGGGACCTGTTCATGCTGCTGCATCCGCGTGCGGTGCGCAAGGTCACGTTTCAGGGACAGCCTCTTGACGATGAAACCTCTTCCGGAGTGGTGGGCTTTTTTCTGGTCTATGTTGTCCTGCTGTTCACACTGACATTCGCCGTGATGCTGTTTGACGTGGATCTGACAACTGCCTTTTCCGCCGTGCTGACTTCGCTGTCCAACGTCGGGCCGGGATTTGGCGGAGTCGGTCCTGTCGACAACTTTGGCTGGCTGCCGGCTCCGGTCAAGCTCCTGCTCGCCCTCACAATGTTGCTCGGACGTCTGGAGTGTTACGCCCTGCTTATTTTGCTGCTTCCGGCTTTTTGGCGGCGTTAGTTTGCACAAGCTGGTGAAAGAAACGGCAACGGGCAAGGCGGGCAGCCTCTATGGCAGCTGTCCGCCTTGCCCGTTGTGCATCAGCCTGCCTGTCCTGAATGCGCAAGGACGACCGAAACAGGTCCGCATACACGCGGGCAAAGCTTCCTGGTTTCCCCGGCTCGACCAGTATGGGTATCGCATCAGCGGCGGAAAGCGGTAAAGGCAGCCGTGCGGATTGCTGAAGACAGGGGCAGGCTGATGCCCCTGCCCTGGAGGGGGTCTGTTTCAGGAGGGGGGTGAAAGACGGGCGTCTGGCCGCGACGTCGCGCCTGGAGCCTGGAGCGTGCGATCAGCCGGTCTGCTGCGTTGTGGCTGTATGAGCAAGGGCCCCTGAGGTTTTATTGGACAAAAAAATTACATTTAAGTGTAAAATATATATAATATATTTTAATAATTAATAATATTTTTTAGATAAGACGATTTCACAAGCCGTTTGATATAGTAAATTTTTACATATTTGTAAAAATAGCAGCGGCATTTTTGACCGTATTTGAATATCTCCCTGGGCTTTTACCGGAAGTGATAAAATTGCTTTAAATATATTAATGTGATAAGTTAACTAAAGACATTTTTATACCAAAATGTTGTTTTGTTGCGGTGCTCTCAGGAGTTTTACTGAGAAATTCAGATGCTGATAAAAATATATAATAAAATTAAATATTTTTTCGATAATCATCCCAGATGCTGTCTGTTGGCATGCCTCATGCAAGGTCGTGCATAACAATGCATGTAGGAGGTTATCGTATGCGCATAAGTGTAGCATTCTGCACCTGGAAAGTGCTTCCGGTGGCACTCGTATCTGTTCTTGCTCCTGAACTGGCACTGGCTAATGATGCAACCTCTTTTCTCAGCCAGGAAAACGGTAACATCCTTTGGACCATGCTTGGCGCTGTGCTGGTCATGTTCATGCAGCCAGGCTTTGCGCTTGTGGAGTGCGGCCTTACAAGAGCAAAGAATGCCGGAAACATTCTGATGAAGAATTTCGTCGACTTCAGTGTGGGCACGCCTCTGTATTTCCTGATCGGATTCGGGCTCATGTTCGGGGTTTCAAATGGGATTGTAGGCTCCCCAAGCCTTGGCATGTCCTTTATTGATCCGACGACGCCCGAAGGGGGGTGGGCATGGACCTTCTTCTTCTTTCAGACCATGTTTGCCGCCACCTCGGCTACCATCTCGTGTCCGGCTGCATAGCCGAACGTACAGATTTCAAGGCGTATATCTTTGTTTCCATGATGGTCAGCGCCTTTATCTATCCCATCAGTGGCAGCTGGGTTTGGAACAGCCTGTTTGCCGATACCAAAGGATGGCTTGAAGGTCTTGGCTTTATTGATTTTGCCGGTTCCACGGTTGTGCACTCGGTTGGCGGGTTGATTGACCTTGCCGGAGCTATCTGTGTCGGGCCGCGTCTTGGCAAGTATGCCCCGGATGGCAAGTCTCTGGCCATTCCCGGGCACAACATCCCTCTGGTGGCTCTCGGCGTATTTATTCTGTGGTTTGCCTGGTTCGGCTTCAACTGCGGCTCTACCACAACACCTGACGGCACTGTCGGCTATATCGCTGTAAATACATGTCTTGCCGCCTGCACCGGCTTCATCGCATCGTTGCTTACCGTATGGGTGATGACCGGCAAGCCTGACCCGTCCATTTCCATGAACGGCGTTCTTGCGGGCCTTGTGGGTGTCACGGCCGGCTGTTATGAGGTGTCGCCTGCCGGCTCGATTGCCATTGGCGTTATCTGCGGTGTCGTCGTTGTGCTTTCCATTGTCTTTATTGATCAAAAACTCCGGATCGACGATCCTGTCGGTGCTGTTTCCGTCCACGGTGTGTGCGGCTTTTTGGGTACGGTTCTCGTCGGAGTGTTTGCTGCACCTGGGTACGGTTCCAACGTTGGCCTGCTTTACGGCGGCGGCTGTGGCCTGCTGCTTATCCAGCTTCTTGGCGCCGTAAGCGTGGGAGCCTGGGCTTTTCTTACCGGTATGCTTGTCTTCAAGATCGCCGATAAGCTCATCGGGCTGCGCGTGAGCCCTGAAGTCGAACTCAAGGGGCTGGACATCACGGAGCACGGCACGGATGTTTATAGCGGCTTCCAAATCTTTTCAAACGAATAATGACGTACAGGAGACAGCATATGAAACTTGTCACTGCCTATATTCGTCCTGAATGTCTCGGGCCAGTTAAGCAAAAATTATACGCATCGGGCCTTTACAGCATGTCCGTCACAAACATCCTCGGCTCCGGGCGGCAGAAAGGCTATGTGGAGATGTACCGCGGTGTCGCTACGGAAGTGACGCTCCTCAAAAAGGTGCGTATCGAGCTTTGTCTTCATGATGAGGAAGTCCAGACAGCAATCAAAGCCATATCTGGTGGTGCTGCGACTGGGCATGAGGGAGATGGGATTATATATGTCGTTGATGTAATTGAAAGCCATCGTATCAGGACTGGTGGAAGCTTATAGCCAGACGGTATGTATTTTTTTTAAAGGGTGGCATGATGTATTTTTTATGCCACCCTTAATATTCTTGATAGAGATATTCAGCATAGAAAAGAATTTCAATGCGTATGGCATTAGCACAATAGATATATTTTTTTTGTTGTATACAACCATCCGTAACTATCTTTCACATCAGAGCAGGGAATACGTCTTGCTGAAGGTCGTCCCCATACTCTTACAGCTCTGTGACAGCAGTCTGCAACGGAAGCTACTGCCTCAGCCTGCGCTGTATCAATGCGGCTGAGGGGTGATTGGTGTGCATTTTCTTCTCGCAGTGTGGCGCTACAGTCATAACTGGCCCCACCCTTCCAGACAGTGTTGTTTCGGAGCAATTCTGTTCAGGAAAGGACTGCTGTGCGATGGACTCGACAGCCCCCAGCTTCAAACAGGGCTGTCAGCGCCACGCTGGAGTGCCGGGGCAAGAGGGCGGCAGGGATTGGGCGTTGCAGGCCCGGCAGGGCTTCTTGGGGGCAGGCTCAACAAACGGTTCTGCCCATCTGAAATACGACTGATCCGGAAGGGTTGCAGAATCACGCGGAAAATCTCCGGTTATACGCAGGGACCTCGGAGCGTTTGCTGTGCATGGCGGCCAGCCCCCAGACTGTGATCGGACTGAGGGCTGGCGGGCACAGACAGCCGTACAGGACTGCAGAATTGGCCGGGAGGACTCAGTTCCCGGTTGCCGGGTGCACAGGGGGTTCCTTCTGGGCTTCGAGCGTCTTGCGGCGGCGTTCGCGGGCAGCAGCGCGCAGATCGGCCACGGCGTCACTTTCATCGACGATTTCCCTGCCCAGCATTTCTTCCAGCACGTCTTCCAGGGAAACAACGCCGGCCAGTCCGCCGAATTCGTCAAGCACTACGGCGAGGTGCTGGTGGGAATCCAGAAATTCTCTGAGCACCCGATCGACCGTTTGGTTTTCAAGCACAAAATGGACCGGCTGCATGAGTTCGCCGAGAGTGCGGTTGTCTTCGTCCTCAGCAAAGCCCTTGACGATCCGCCGGCGCAGGACAAGCCCCACAATGTCTTCATTGTCGTCGCCGTAGACGGGGATGCGGCTGTAGTTCCAGATGCCGGGCAGGGCATAGGCTTCAGCCACAGTCATGGTTTCAGGCAGCGAAAAAACCATGGTCCGGGGGGTCATGATCTCCGAGACCCGTTTGGAATCCAGGGTCAGGATGTTGCGGATGGCGTCTTCCTCATAGGGCTGGATCTGGCCTGCTCTGAGCGAGAGCCGGGCGGCAGCGCGGATGTCTTCTTCTGTGGCGGTGGGCGTCTGATCTTCTGGTTTGGCGAACAGCCGCGTCAGCAGTCCTGAAAGCCAGATGAACGGGGCGAAGAGAATGACCAGCGCCTTAAGGGGACGGGCCATGAAGCCGGAGATTGCCGGCGCATAGGTCACGCCGATGGTTTTGGGCACAATTTCGCCAAAGGCAAGGATGAGCAGCGTCAGCAGGGCGGCAAACCATCCGGTGACGTGCGAACCGAGGACAGAGTTGGCCAGCGCGCCGGCCAGGGCCGCCCCGGCCGTGTTAGCGATGGTGTTGAGCGTGAGCACGGCTGCAATGGGACGGTTGATGTTGTTGCGCAGTTCAAACAGGATTTGCCCGTTGCGGGAACCGGATTCGCGCATGGCTTCGATATGTGTCCAGGGGACGGAATAGAGGGCGGCCTCCGTGGTGGAGCAGAGCGCCGAAAGCAGCACTACGGCAGCGACGGTGACGATGAGCGTGACCATGACGAATCCTTTATGGATGGCAGGTTAGAAAAGGATGGTGATGCGGGAAGGATACCTGAAACACGGAAGGCTGCAAGAACAACGGACGCGCAGAGCCGGGAGCCGTGCGGCTGGGGCAGGGCGGGTAGCCTGGCCGGTGCGTATGGGAATGGTCATAACTTTAGCGTCTGGCGTGCACGCTCATGGAGTGATCAAGAAGAAGGCGCACCTTGCTTAACGCGAGGGTACGGAACATGGGTTCCGCTGCCGAATGGGGGAAATCCTTCGGGCAGGGAATGTTTTCGTGCGCTGCGGCCACAGGGCCCCATGGGCCGCCTATCCGGGCGACGATATTTGTGATATTGAACCATGTCGCCTGGTTATAGTCCACATAGATGTTGATCCATTGCCGGATGAATGTGCAGCGCTTCCAATTCCGCCGCTTGCGTGAGACGGGGTCGAGAGTAACAAGCAGATCAACAGGCACGCTGTGCTTGCACACGACAAGATTGACCGCGGTGTCGGCGCCCCAGCTGTGGCCGACGAGAATAGTGGGCAACCCCTTGCGATGATACAATTCGAGCAGCTCCTGCACGTCGTCCGGCTCCGTATAGTGCCGGTAGAACAGATCGCAGCGGTGCGCAACGTCCGGCGGGCAGTTGCGGCAGATGGCATAGGCGTGACCGCGCACGCTGTCCATGAATCCGCCGACAACCAGGAAAAGGGGGCGCAGCGCCCCGGCGGGCATCTGATGGAGCCTGTCCATGAAGCAGCGTTCCGCCTTGCGGCAGGCGACGCGTTCTGCCGAGGAGCCCAGGGTTCCTGTCAGGCGGTGCAGCAGGCGCGGCGGATTGCGAAGGTAGGCGTAATTCATGACAGCTCTGGGCTTTTGCGGCGTACAGCTTTTTCAAAAAGCCATGAATTCGGAACAGGCCTGCCGTCGCGTGCAGGACTGCCGTCGGCACAACAGAACCGTCGCCGTCCGTCCGGCAGATTCCGGGCGGAGGGCTGAAGGGCACGGCGGCTGGCTGTCGCCGCCGGGACAGCCATGGAGGCTGCCCTTTGCCGGCGCTGGAGCACGGCCATCAGTGCGTGGCGTGTGCTCTGTCAGGTCATGCCTGGTGCGGCCTGGCATGGCTGCCCTCTGATGCCGGTTCAGCGGGTGTTTCAGGAGCAGAGGCGTTGTTGCCTGGATGCTCCCGCGGATGTGGCGTCCGGCCTTTTGCAGACAGGCCGTTTCAAAAAGCCTGCTCTAGAACGGCAGCCGCTCGTTGTAGGCGGCCAGGTGACGTTCCGAGAAGGCACGCAGCGAAAAGGCGTGTTCCTGAGTCCCGCTTTGCTCCACGCAGAAACTGGCGCAGGTTGAACCCATGCGGGCGGCTTTGGGCATATCGAAGCCAAGGATGATGCCCTTGAGCAGGCCGGCCCTGTAGGCGTCGCCGGCTCCTGTGGGATCGACGACCCGTGAAGCCTTGACGGAGCTGATCGTACCGTCGACCCCGTTGTTGATGATGGATCCCTTTTCGCCAAGGGTGGTGATCAGGCAGCCGGTCATTTCACGGATTTCGGCGCGGGTTCGCCCGGTGCTGCGGCAGATCATCTCAAGTTCGTAGTCGTTGGTCACAACAATGTCTGCGCCGCTGATGGCATCAAGCAGATCGCCCCCGCTCAGTGCAGGGATCTGCTGTCCCGGATCGTAGATATAAGGAATGCCGCTTTCACGGAAGCGCCGGGGCAGGGCCCGCATGTCGTCGAGATTGCCGGGTGAGACGATGGCCCAGTCGCCAGGATGGCCGCCGGGTACGGTGGCGCGGCAGGGGTAGTTCATGGCTGCCGGGTGGAATCCGTTGATCTGATTGTTGTCGCGGTCGGTAATCAGGTAGCAGGCGGCCGTATATTCGTCGTCAACCACATGGATGCCGTGCGTCAGCACGCCCATGCCGTTGAGGAATCGTTTGTATTCCATAAAGTCCTGCCCGACCGACGCCAGGATGATGGGTTTTTCGTCCAGCAACGCCAGGGAATAGGCGATATTACCGGCCGTCCCGCCGCGCTTATGATCAAGCTTGTCAATCAGAAAGGAGACGTTGAGGACATGGAGTTTTTCCGGGAGGATGACATCAGCAAAGCTGCCGGGAAACTGCATGATCTTGTCAAAAGCCAGCGATCCGGAAATATAGATGCTCATCTGTTCCTCCTGGAGTAAAAGAAGGGGGGGGCTGCTGCCGGACAGAACCGGTGTGTAACTATAGACCAAACCCCCCGGGACTGCAACGGAAAGAATGCTGATATGCTGCTATGAACCTTGCCATTTGGGCATATCATGCGTATAGTACAAGAACTGGATAGCTTATTGACCCTGACTGGAGGCCTTATGGAAGATCTTCGTCGAACTGAGTCCTTGAGCCGCAGCGCCAGTGTGGCGTCGGTGTACATGCGGCACGTGTATAACTGGATGACGCTTGGCCTTGTCGTTACGGCGCTGGCCGCGTGGTTTACGGCCAGCAGTCCGACCCTGCTCATGCTGCTTTTCGGCAACGGCGTGGTGGGCATCATTGTGATGGCCGTGGCGGTCATCGGACTGCCAATGTTGCTTACCGGTGCCATTCACAGGCTGTCTGCCGGTGCGGCAACCGCGATTTTTGTAGTCTACAGCGCCCTGATGGGGATGTTCCTGTCCTCGGTGCTGCTCGTCTATACGGGCGCGTCGGTCTTTTCGGCCTTCGCGATTACGGCAGGCACCTTCGCGGGCATGAGCCTTTATGGCACGGTGACCAAGCGGGACCTTAGCGGTATGGGCAGCTTCATGATCATGGGGCTGTGGGGCGTCATTCTCGCCGCCCTCGTCAACATTTTCCTGCAGAACACCATGCTGGAATTTGTGATCAGTGCCCTGAGCGTTATCATCTTCACCGGCCTTACGGCCTATGACACCCAGCGCCTGAGAGCCTTCGGCGAAGGCATGCCCATGGGTGACGGGACGGCCATCCGGCGTGGCGCGCTGCTCGGCGCTCTGACGCTGTATCTGGACTTTATCAACCTGTTCCTTGCCATCCTGCGGCTTGTCGGCGACCGTCGATAACCCTGTTTTTCTGGCAGCATTAGGTGTTCCGGGGAAAAGGAGGAAACGGCCCATGGCCCCCTCCCTTTCCCCGGATTTTTTGAGCGCGCCCCGGAGCTGACAGCGGGGCATTCCTCTTTTACCTGCACCCGTTCTATCTTTCTTATACCCCCCCCGCGTTTCCGCAGGAGGAATCCGCCGGCTGGTATTCTGGCCGATCAGGCTTCTCAGGCATGCGTTTTTGTCTGGTCTCGGTGACGGCTGCATGGATCTGCCTGTGCCCCCTGTCTCCAGACAGGCCGGGAAGGGACAAGACTGCGCACCTTGTACAGGTCGCACGGCATGTTCAGCGCTGTGCAATCCCGCAACGGGAACGGCGCTGCGCGGTCAAGTTCATGACTCTGGCAGTTGCGGAAGCCTGACCTCTTTCTGATATGGCGTATGCAGGCTGTAGTCTGTCCCGTCCTGCCTGGTTGCGCCGGTCGCCGGGCTGGCAGAGTGGCGTGGGTTGAAAGTTTCAGCCGCCGTCCTGGAAGGCGGGGAAAAGCCTGTCGGCTGTCTGTCCCTGCAACATGGCCGGCTCAGGGTGGCCGCTGGAAAACAGTGAAATGGGGTCTGCAGCGTTGCCAGAGCTGGCTGTCAGGAGGCCGCCCCCTGATGCCACCCCGGGCAGTGAGGGCTGACCGTGTTCAGCGCGGCCAGCGTATGCAGAGGCGTCCGCGGGACAGTCTCAGCCTGCGGGTGTTGGTTGCAGCAGTTTTTCCCGGGAGCCGGAACACCTGGTCTGTGGCGTTCCGGCTTTGTTGTTCAATGCGGCTGGGTGCGTGTCAGGAGGTGTGCAGGATAGCCAGGCCACCAGCCAGCAGGGCGATGCCCAGCCAGGCAATGGGCTTGAGCTTTTGGCCAAAGAAAAACCATCCGCCCAGCGATGTGCCCAGGATGCCGAAGCCTCCCCACATGGCATAGGCCACAGCCAGATCCAGGCCGCGGACGGCTACGGCCAGGGCTGAAAAGGCCAGCCCGACCATGACAAGCGCACCAATGCCCCACAGACGGCGGCGGAAGCCGTCGGATCGTGCGAGCAGCAGGTTGGCGGCCACGTCGAGTATGGCAGCAACGACAACAGCCAGAATGGAGGTGGCAACAAGGCTCATGGGCGCGCCTCCGGTGTGCTGTCCCCGTGCCCCGTGCCCCAGTGAATGCACAGAATGCCTGCCAATACGGCAAGCAGGGCAAGGAGCCGGCGCAGGGTCAGCGCTTCGCCGAGCAGGACCGAGCACAAGGTGATGAGTGCCAGGCCGAGACCTTCCCAGCAGGCGTAGGCTACCCCGATGGGGATGCGCTGTGCGGCTTTGGCCAGCAGCCAGTACGAGACGGTGACGCAGACAATCATTGTGGCAAAGCCCGCCACGGGCCACAGGGCGGCAGCACCCTGGGAGCCTTTCATGATAGTGGTGCCGGCCACTTCCAGCACAATGGCGCAGACAAGGGCGAGCCAGGCGCGCGACAGAGTGGAATCAGACACGGTTTTGTCCTCTCAGGAAATGTTGGCGTGCAAAAAGTCCGCAGCAAGACCGGGAAGGCGGGCTGCGGTGTAGAACATGGAACACAGGGAAAAAGAGGACAAGCCGCTAGAGGAACGCGCGCCAGTAGCGTTCGGCGAGGGACGGCGCAGGCGCAAGGCCATGGACGCCGCAGAGCAGGAACGTTGTGATGGACATGAGGCAACAATAGGCAGAAATCGGCGTTTGGGCAAGTCTTCGTGCAGAAGGAGCATGGACTTTTCCAGCAAGCTGCGCTAGAAGACTTCCAGCATGACATGTTGATTGCGGAGCGTGGCGCAGTTTGGTAGCGCACCTGCTTTGGGAGCAGGGGGTCGCTGGTTCGAGTCCAGTCGCTCCGACCACAGAAGAACAGGCGGTCAGCCCCAGGAGGCTGGCCGCTTTTTTTGTCTGCGTGGTTCCGTTGGCCGGTACAGTTGAACTGGTTGGCAAAAAATTCTATTCATCAAGAACGGTGCACTGGGAGAAAAGGCATCCTGCCCGGCGCGCCGTGGCCTTGGGGGAGGCGTGCACTGCTCTCTGTGCAGCAGCAGGCTGAAGCCTGCTGCAAGATCCGGCGCGCTTTAAGGGGGGCGTGGTGATTTGGCGGGTAATACCGTTTTCCCAGTAACCTTGCTAACCAGTCTGGCAGGAATGATGAAACGAATCTTTTTCTTGTTTGTGGCCTTGTTGCTGGCCTTCCCAGGGCTGGTATTCTGTCAGGAACCTGTCCCCGAAATGACGTTTTATGATTTGCAGTTCGGGATGTCCGTAGATGAAGTAAAGGCTGTTGTGGAAAAGTATACGCACAGCTTTACGCGGCATAACTCGGAAAAAAGGATTCTCTATTGCAATTCTTCAAGATTGCATTGGGGAGAAAAGAATCCACTGTGGGATTATGCTTTCATTGATGGAAAACTGGTTTTCATTCAGTTCGAGATGCGTCAGGATCCCTATGTCGTTATGAAAAAGCTTGAAGATACGTATGGCGGTCATGCACAGCTGCAATATACTCTTAGAGACATGAAGAAAAGGCGTACCGAAAAGCATGTCTGGCAGGGCAAGCTCGACGCACTGCAGGAAGAGATGGAAAAGAAAAAGCAGGTGCCGCATCTGCGCATCAGGTCCACGGATTTTGTAGCTGCAACAGACAGCTATGACATCATGTACCACATGCGCGGGAAAGGGGTCAGCTTCCCTGGTGTGATAGCCTACTCTGTTAAAGGTTTTTATGAACAAAAGGAACAGATTGAACGTGAATATAAAATGCAGCAGAAGGCGAGGAGGCAGCAGGCGCTCAAAAAGCAGTATGACGAGTTGAAGCTGTAGAATGTCTCTATACGGAAGGCGGCCTGCAGTTGCTGGTGCTCCGTCATGCACCGTGAGTCAGATTTTGTGGCGCTCTGCTATCAGGCCGTTCAGCATGCTGTTTGTTCCGGCTGGCGCTGCACGCCTGGAAAACAGGCAGCCTGGCCGGGCGGGTGTGGCGCTCCTGTGGGGGGCTGCCCTTGCAGACCGGGCACGTTTCCCTGCATCTGGCATTAGAGCACGTTACGATTGAAAAAGGCAGAACGCGAGGCGGCAGCACCGCGCCACCCGGCCAAAATTGAGCGAAAAACCGCGTTTTTCGCGAAGCGACAGGCCGTATGGCTGGAAACGCAACGCGTTTCAAACTGAAAAGGCTCTAAGGCCTGCAGCCTGTCCGGTCGCCCGGCAGGCTGCGTCAGTCTGTGTCTTCTGTCCCGGCACGGCGACATCCCGGCCCGGTCAGGAGGCTTCTGCCTCCGGACTGCGGTGTTACCTGGATTTGTGTGCTGATCCGTTCCTTCAGTGCCGGCACATGGGAAATAACGCCGATGAGTTTGCCGTCCTGCTGCAGGCTGGCGAGGGTTTCCAGGGCAATGTCCAGAGCGTCTTCGTCCAGGGTGCCGAACCCTTCGTCCAGGAACAGCGAATCCACCCGAACATGCTTGCTGGCCATCTGTGACAGCCCCAGCGCCAGCGACAGGCTGACAATGAAACTTTCGCCCCCGGAAAGATTTTTGGTGGATCGGATTTCTCCGGCCTGATAGCTGTCGATGACGGCGAGTTCCAGCGGCTGTGCCGCATTCCGGGTCAGCAGATAGCGATCGGTCATTTTGCGCAGCTGACGGTTGGCGTGGCTGATCAGAATTTCAAAGGTCAGGCCCTGGGCAAAGTTGCGATATTTCTTGCCGTCTGCCGAGCCGATGAGCTCATGCAGGTTTTCCCAGCGGCGGCATTCCGCCTGCTGGCGCTCAATGGCAGTTTGCCGTTCGTTCAGCCGTTCTCTGGCCGCAGCATTTTCAGCCAGTTTGAGCCGGAGGCCGGCAAGGCTGTCCCGCAGAGCCTGCAGGGCACGCACCTCCTCCTCGTGCTGGGCCTCCAGCTCTGCCTGCGGCCTGTCGGTAAGCTTGCGGGCCGTTTCTTCGGCCAGGCGTGCCTGTCTGTCCTGACGTCTGGCGTTCAAATCTGTCTGGCGTTCATCCAGCACACGGGCCATGGCCGTCAGTTCCGCCCGCCGTTGAGCGGGCAGGATCGCCGCCAGGAACGCGTCTTCAGTGGCAAAACCCGCGGCTGTCAGCGCCGTGGCAAAGCTTGCCTCCTGTTGTTCCAGTTCTGGACCGCGTTGCCCGATACGGCCCCTGAGTGTGTCGGCACGGGTCTTTGCAGCCATCCACTGCTGCCTGAGCTCCTGATGCCGTTCCCGGGCCTGCTTCTCGGTCTGTTCGGCGGCGGAAAGCGCGCTGTTCAGACGGCGTTCTTCCTCGTCGGGTTTTTTGTTGCCATAGCGCTGACGGCGTTCCTCGCTGACGGCGGCAAGGTTCTTTTTAAGAATGTCCAGACGGCTCAGCCGGTCTTGCAGGGCTGTCTGCTGAATTTTGACGATGGCATCCAGCCGTTGTACGTCACTGTCCATGGCGGCGAGCTGTTTTTCAAGCGCTGTCCGTGTCTGTTCCTGGGCCTGCCACGTTTGCAGCCGCTGGTTCAGGGCTTTGAGCAGCGCCGCAAGGTCGCCAGCCGGTTCGGCCATGCCGAGCGGCTGGAGCCTGGCCTCTACAGCCTGGCGGCGTGTTGCGAAGTCGGTACGGCTCCTTGCCAGCCCTTCCTGCAGTTCAGCAACGTTTTTCTGCGCCGCACTTTGAGCGCTGAGGGCTTCAGATTCCAGTTTTTCAGCTTCGGTAAGGCGTTCCCGGGTCAGGCGCACGGTATCCTCAAGCTGCTTGTTGGCGGCTTCCTGGTTCTCGGCGTCGTTGATCAGGGCGGTCAGGGCGTTGACGCGCTGTTCGAGTTCATCCAGAGCGGGGACGTTGCCCTGTGCATACGGATGCTCCGTGGCACCGCACAGTGGACAGGGCTTGCCGTCTTCCAGCCGCGCGCGGTGAGTCTCCAGTTCCGCAATGACTGCCCGGAGAGTCATTTCCCGCAGCAGGGATTCTTTTTCAGCGCGGTATTCCCGCAGCAGGCGGGGACCCAGCAGGCGATCCAGTATCTTTGTACCCTGCTGCAGCTGCTGGTCAGCCTTTTCCAGAACCTGCTTGCGCTGGGCCACGCGTCTGTGGCAGTCAGCAAGCGCAGCGGACAGCTTGGTTGCTGCTTCGGTGGCGGCCTGCAGCGTGTTCTCCTGTCGGGCAATGTCATGCTGTCTGCCAAGCAGATCGGTAACGTGCGCCTCAATGCCCGCCAGACCGCTGATCAGCCAGGCATCCCGCGCGTGCGTTTTCAGGTAGCCGTCTGCCCGTTCCCATTGTTTCTGCGTGTCAGCCCGCCGTTTCAGTGCATCACGCCGGGCCTGCTGGTGCCCGTCTATGCAGGCTGCGTCTTTCTGGCAGGCGGCTGTTTCTTCAGCTACAGAGGCGGCCTGATCGGCAAGCCGCTGATCAAGGGAGCGAATTTGCTGCCAGAGCGGCGCTGCCGCGCGCAACGCCTCCCGGGCCTGTTTGGTTTGTTCCTCGGCCTTGTGCAGCGTGCCGGCGTGTTCCCTGCCGGACGCTTCCAGCCCCCCCAGGGCCCTCTCCTCGCGTTGCAGGGCTGCCTGATCTTCTTTCTGTTGTTTGCGGGTTGCGGTGAGCGTGGCGCAGGCACCGTCCAGCAGGGCGGCGCTGGCTGCCCTGCTGAGGGCTTCACGATCCGGCTTGAAACGCTCGATGTCCTGCTGCAGTCTGCCAGCCTCCTCGTCCAGACCGGCAAGTTCCCTGTGCAGCCCGCTGACGGTGGCAAGCCAGGCAAGCGCTTTTTGGGTGCTGGCCGTCTGTGCAGACAGGGCGGCCTCCTCCTGCTGCCTGGCGGCAAAATCTCCGGCAAGCGTCTTCTCCTGTTGCGGATCAAGGATCACAATGCCTGCCGTTTCGGCCTGAAGCAGCTTCAGCGCCTCCTTTTCCTCCCGCAGACGTTCGTGAACGCGGATGGAGATCCGGCTGTAGATTTCTGTTCCCGTAATCTGTTCCAGAATCGGGGCCCGGTCATCCGGGTCGGCCTGGAGGAATACGGCAAAATCACCCTGGGCCAGCAGCATGGATCGGGTGAAACGTTCAAAGTTCATGCCGGTGGCTGACTCGATGATGTCGGCAACGCCTTTGATTTTGGACTCAAAGAGTTCTCCGGAGTCGGCGTTGGCGATTTCGTGCCTCGGGGCTTGGAGTTCGCCGTCGGGCTTCCGGCGCGCTCTGTGCTGGCTCCAGTGGCAGCGGTAGCGTCCTGACGGGGTTTCAAAGGTCACCTCGGCAAAGCATTCCCCGGTCTGGCGCGACATGATTTCGTTACTGTTTTTGGTGATTCTGCTCAGGCGGGGTGTACGGCCGTACAAGGCCAGACAGATGGCGTCGAGGATGGTGGTTTTGCCCGCGCCGGTGGGGCCGGTGATGGCAAAGAGACCGTCGGCTGCATAGGCCGGATGTGTCAGATCGATATGCCATTCGCCGGCCAGTGAATTCAGATTCTTGAAGCGCACATGCAGGATTTTCATCGGCAGTCCCCTATTGCGCCCCGGCGTCGTCATCGTGAAGCGACGCAAGGGTTTCCCCGTAGGTTCTCATGAGCTCCTGCCGTTGCGTTTCAGGAACGTCGTGGGCGGCAAGACAACGCTCGAACACGTCGTTCACGTCCAGATCGTCAAGCGTTTCCTCTTCCCGGATCTGACCGAGTGCGCGATCGATGATGCGGTTGTTCCGGATCCTGAGAATTTCCATATCGGATCCGGCAATGGCGGTTTCCAGGCGTTCACGCAGATCGCCGACCACCTCGCTGCCGTCATAGACGATTTCAAGCCAGCTGCGGGATCCCGTTGCAGCCAGTTCGCGGATCCGGTTGAGAATGGGATCCAGGGAACCTCTGATGCGCTCCAGCTGCTGGAATACCGGCACATCCAGCAGCTGCACGGAAGGGGTTGTGCCGGAAAAGTCCACCTGGCAGACGCTTTTGGGTTGCGTGGCCTCCCCGAATCCTACCGGCAGGGGGGATCCGCTGTAGCGTCTGGTTTCCGAGCCCCCTATGCGCTGCGGGACATGGAGGTGCCCAAGCGCCAGATAATCGAAGCAGGCGGGGAAGATGCCGGCGGACACATGCGCAAGGGAACCCACATAGAGCTCGCGCACACCGTCGCCGTCAACCGTTTGTCCGCCGGCCGTAAACAGATGCCCCATGCCGACGATGGGAACCGGCCTGTCAAGTTCGCGGCGCGTATTTTCGGCCAGCGCAGCGACGGCCGCATAATGGGCGCGGATGCCTTCAAGGAGCTTGTGCTCCTTGTCTTCAGGGCTTTCTCCGGCCTCTGCCGTGCGGATGTCCCGGTCGCGCAGATAGGGGACGGCGCAGACAATCAGTTCCGGGATGCCCTGTTCGTTGTGCAGGGTCAGCACTTCATCCTGCAATGCGTCCGTGACACTGCCGATCACATGGATGTTGAGCGTCCGGAGCAGCTCCCGGGGGGCGTTGAGAAACGAGGGAGAGTCGTGGTTGCCCGCAACGACAACGACATGCCGGCATGCCGAGGCGGCCACCTGGCAAAGAAAGCGGTAATAGAGCTCCTGGGCACGGTGGCTTGGCGCGCTGTTGTCAAAGACGTCGCCTGCCACCAGCAGAGCATCGATGGCATTTTCTCTGATGGTTCCTGCCAGCCAGGACAGGAAGGATTCAAATTCCGCATAGCGTTTTCGTCCGTACAGGGTGCGGCCGATATGCCAGTCGGAGGTGTGCAGCAGTCGGAGGTGTGGCAGAGGGGGCATCGGAGGTCCTCACGTTGCAGCGGAAAAGCGTACAGCCGGAATCCTTGCCGGTCGGACGTCTTTGCCGGATCAGATGCAGAAATGCGTTTTGTGTACGGGTATCTTCAGGAATTTTCAAGTGTTGGGATGTGCAACAGGTTGAACTTCAGGTCTTGTGCGGCATGTTCGAATCCTTTCAGTCTGGAAGAATGCCATAATCCTGGCCGCAGGACTGCCGGTCAGGATTGGCGTACAGAAGAAGGAGCAAGACAGCAATGGCTTGTCATCAGGGGTTGTTAGGCAGTATAGAAAATTGTCGCAAAGTATGCCTGCCGGTTGCGGCCTGGGATGGATCAGATGATCGCTTGTCCAGTAATATGGATAGTCCGTCTAAAAAACAGGACGGAAAAAGGCAATTCATTATGAATTTAAGGTGCTGAAAATGATTGTCTTTTCTAAGACACAAGCGCTACTCCTGTTATATCTTGCACATATTGGACATTTTTCACACGAACGGACAGTGTACGCTGAACTCGATCTGGATCAGGAGTCTGTGAGACAGGGACTGGCCGGACTTTTGGATTGCAGGCTTATCCGCAGAGATTCGGATGGGCGGCTTAGCATGGCGCGGGAGGAGCCGGCTCTGCTTGAAGACATGGCGGCTATGCTGCGCCAGGTGGAAGCACCGTCCATGCTGGAGTACTGCCTTGCCAGGCTTTCACCGCAGTCCGGGCTTGATGATTGCGAGCAGGTGCTCCGGTATCTGGATGAACGGATGATCGGCGGCAGCCCGACGCTGCTGACCTGCCTTGATCTCACTCTGGAAAAGCTGCTTGGCTGGACACTGCCGTCCGGCGAACACACCCAGTATGTGGAGCTGGTCATTGTCATTCAGACCATGTGCCTGTTCCTGAACAATTTTCTGCGCAAGGCGGCGTTGCTGTCAGATCGCGCCTATCGCCTTACCGCCAGGCATGGCAACGCGCGTTTTCAGCCTATTATCGTTATCCTGCGGTGCTATTTACGGACATTTATTGACGAGGATGTGGCCGGAGACATTTTGCTGTTTATGGAAGGGGTGCGCGAGCTCAAGAGCTTTGAGGAGCGCGACATGCAGGATCTTGTGGCCTACTTTGAAGGCCTGCTGCACTATGTCCGCGGCGAATATGGGGAAGTCCTGACCTGCTATGAGCGCCGCCCGGACCTTCAGGACTGGAAATACCATCGCCTGGCTGACATCCTGGCGTTGTGTGCCTGTCGGGCAGCCATCATGCAGCGGCGTTTTCCTGTGGCGCTTGGCACATGCCTGTCGGCGCGCGACGCGGCAAGCCTGGCCGGTGACAGAGTCCTGGCCATGTTCTGGCGGCTGTACATGGCCTTCTGTCTGGTGCGCATGGGCGATCTGGACGCCGCGCTACAGAACGCCAACAGTCTGTTCATGTGTATTTCTCCAAAATTTAATAATAAAATTTATATCGGCGCGGTCAGGACAATCGTCATTATCCATTATTTGCACGGTCGGGTCGCGTCAGCCTATTATCTGCTGCGCCGTGAGACGATGCAGGCTATGGCTGCGAACATGCCGGTTCTGCCCTTTGAAGAGCCGATCATGCTGAATGTGCTGCTGGCTATCGAGCAGGCAGGTTTCCCGCCGCTGCCGTGCTGCAAACTGGATGAACTGCTGCCGCCGCTGTGTGCCTCTCCCAACCGTTCGTTGCGCAGTGCGGCGTTGCGGACCAAGGCGCTGCGGCTTGCGGGGAGGCATCCGCTCCAGGCGTCACGGTTGCTGAGGGACAGCCTTGATGAAGCCAGAAAGATCAATGATTTCCGTGAAAAGACACTGTCCGCACTGGCTTTGGCCGCGTTGCACGAGCGGACCGGGAGGCGGGAACAGGCTGATGCGTTGCGCAGGGAGGCCTTTGCAGGGCTGCCTGTGCTGCCTGCGCCGGATATGACTCTTTGGGAGCTGGACCGGTGCCTGTGCGGCCCTGCAGAGGGCAGCGCCGACATCGATGACGCTGCTGGGGCAGACGGGACGGTGTATTCAGATGGTGTGCATCCTGCTGTTGAGCGGTGCGCTGCAGCGATCCGGGCTTTGCCGCTGGCAGACGATTTGCCGGTCATGCTTGAACGCCTTGTCCAGGCGGTGCAGGCTGGCCTTGGCGCTGAACGGGCCGTATTGTTTTGCCTGCGCAAGGACGGATCGGCGGGCATTGAGGCGCAGGTCTCCACGGACGGGAGGAAGATTTCTGTTCAGGATATCGGCGGACTGCCGGTTTTTTCCTCCTGTGAACATGCCGCACAGTGTCTGGTGCGTGGCAAGGGGCAGAGTCTGTTTCTCGTGCTGAGGGTAGAAGACGGGGCCGTCTGGGGCCTGATGCTGGACAGCGCCTATGATGCCGGTGACTATCTGCAGCTGGGGCCTGGCGACTGGCGGGAAATGGCAGCCATGCTGTCAAGCGAGGTCAGGGCCTGCCTGAGGCTTGCGCGCGTGCAGGAAGAGGCGGCTCCCAGGCGGCAGGCCAGGATGCAGCTCGTTGTCCCAGATGAACAGCGAGGACAGCCGGTCATCGGCCCGGGGCTTAAGGGGGTTATGGAACAGGTGGAGCATGTGGCTCAGACGACGGCGTCGGTCCTGCTGCTGGGTGAAACCGGCGTTGGCAAGGAGGTTATGGCCCGGCGTCTTCATCAGCTCAGCGGACGAAAGGGACCGTTTGTGGCCGTGCATCCGGCCAGCACGCCGGAAACCCTGTTCGAGTCGGAGTTTTTTGGTCATGAAAAGGGCGCGTTTACCGGCGCGTCACAGCAAAAAATCGGTCTGATTGAAATGGCGGATGAAGGGACGCTGTTCATTGATGAAGTCGGTGATGTGCCGCCTTCTATCCAAAGCCGGCTGATTCGTGTGCTGCAGGAACAAAGTTTTCGCAGGGTTGGCGGGACCAGCGTCATCCATTCCCGGTTCCGGTTGATTTCAGCGACCAATAAGGATCTGGCACAGGAAGTCAGGGAAGGGCGCTTCCGGGAAGATCTCCTGTACCGCATTTCGGTCGTTCCTCTGCAGATCCCGCCTCTGCGGCAGCGGCGCGGAGATATTGTCCCGTTGGCAAAGGTGCTGATCGCACAGTTCTGCGAGCGCTACAGCCGATCCGTCCCGACACTTTCAGAGGAAAGCTGGGCAAGGCTGCGGGCCTATGATTGGCCAGGCAACGTCCGCGAACTGAAAAATCTGCTTGAGCGTTCCGTTATCCTGAACGATTTTTCAGCCGTGGACAGGTTATGCAACACCCGTCCGGCAAAAGCCGTACACGAGGGCGTACAGGGGGTTGACGCCCTGTTTGAGGGCTTTCCCACACTGGAAGAACTGGAAGAACGCTATCTGCGCTATGTGCTGCGCCAGACGGGCGGCAAGGTGCGCGGGGAAGGCGGCGCTGAAACCCTGCTCAACATCCGCCGGTCGACGCTGTACGCCAAACTCAAGCGGCACGGGATTTCTCTGGGAGACGTGTAGAGAAGCCCGTTTCTGAGGATGTTGCCGGGGCTGTTGACGCGGGCAGGATACCTGAAACGGGGCGTGTGTTTCAGGCGTCTCACCCTATTGGCAGCTGTCACGCATTTCCTGAAACCGGCAGGGGCAGTGTGCCGGCACATCCCGGGCGGCGCCTGGTGCACAAGGGGGATCTTGTGCCAGAAGGCGGCCGTTGCCCGGCGCGCCCGGCGAAGCCCGCAGCACGCTGGCGTGCCACGCAAGATTTTTAAGGAACGGAAGGCGTTGGGGGCAGCGGGACTGTTCCCACAGAAAACTGCACGGATGGGGCAGCCTCAGTTCAGCCCTGTCCGGCCGGCGTGTCTGCCAGGCTTTTGGGCTGTCAGATCGTAAGGGCGCAGAAACAGGCAGGATGTCCTGAGCTCCGGAGCGGGGTTTTGAGGGCCGTCCCGGAGCTCGAGAGACTGATGTGGACTACAGAGCGCCGTACACGATTTCGTTGCCCACGATGGTGGCCACAATCGGAATGTCGCGGATGGCCAGCGGATCAATGGTCAGCGGGTTGGCGCCCAGCACGACCATGTCGGCCAGTTTGCCGGGTTCAAGGCTGCCCTTCGTCTTTTCTTCGCAGTGCTGAATGGCGCCCCAGATGGTTATGCTGCGCAGGGCGTCCATGACCGGGATGGTCTGATCGGGGCCAAGCACCTTGCCGGAGCTGGTCTGACGGTTGACGGCCGACCACACCGACATCAGCGGATCGATCGGGGTGACAAACGTGTCGTTGTGGTTGGTGAAGGTGATGCCGCGCTTCAGAGCGCTGCGCAGCGGGTCGATCCGTGCTGCACGTTCGGGGCCAAGGAAGATCTGCTCATGCCGATCGCCCCAGTAATAGGTGTGCACCACAAAGAACGAAGCCAGTACGCCAAGGCGCTTCATGCGGTCGAGCTGATCTTCGCGCACGGTCTGGCAGTGGATGATGACGTGCCGCGCGTCGTGGCGGGGGAAGGCCTTCTGGGCTTCCTCAAAGGCGCAGAGAATGTCGTCGATGCCGTTGTCACCGTTGCCGTGGATGGCGATCTGCCAGCCTTTTTTATGGAAGTCGACGACGGTGTCGATGAGTTCTTCGCGAGAACGGATGGGATAGCCGCGCCACATGGGATCCTGACCTTCATAAATCAGCTTGTAGTAGGGGTTGGTCAGGTAGCCGGTATAGCCCTGCAGACTGCCGTCTTGGAACAGCTTGACGGCGCCCAGCGTCAGCCGGCCGCTCGGCGTGATGGGCGTGCCGGAAGCGGGATTGGTCACGTCTTCAAAGCGGAAGCCGCCCAGGGCGTAGCGCGGCAGCAGCTGCACACGATTTTTGATCAGGCCGCGGCGGTCGGCTTCAAGATAGCTTTCCCACATGCTCTGAGTCACACCGCCGTCATGGGCGGTAGTCACGCCCTTGGCCACATACATATCGGAGGCAAACGCCACAGACTGCAGCCATTTTTCCGGCGTCATGACGATGGCCTGGTTCAGCAGGATTTCCATGGCGGCAGGTTCTTCGATAAGACCGGTCAGAAGCCCGTTGTCACCTTTGACGAACACGCCACCGGCCGGGTTCGGCGTGTTTTCGTCGATGCCGCAGCGCTGGAAGGCAAGGCTGTTGGCCAGTGCCAGATGACCGGAAATATGCCGGATGAAAAGCGGGTTTTCAGGGCAGACGGCGTCAAGTTCCTTGAGGGTAAGATGACGCTGCTCGGCAAGGGCGGTTTCGTCATAGCCGCTGCCGATAATCCATTCGCCGGGCTTGACGGTGGCAGCATGCTCCTTGATTTTATTGAGGACATCGTCGACGGTGCGCAGGGGGCCAATTGGAAACGCGTTGAGATTGAGGAAGAACACGCCGTTCTGTCCGGCCCGCATGAAGTGGCTGTGCCCGTCGTAGAAACCGGGGAGCATGGTTTTACCGGCAAGGTCAATGCGCTTGGTTTCAGGGCCGATGAAGACGCTGAGCTCTTCTTCAGAGCCGACGCCAAGGATGGTGTCGCCTTTGACGGCCATGGCCTTCACGCAGGATCCGCGGGAGTCCATAGTCAGAATGTTTCCATTGAAATACAGATGGGTCGCCATATGCATGGGTGTTCTCCTCTGGTGGCGGGGTTGAACCGTGCCGGGATTGCCAGATCCTGCCTGTACCTGGACAGGCAGGGACCGGACGTATTCATGGAACTAACATAGAATGCTGTCTTAACAGCATGCAAGAAGAAGGCCAAAAAATCAGATTGAGCCCTCGCATGGCTCAATTGGCGTTAATTTTTTTCTTTTGTCCGGCAGAAGAGGATGAAATCAGTCTCTGCCGCGGAAAGAAGACTTTTGGATGCTTGTGGTACTGTACAAGGCATGATTGTTGCATATTTTAAGATAGTCTTAAATCTGCCCTGTTGGCGCTGGTTGTCCCGTCTACCCTGACGGCTCAACCAGCGCCAACAGGGCAGATTTAAGA
>CALUZP010000154.1 GCA_944325325.1 uncultured Desulfovibrionaceae bacterium
CACTGTCCTGCCCCAAGGAGGCCGACGGGACGCTTGTCAAGGGCATTCCGCGCCATCCCATTCTTGAAGACGATGTCACAGTCTACGCCGGAGCCACGGTGCTCTGGCGGGTCACCATCGGCAAAGGTTCGGTTATTGGCGGCAATGTGTGGGTTACGCACGACGTTCCTCCGTTCAGCAAGGTCATGCAGCGCTCATGAGAGGCAATCCCGTACCGCGCGTGGCGGCTATCCACGACATGTCCGGCTTCGGGAGGACATCGCTGACGGTGGCCATCCCGACGCTTTCGGCCATGGGGGTGCAGGTGTGTCCGCTGCCTACAGCCATTTTGTCGACCCATACGGTGGAGTACACCGATTTCACCCTGCTTGATCTGACCGACGAAATGGTGCGGATTCTGGATCACTGGGAACGGCTGGGGCTGACCTTTGATGCGGTGTACTCCGGCTTCATGGCCTGCACCGCCCAGATGGATCATGTGGCCCGCTGCATCGGGCAGTGTCTTGCGCCCGGCGGGATCGCCGTGATCGATCCTGTGCTGGGCGACAACGGGATCCTCGATCAGACCATGACGCCGGAAATGGTGCGCCGGATGCGCTGGCTGATTGAGCGTGCGGACGTCATCACGCCCAATTTCACCGAGGCGGCGTTCCTGCTGGGCGAGCCCTGCCGCAAGAACACGGATGTGGCAACGCTGCGCAACTGGCTTGAACGCCTTGCCGCCATAGGCCCCCGCTGTGTGGTGATCACCAGTGTGCCGCTGCATCCCTCCAACCGGCTTGCCGACAACGGTACGGACCGCCGGTTGTCCGTCGTGGCCTATGACTCGCAGGCGCGCCGCTTCTGGCGGGTGGACGCGCCGCTCCTGCCTGCACACTATCCCGGCACGGGCGACGCCTTTGCCAGCGTGCTGACGGGGAGCCTCTTGCAGGGCGACTGCCTGCCCATTGCCGTGGACCGGGCCGCCCAGTTTGCCAGCCTGTGCATTCAGGCAACATTCGGCTATTCCATGCCCAGCCGGGAAGGCGTGCTGCTGGAGCGCGTGCTGCCGACGCTGCGCACGCCCTATACCAGCACCTACCGGCTGCTTGAAGATGAGGATATGCCCCATGACTGACAGACAGCGCCCTGTGGGGGTGTTTGACTCCGGCGTGGGCGGCCTGACCGTCTTCCGGGCTGTCCGGCGGCGCCTGCCGGCGGAGAACCTGTTGTATCTTGGCGACAACGCCCGGGTGCCATACGGAAGCAAAAGCCGCGAAACCATCGTTCGCTACACCGAAGAATGCGTCAGCACGCTGGTGGAGCGGGGGGTCAAGTGCCTGGTCGTGGCCTGCAACACGGTGTCGGCCGTGGCGCTTCCCACCCTGCAGAGCCGTTTCCCCGGCATCCCCGTCCTGGGCGTGGTGGAGCCGGGCGCGCTTGCGGCCTGCCGGGCTTCGGTCAGCGGCCGGATTGCCGTCATTGCGACGCGTTCCACCGTCAATGGCGGGGCCTATGTGGCGGCCATCCACCGCTACAGGCCCGACGCACAGGTCGTCAGCCTGCCGTGCCCCCTGTTTGTGCCCCTGGCCGAAGAAGGCTGGTTTGACGGCCCCCTGGTGGAAGGCATTGCAGCCCGCTATCTGGGATCGCTGTTTGCCGCAGACCCCGCGCCCGACTGCCTGGTGCTGGGCTGTACACATTATCCATTGCTGTCCGGCGTCATTCGCAAGGTCATCGGGCCGGAACCGGTCATGGTCGATTCTGCAGAGACGACGGCCGACGCGCTCGCGGCCATGCTGGTGGAACGCGGGCTGGACAACACGTCCGGCCAGTGCGGCAGCAACGCGTTTCTGACAACGGACGACGCCGCCTGTTTCGCGCAGATAGGGGCGCGCTTCCTGGGAGGCGACGTCTGCCGCGATAACGTATCGCATATCAGTTTGTAAGGAGAGTTACAGTGATGCATTATGCCCCTATTCCCATGGTCCCCGGGCCGGTAAGCCTGCATCCTGACGTCATTGACGCGCTGAACCGCGACTACGGTTCCGGCCTGATTGAACCTGACTACATGGCCCTGTACGCGGCCACAACCCGCAATCTTGCCACCCTCATGGGCACCCGCAACGACGTGGTTGTCATGACGGGCGAGGGCATGCTCGCCCTCTGGGGAGCGCTCAAAAGCTGCCTGAAACCGGGTGATGGCGTGGTGTGCGTGGGCACGGGCGTCTTTGGCGACGGAACAGGCGACATGGCGCGTTCATCCGGCTGCCGTGTCGAGTCCGTGTCGCTGCCCTATGACCGAACCATCAGCGAACAGGATCTGGATGTCATTGCGGACGCCATCCGCAGGATCAGGCCTGTCATGCTTACGGCGGTGCACTGCGAAACGCCGTCCGGCACCCTCAACCCCCTGCAGGCGCTGGGGCAGCTCAAGGAAGATCTCGGCGTGCCGCTGTTCTATGTGGACGCCGTGGCCAGCCTGGGCGGCGTCCCCGTGCAGGCTGATGACTGGCATGTCGATCTGCTGCTGGGCGGCGCACAGAAATGCCTGTCCGCACCGCCGTCCATGTGCATGGTGGGTGTGAGTGACGCGGCCTGGGAACGGATCGACGCGGTACAGTACCAGGGATATGACGCCCTGGGGCAGTTCCGGCATATCCGCCGGGACGGCGCGCCCTATACGCCCTACTGGCACGGTCTTGCCGCGCTGCACGCAGCCACGCAGGCCCTGTTCCGCGAGGGACTGGACAAGGTCTTTGCCAGGCACGAACGGGTGGCGGCCCGCTGCCGGGCCGGGCTGGCGGAACTTGGTATCCGGCTCTGGACAGCGCCCGAGGCCGTCAATTCGCCCACGGTGACTGCCGCACGCATCCCTGACGGTCTGACCGAAGACGAATGGCAGGCCCGCCTCAGGGCCCGCGGGCTGATCTGCTGCGGCAGCTACGGCCCCATGAAAGGCAAGGTGTTCCGTCTGGGCCACATGGGTGTGCAGGCCCAGGATCATTTGATGGAACAGGCTCTGCAGGTTCTGGCCGAGGCGCTGTAGTCGTCCGGTTCCGGCATGGCAAATCCGGGGCCTCTGTCTTCCGCAGGAAGGCGGGGGCCCTTCTGTTTGCGGGAGCGCTCTGCCACTGAAAAAAACAGAACACGCGGCGGCCGCACAGCGCAGCACGGCCAGAACAAAGCGGAAAGACAACGTTTTTGCCGAAAAATGACAGGCCGTACGGGCAGCAGCGCGAGGCGTTTCAAACTGAAAAGGCTCTGCGGGCTCAGACGGCACGAAGCCTGCCGCGTCCGCTGCCGAAAACGGGCCATGAACCAGGCGCGCAGATCGTGTGCCTGCGCTCCCCGCTGCCGGTCCGGCTGCCCGCCGGCAGAAACGGCAGTCAGTGGTGCGGTGGATGCTCTGTGCGGGTGCTGTTGAGCCGCAACGACCGGACGGTCTTCCTTCGCGTAAGGGGGATTCGCTGGGCGGGTGCTGCGGAGCCGTTTGCGGGTGGTGTTCTGCGCCTCGTTAAGAAGGATGTTCCGTGCAGGCGCTGCGGAGCCTTTGCGGCGGCAGGGCGTGCAGCATGGTGTCAGGATGCTCCGTGCGGGTACTGCCGGCTTGTTGCGGGCATGCCTTCCGTTCCTGTTCCTGTGGACAGAGACGGTGTGCAGCTGCTGCAATCCGGCAGTCGTGGCCGGGGCGCTGCGCTGTCATGACCAGCCTGCTGCTCCGTCTGCAAGGCGTTTGCTGGCTTTTGTGTGTGCAGTGTGCGCTGCCGGAGCCGGGACGGGCAGGCGTGTCAGGCTGCGGCGGCTGTGCCATCCTGCAGCGTCTGACGCGCGCAGCGTCCGGCCCGGCAGGCCGCGCCGCGCGTGAAACCGTACAGAAGAAACATGCCGGGCAGGGCGAAAGGGGCCGCTGTGCAGCGGGGTTGCCCCGGGCCCGGCACACTGGCACAGTGGGGCCGCTTCAACGCAGATTCCCCAAGGAGAAACGCTGGGTATGGGCATTACGACGACGCAGAAAATGGGCGTTGCCGCGCTGATCATGGCGGTCAGCGTCTTTTTGTCGCGCATCATGGGACTGGTCCGGGACAAGGTCGTCTCGTGGCAGTATGGCGCGGGTGCCGAGACAGACGTGTATTTTACCGCGTTTGTGGTGCCGGATTTTCTGAATCATCTGCTGGCCGGGGCCTATATTTCCATCACACTCATTCCGCTGCTGTCTGCCTGCTTCAGCCGTGACGAGGACGACGGGTGGCGGTTCTTCAGCGCCGTGTTCACCTGGGCGGCGGCGGGCATCACCGTCCTGACCGTGGCGGCCTGGATCGGCGCCCCCTGGCTTGCGCCGCTGGTCGGACCGGGATTTGACGCCGGGGGACAGGCCCGCCTGGTGACCTTCCTGCGCATCATCCTGCCGGCTCAGATGTTTTTCCTGCCCGGGGCGTGTCTGAGCGCCATTCTGTATATCCGGCGGCAGTTCTGGGTGCCGGCGCTGACCCCTCTTGTCTACAACGGCGGGATTATTCTTGGCGGGCTGCTCATGCCGGCCCGCGGCATGGAGGGCTTTTGCTGGGGGGTGCTCGGCGGCGCGGCGCTGGGAGCCTTTGCTCTGCCGCTCTGGGCTGTCTGGCGTGGTGGCCTGCGGCTTGAGGTGCGCTGGTCGCATCCGCTGCTGCGCAGGCTCGTTCTGCTGGCGCTGCCGCTGATGCTTGGCCTTTCCATTACAGCCCTGGACGAACAGTTTGTCCGGCTGTTCGGTTCCATGGCCGGGGAAGGCGCGGTGAGCCTGCTCAACTATGCACGGCGCATCATGATGGTGCCTGTGGGCGTTGTGGCTCAGGCGGCGGGGGTGGCCTCGTTCCCCTTCCTTGCGGCGCTGGCCGCCAGAGGCGAGGAGGATGCCTTTGATGAAACCCTGCGTGTGGCCTTGCGCGGCAGCATGTATGTGGTGTTTCCCCTGTGCGGCCTGCTGATGCTGCTCAGCGCGCCGGTGCTGGGCTTTTTGTTTGAGGGCGGGCGCTTTTCGCCGGAGCATACGGCGCTGGCCGCGCCGCTTCTGCAGATCATGCTGCTGGCGGTGCCGTTCTGGACTGTGCAGCAGGTGGTGGGCCGCGCGTTTTATGCCCGCCAGAATACTTTGACGCCGGCGCTGGTCGGCACGGGCGCTACAGCGGTGGCCCTGTGCCTGTATCCGGAAGCTGCGCGCACGTTCGGTGCAACCGGGGTGGCCGTGATGGCTTCTGCCTCGGTCATTGCGTATACGCTGGCGCTGTGTGTTGTCTGGCGGCGCAGGCGGAATGCTGCGGTGTTTGCCGGACTGCTGCGGCCCTGCCTGGCAGGCGTGCTGATGACGGCTGTGGCTGCGGCCGCCGGATGGTGGCTGCTGCACACACTGGCCGGCTGGAACGGTTCGACGGCCGCCTGGCTGGCCTCTGTGCTGCCTGTTTCGGCGGATCTTGCCCGGCATTCGCTGTGCCTGGCAGAAGGGGGCAGCGCGTTTGTGCTGGTGTATGTGGCCCTGGCCGCAGCCTGCTGCCCGGAGGCGCTGCACCTGCGCCGTCGCCGGCGCTGACAGGACGGGGCGCGGCGCCGGGCTGTAAAAGAGCGGGGCCGCTGAGCCTGCCGCCGGGAGCAGAACGCTTTGCAGGCTGCGGCGCCTCTCCGCCAGTCCGCCGGCCGGTCTTGTGAAGCCGGCGTGCAGCGCCTGCGGGGGGCGCCCGGGGGCTGCTTCAGATCGTTCGCCTGCCTCGTTCCGGATAGCGTGCAGCCTTGCGAACGAAGCCGCGCCCGGCACAGGGCTGCTTTCGGGGGACAGAGGGTACGGCTGCCCCCCGGTTGCGCTGGTCAGCCGGATTGTGCGCCTGTGCCGGGACAGGGCTCCTGAGTTTCTCCCGCCATGCCGTCCGGCCGTGTCCGTTGGGGGGCCTGCCGGGCTCCCTGGCTGTTTTCTGCAGGAGGCTGCCGTGGACTGTGGCGGCACGTGCCGGGGACAGAGCCGCCCGGCTGCATTGGCTTGCGCCGGTGTGGTGCGTCAGGACGGGGCGCGTATGCAGGGCGGCAGAAAGGCGCCCGGCAGGCTGCGGGCAAGGGCGCGTATCCGGCAGTGCTGTATGGCAAAAAAAAGGGTTGACGAAACTTTCCGTTTTGTGTAGTGAATGGGGCTGTCACCTTCTTAGGGTGGCTCCCTGTGCGGCAGGGAAGGACAGCACAAACGCATACGCTACAGCATTTAGGAAATGATCTAGGGCTGTTGCAACTTTTGGCTTACTGTTTGTTAAGCTGTTCTGCTTTGCCGGCTCTCCGTATGGAAGCCGGTTTTGACATTTTGCAGGCGTCACCGATGCCGAAAGGATGTCAGGAATTTCCGGATGTCGCGTCAAGAGGCCGCATCTGGAGAGGCTTGAAGAGGCCAGAGGCCTCAGGGTGACCCCTGCGGGACCACCTGTCACTATTGGATGTTGTCCAATATGGGTCAGGCGGCGAGACATGGGTTGACTTCATGCCCCTTTGCAGGACTGTGCAGAGGGAAGGGAAGCAAGGACCGGGTTGCGCCGCCAGGACGGACGCATTCGCCTCTTACGAGTCCCAATCTTCCGCAAAGCATCATGAAGTCAGCACCGTTCGCGCATAAGCGTGCAGAGCGATGTTGTCTCGTATCCGACCCACTGCCTGGGTCTGTCGAAGCCCCCGGGCTTCGGCGCCGGCCGTCGTGATCCGGCGGCCCGTTTGTGGAACTCCGGAACCGTTCATCAATGAAGATGGCCAGGCCGGAGTATGTGTTGCGAGAAGAACGGAGTAAACACAATGACGACAGTGAGCAGTGATCGTATCCGTATAAAGCTCAAGGCTTACGATTACCGCATCCTTGACAAGGCTGTGGCGGAAATCGTCGATACGGCGCGGAACACGGGCGCTGGAGTGGCCGGACCCATCCCGCTGCCGACCAGCATCAACAAGTTTACCGTGAACCGCTCGGTGCACGTGGACAAGAAGTCTCGTGAGCAGTTTGAAATGCGTATTCACAAGAGGCTCATGGACATCCTGGAACCCACGCAGCAGACCGTGGACGCGTTGAGCAAGCTCAGCCTGCCCGCCGGTGTGGATGTGGAAATCAAGCTCTAGCGAGGAATGTCATGGCTGAGAAAATGGGAATTCTGGGTCGGAAGCTTGGCATGACCCGCATCTTCGCCAGTAACGGCGCCGCTGTGGCCGTGACGGTGATTCAGGCCGGTCCCTGTGCCGTAACGCAGGTGAAGACCGTTGAATCCGACGGTTACAATGCCATCCAGATCGGCTTTGGCGAAGCGAAGGAAAAGCATGTGACCAAACCCATGCAGGGGCATTTTGCCAAGGCCGGGACGGCCCTTTACCGCACCCTGCGTGAAATCCGCCTGAACGATGCGCCGGCCGCCGAAGTGGGCCAGCTGCTCACCGCCGAAGTGTTTGCGACGGGCGACAAGGTCAAGGTGACCGGAACCAGCATCGGTAAGGGCTATCAGGGCCGGATGCGCCGGTGGAACTTCAGGGGTTCCAAGGATACCCACGGTTGCGAAAAGGTTCATCGCAACAACGGTTCCATTGGTAACAACACCTTCCCCGGGCATGTGTTCAAGGGCAAAAAGATGGCCGGTCACTGGGGTAACGAAGTGGTGACCGAACTCAATCTTGAAGTCGTGGATGTGCGTCCCGAGGACAACGTGATTCTGGTTCGTGGTGCCGTTCCCGGCCCCAAGAACGGCGTTGTTCTGGTGCGCAAGCAGTAGGTAGGGAGAGAGAACAATGGCTGTCGTGAAAGTATACGATCAGGACAAGGCCGAACAGGGCGAAATCACCCTGTCTGCCGACGTGTTCGAGGTCGCGGTGAGGCCGGAGATTCTCCACCTCGTGGTGCGTGCGCAGCTGGCTGCCAAGCGTGCGGGAACGCACGCCGCCAAGACCCGTGCGGCCGTCTCCGGTGGGGGCGTCAAGCCGTGGCGTCAGAAGGGCACAGGCCGTGCCCGTTCCGGATCCAACCGTTCGCCCGTGTGGCGTGGCGGTGCGGTGATCTTCGGACCCCAGCCCCGGTGCTATGCCTTCAAGGTCAACAAGAAGATCAAAAAGCTCGCCCTGCGCATGGCGCTGTCGTCCAAGCTGGCCGGCGAGTCGTTGATGGTGGTGAAGAACATCGAGCTTGAACAGCCCAAGACGAAGCTGTTTGCCGGCGTTGCCGACAAGCTCGGCCTGAAGAAGGCGCTCATCATCACGCCCGAAATCACTCGCAATGTGGCGCTTGCGGCGCGCAACCTGCCCGGCTTCAGCCTGGCCACGCCCGAGCAGCTCAGTGTGTACGAAATCCTGAAGCACCCGCAAGTCGTGCTTCTGGAAGGCGCCGTGGAACCCGTTGAAACGCGGCTGAAGTAAGAGGCTCATCATGGATTATACCCAGATTCTCCTGCGGCCCGTGGTGACGGAAAAGGCGACCGCCCTGCGCGACGCCAATCAGGTTGCGTTTTTCGTCCACCCCGATGCCAACAAGATTGAAATCAAGAAGGCTGTGGAAGCCGCTTTCAGCGTGAAGGTAGTCGACGTCAACGTCGTTACCCGGAAGGCTGGCGAAAAGATCAGGAACCGCAAGGTTGTTCATGTTCCCGGCTGGCGCAAGGCCTATGTGACCCTTGCCGCCGGTGAAAAGATTGAGTTCTTTGAGGGAGTGTAAGTCATGGCTGTGCGCAAACTCAAACCCACCTCGGCGGGACGTCGTTTCCAGACTGTTTCCGATTTTGAGGAAATTACGCGGACTACGCCTGAAAAATCCCTCACTGAAGGGCTTTGCAGGAAGGCCGGCCGCAACAATCAGGGTCACGTCACCAGCCGTCGCCGCGGCGGCGGTGTGAAGCGTCTGTACCGGATCATCGACTTCAAGCGCAACAAGGCCGGCATTCCGGCGACTGTGGCGCATATTGAATACGATCCCAACCGCACGGCGCGCATTGCGCTGCTGCACTATGCCGACGGCGAAAAGCGCTACATCCTTGCGCCCAACGGCATCAAGCAGGGCGACGCCGTGATCTCCGGCGACAATGTGGATATCAAGCCCGGCAATGCGCTGCCCATGCACCGCATTCCCGTGGGCACCAACCTGCACAACATCGAGCTGTACCCCGGCCGTGGCGGCCAGCTGTGCCGTTCTGCCGGCACCTACGCCCAGCTCGTTGCCAAGGAAGGCACCTACGCGCTGCTGCGCCTGCCCTCCGGTGAAGTGCGCAAGGTTCTGGCTGTCTGCCTCGCCACTGTGGGCCAGGTGGGCAATATCCAGCACGAAAACATTTCACTCGGCAAGGCCGGCCGTAACCGCTGGCTGAACCGCCGCCCCAAGGTGCGCGGCGTGGCCATGAACCCCATCGACCACCCGCTGGGTGGTGGTGAAGGCAGAAGCTCCGGCGGACGTCATCCTGTTTCGCCGTGGGGTATGCCGGCCAAGGGTTACAAGACCCGTGACAAGAAGAAGCCTTCCTCGCGGCTCATCGTCAAGCGCCGCGGTCAGAAGTAGGAGCGAATATGCCCAGATCGCTGAAGAAAGGTCCCTTTGTGGACGATCATCTGATGAAGAAGGTGGAGGCGGCCGTGGCCAGCAACGACCACCGGGTTCTCAAGACCTGGTCCCGCCGCTCCACGGTGTTGCCTGAAATGGTAGGCCTCACGTTTGCCGTGCACAACGGGAAGAAGTTCCTCCCCGTGTTCGTGACGGAAAACATGGTCGGCCATAAACTCGGCGAATTCTCGCCCACCCGCACCTTCCACGGGCATGCGGGGGACAAGAAGACCAAGACCACGAAGAAGTAGCGGAGACCAGCATGGAATCGAAAGCTATTGCCAAATATGTGCGAGTTGCTCCGCGCAAGACGCAGCTTGTGGCCCGCAATGTGAAAGGGCTTCCGGTCGAGCAGGCCATGAACATCCTGCGCTTTACGCCGAACAAGCCCGCTGGAGTGATTCTGGCCGTGGTACGTTCCGCGCTGGCCAATGCGGAACACAATGCCAATCTTGACGTGGACTCGCTCATCGTGAAGGACATTCTGGTGAATGAAGGCCCCGCCTGGAAGCGGTTCATGCCGCGAGCTCAGGGCCGCGCCACGCATATTCGGAAACGGACCAGCCACGTCACCGTGATACTTGCGGAAGGGCAGGAATAAGACATGGGTCAGAAAGTTCATCCGTATGGATTTCGGCTTGGGTACAACAAGAACTGGCAGTCGCGCTGGTTCAGCAAGAAAGATTACCCGGCCTTCGTGTTCGAGGATCACAAGATTCGCCTGTATGTGAAGAAGCTGCTCTATAGCGCCGGAGTGTCCAAGATCGAACTTGAACGCGCTGGCGGCAAGATCCGGCTTATCCTGTCTACGGCGCGTCCCGGCATTGTGATTGGCCGTAAGGGTGCGGAAATCGAAAAGCTGCGCAATGATCTCAAGGCCAAGTTTGGTCATGAGTTCTCCCTGGAAGTGAATGAAATCCGCCGTCCTGACGTGGACGCCCAGCTTGTGGCCGAAAACATCGCCCAGCAGCTTGAACGCCGCGTGGCGTTCCGCCGGGCCATGAAGCGGACGGTGACCATGGCCCGCAAGGCCGGTGCCGAAGGCATCAAGATCACCTGCGGCGGCCGTCTTGCCGGGGCTGAAATCGCCCGTACCGAATGGTATCGTGACGGCCGGGTGCCGCTGCAGACCCTGCGTGCCGACATTGACTACGGTTTTGCTGAAGCCAAGACCACCTATGGTATCATTGGGATTAAAGCCTGGGTCTACAAGGGCGAAATCCTTGACAAAGAGGTTGAACGGTAATGCTCGCTCCTAAGAAAGTGAAATTCCGCAAGTGGCAGAAGGGCCGCCTTCGTGGTCCTGCGCTGCGCGGCGCCACCATTGCCTTTGGTGATATCGGTCTGAAGACGCTGGAACACGGAAGACTGTCCAGCCAGCAGATCGAAGCGGCGCGTATCGCCATGATGCGTCATATCAAGCGTGGCGGTAAGGTCTGGATTCGCGTGTTTCCGGACCGTCCTGTGACCGCGAAGCCTCTTGAAACTCGTCAGGGGAGCGGTAAAGGGGCACCGGTCGGCTGGTGCGCCCCCATCAAACCCGGGCGCATCCTGTACGAAATCAAGGGCGTCAGCATCGAGCTTGCCAAGGAAGCGCTGTACCGCGCCGCCCGCAAGCTCCCTGTGAAGACGGCCATCGTGCTGAGGGAGGGGCTGTAAGATGAAAGCAGCCGAACTGAAAAATCTCGGTGTTGAAGAGCTGAAGGCCAAGCTCGCCGAAAAGCGGCAGGAACTCTTCAATCTGCGTTTCCAGCACGGTACCGCCCAGTTGGAAAAGACCTCTGGTCTCAAGGCCGGACGCAGGGACATCGCGCGGATTCTGACCGTCCTGAAGGAAAAGGAATAAGACCATGTCTGAAGCCATGGAAAACCGCAAGGGCCGGGTGCTTGTCGGCACGGTTGTCAGCGACAAGAGCGACAAGACCATTGTCGTGCGTGTTGCCACGCTGGTAAAGCACCCTCTGCTCAAGAAGTATGTACGGCGCCATAAGAAGTTTACCGCCCACGATCCGGAAAATGCCTGCGGCATGGGCGATAAGGTCAAAATCGTCGAATATCGTCCCATGAGCCGCAACAAGCGGTGGCACCTCGTGTCCATCCTTGAAAAGGCTATCTAGCAGGAGGCCGTCATGATCCAGGTAGAATCTACCCTTCAGGTGGCCGACAACTCCGGTGCCAAGAAAGTCGCCTGCATCAAGGTGCTTGGCGGCTCGCACCGCCGTTATGCGACGGTGGGCGACATCATCATGGTGTCGGTCAAGGAAGCCATCCCTCACAGCAAAGTGAAGAAAGGCGACGTGATGCAGGCTGTCATCGTGCGCACAAGCAAGGAAGTGCGCCGCATGGATGGCTCCTACATCCGGTTTGACACCAACGCGGCGGTGCTGCTCTCCAAGCAGGGCGAACCGCTCGGGACCCGTATCTTCGGACCTGTGGCCCGCGAACTGCGTGCCAAGAACTTCATGAAGATCGTGTCTCTTGCCCCGGAAGTTCTCTAGGAGCCTTACGATGAAACAGTTCCGTATTCGCAAAGACGACAAGGTCATGATCATCGCGGGCAAGGATCAGGGCAAAGTCGGCAAGGTCATCAAGGTGCTGCGCAAGGCTGACCGTGTGGTGGTTGAAAAGCTGAACATGGTCAAGCGCAACGTGAAGCCCAACCCTTACCGGCGTGAACCCGGCGGCATTGTCGACAAGGAAATGCCCATCCATGTGTCCAACCTCATGGTCGTGTGCAGTAAATGCTCCGCTCCCACCCGCGTCGGATACCGCGTCGCGGAGGACGGCAAAAAAATCCGCTTCTGCAAGAAGTGCAACGCAACGCTGTAGGAATACAACCATGACCCGTCTTGAAACGATCTACCGTGAGAAGGTCGTTCCGGCCCTGCAACAGGAGTTTGCCTATGGCTGCCCGATGCAGATGCCCGGAATTGTCAAGGTTTCTCTCAACATCGGGCTTGGCGCCGCGACGCAGAACAACAAGCTGATGGAAGAGGCCGTTAAGGAGCTGACCGCCATTGCCGGTCAGAAAGCCGTGATCACCAGAGCCAAGAAGTCCATCGCCGCCTTCAAGGTTCGTGAAGGCATGCCCATTGGCGTTCGCGTGACTCTGCGCCACGACCGCATGTGGGACTTCCTCGACAAGCTGATGAACTTCGCCCTTCCCCGCGTCCGCGACTTCCGCGGCATTTCGGACAAGGGCTTCGACGGTCGCGGTAATTTCACCCTTGGCATCAAGGAACATTCCATCTTCCCCGAACTGGAAGTGGATCGTATCGAAAATCCCAAGGGCATGAACATCACCATCGTGACGACCGCCACCACCGACAAGGAAGGCAAGTTCCTGCTGGACAAGCTGGGCATGCCTTTCAGAAAGTAAGGAGTAAGCAACGTGTCGCGTACTTCCCTTGAAGTGAAGGCGAGCCGCAAGCCCAAGTTCTCGAGCAGGGCCTACAACCGCTGCCCCATTTGCGGCCGTCCCCGCTCGTATATGCGCAAGTTTGGCCTGTGCCGTATCTGCTTCCGCAAGATGGCGCTCAATGGCGAACTTCCCGGCGTTCGCAAGTCCAGCTGGTAAAACATGTAGCTGTGCATACCGAAAGGAGGCACTTGAATGATGACTGATCCTATTGCAGATATGCTTACGCGTATCCGCAACGCACATTTGGCCCTGCATAAGGAAGTGAATGTGCCGCGCTCGAAGATCAAGGAAGCCATTGCTTCCATCCTCAAGCAGGAAGGTTACGTCGAAGACGTGACCACGCAAGACCGCACCATCACTATCCAGCTGAAGTATCATCAGGGCAAGGCCGCCATTGCCGGCCTGAAGCGGGTGAGCAAGCCGGGTCGTCGCAAGTATGTGGGCGTGGGCGAAATTCCCCGCGTTCAGAATGGTCTCGGCATTTGCATCCTCTCCACCTCCCGCGGTGTCATGGACGGCATGTCCGCCCGCGAAGCGAGCGTGGGTGGCGAACTTCTTTGCGAAATCTGGTAGGCGGGGGTAGAGATATGTCTCGTATCGGAAAACTGCCCATCGCCATTCCCTCGGGCGTCGAGGTGAAGGTGGGCGCTGAGGAGATTACGGTCAAGGGGCCCAAGGGTGAAATCAGCACCCCTTGCTGCCCGCTCATCAAATATGAAATGGCCGACGGTCATGTAACGCTGACCCGCATTGACGATTCGCGTGAAGCGCGCGCCCAGTGGGGCCTGCGCCGCACGCTGCTTGCCAACTGCGTTGAAGGCGTGACCAAGGGCTTTTCGAAGACTCTGGAAGTCAACGGCGTCGGCTACCGCGTGGCCGTCAAGGGCAACGTGGTCGAACTGGCCCTTGGTTTTTCGCATCCTGTGCTGGTTGAGCTGCCTGCCGGGATCTCTGCCAAGGCTGAAGATCAGAAGCTGACGCTGTCCGGTGTGAATAAGGAACTGGTTGGCGAAATGGCCGCCAAGATCCGCCGGCTGCGTGAACCCGAACCCTACAAGGGCAAGGGTATCAAGTACGAAACCGAAATCATCCGCCGCAAGGCCGGCAAGTCCGGCAAGTCCGGCAAGTAGTCGGGGCGCAGTTATGAGCAATATGACGAAAAATGAAGCCAGGCAGCGCCGGAAGATCCGCATCCGCAAGAAGATTTCCGGCACCAGTGAGCGCCCCCGTCTTGTGGTGTTCCGCTCTAACGCGCACATGTATGCGCAGGTTGTGGACGACATGACCCATGCTACGCTGGTCTCTGCATCCACGCTGACCCTGTCCAAGGGCGGCGAGCCCGTGCACTGCAACAAGGCCGGCGCTGAACTCGTGGGCAAGGAAATTGCCCGTCTCGCCAAGGAGAAGAATATCTCCCGGGTGGTCTTTGATCGCAATGGCTATCTTTATCACGGCAAGATCAAGGCCGTGGCGGACGGGGCCCGTGAGGGGGGCCTTGAGTTCTAACCCGGAGAAGGAAAGCTACTGTTATGGAACAGAACGAACTGGGTCTCATTGAGAAGATCGTCTACCTGAACCGGGTTGCCAAGGTTGTGAAAGGCGGTCGCCGCTTCAGCTTCAGCGCCCTGGTGGTGGTTGGAGACGGAAAGGGCAGCGTCGGTTACGGGCTTGGCAAGGCTCAGGAAGTGCCCGAAGCCCTGCGCAAGGCGACCGAACGCGCCCGCAAGTCCATGGTGAGCATTCCCCTCGTCGAGGGGACCCTGCCGTATGAAAT
>CALUZP010000155.1 GCA_944325325.1 uncultured Desulfovibrionaceae bacterium
GTGATAAATCCGCTGTACTGTGGTCGTACCCCGGGCAGCCAGCCCCGCAAGCACAAGACTGGCGCTGGCCCGCAGGTCGGACGCCATCACCGGCGCACCGTTCAGCCGCCGCACGCCGCGCACCACGGCCGTATGGCCGGAAAGCCGGATGTCCGCCCCAAGACGGACAAGCTCCTGCACATGCATGAAGCGGTTTTCAAAAATGTTTTCAGTAATGATGCCAGATCCTTCGGCAAGGCACATCAGCGCCATGATCTGCGCCTGCATGTCGGTAGGGAAGCCGGGATACGGGCGTGTAACCACATCGACACAGCTGAGCGGCCTGTCCGAATCACAGCGGACAAGCACGCCCTCTGGAGTGGGCGTAAGACTCATCCCCATCTGTTCGAGCTTGCCGATGACCGTTTCGAGCTCTTCCCACGGGCAGTTCTTGAGCAGCAGTTCACCGCCGGTAATGCCTGCCGCCACCATGAACGTGCCGGCTTCGATCCGGTCGGGCATGACAGCGTGCGTGCATCCGCGCAGCGAAGGGACACCCTGAATACGGATGACGCCCGAGTCCTCTCCTTCAATCTGCGCCCCGCAGCTGCGCAAAAATTGCGCCAGTTCCACGATTTCCGGCTCACGCGCCGCATTTTCGAGCACCGTTTCCCCATCGGCAAGAGTGGCCGCCATCATGACGTTTTCGGTGCCGCCCACCGTCGGGAAATCAAAATGAATGCGCGCGCCATGGAGCTTGCGGCAACGCCCCAGGATATAGCCGTCCTCAAGCTCAAAGCGGGCCCCCATCTTTTCAAGCGCCGACAGATGCAAATCAACCGGGCGCGCGCCGATGGCGCAGCCGCCCGGCATGGCCACACGGGCCTGCCCCAGGCGCGCCAGCAGCGGCCCGAGGCACAGCACCGAGGCGCGCATGGTCTTGACCAGATCATAGGGTGCCTCAGGCCGCAGAGCGCCAGCCCGCCGGACAACCACCCCTCTGTCCGGCTCAAAGCTGCCAGGACATCCCAGAAGCTCCAGCAGCATGACTGAGGTCCGGATGTCGCGCAGGTCAGGCACAGAGGTAAACGTCACCTCGTCGTCAATCAAGATGGCTGCCATCAGCAAGGGCAACGCCGCATTCTTGGATCCGCTGATCTCAATGCTGCCCACCAGGGGCACGCCGCCTTCAATAACCAGTTTATCCATATATTCCCCACTCATGAAGGCGGTCAGGACGGTCCTGGCCCTGCCGCACAGCTCTGGCATAACCCCGCGGCACAGCGCCGCACCGGCCTGCTCTGAAAAAACGCTTGACTTCTTTTTCAGAGCGGACTAATGTTCCCTTTCGTTATGGCGGATGTAGCTCAGTTGGGAGAGCACCTGATTGTGGCTCAGGTGGCCGAGGGTTCGACCCCCTTCATTCGCCCCATATTTAGCCCCGCAGCTGCGGGGCTTTTTTTGTACCCCCGCTCAGGCCCGCTCAGGCATCCTTGCGCAAACAAAGAATATACTCCTGATTGCCCTTGGGCCCCTTGATGGCTGAAGGCACCACGCCCATTTCGCGCAGGCCCAGCGTCTGACAACAGAGCCGGACCTTGTCCACAGCGGCCTGACGCAGGCCTTCGTCACGGACCACACCGCGATCGGTCTGCTGCGGCCCCAGCTCAAACTGCGGCTTGACCAGCACCGCCACCAGGCCGCCGGCCTTCAGCCAGCGGACACAGGGCGGCAAAATCAGCGTCAGGGAAATGAAAGAAACGTCAGCCACCAGGATGTCCACCGGCTCGGGCAGCAAATCGGCCGGTGCAGTGCGCAGGTTGACCCCTTCCATGCTGATGACGCGCGGATCCCTGCGCAGGCGTTCGTGCAGCTGATCATGCCCCACGTCCACGGCATAGACGCGGCGGGCCCCGTGCTGCAGCAGGCAGTCGGTAAAGCCTCCAGTGGACGCGCCAGCGTCAAGGCCGACCAAATCTGTCACATCAAGATGAAACGTCTCGATGGCTGTAAGAAGCTTATAGGCCCCGCGGCTGACAAAGCGTTCAACCCCCACCAGCCGGAACCGGGTTTCCGCTGGCAGCTTGTGCCCGGGCTTGTCCACCTTGACTACAGGCCGGTCGGCCGCAACCGGAGCCACTCCCGAAGGCGGCGTATCGTCAAAGGCCACCTTGCCGGCCATAATCAGCCGTTTGGCCATTTCCCGGCTTTCAGCCAGCCCCTGCCGGAAAACAAGTTCGTCTGCACGCTCTTTTGCCATGGGCGCACGATAGCCTGTCCTTACCCGCAGGGCAAGAGACAAAAAATACCCCTGTCCGCAAGGCGTCATGGCCCGTCCCGGCCTCCGCAGCGGCACCTGCAGTCACTCGCTGGCCTTCCCCAGCACACCTGTCTGACACGCCTGAGTCAGGTGCCGCAGGTTAAGGCGTGCAGCCTGCCGGGGAACGGCACCCGCAGGCAGTCCGGTCTGGAAACTGCAACCGGAGCCGGGCAAACCAGGGTCCCTGACGGCAGGCGCAAACCGCCCCTTGCTGCAGGACGATGCAAAGGGAACACAGACCATGCCCCCAGGACTGCGAAGAGCATGCCTGACTACGCGTCAGGGCGGACAGCCCGCAGTACTGCTCTGCCCCGCAGCAACGTGTTGCTCAGATGAGCAACGGCGCTCCTGGCCGCCCCTCCATGGCGGCACGGCCGTCACTGGCAGGCCGGAATACCGTACAGCACTCCGGCCTGCCGGGCTGTGCCGGACACGGTTCAGTCCGCGCCGCCCCCGGCCATCCTGGCCAGGAAACTGGTGCCCAGCGTCCGCAGGTGTCGATCCGTATCCTCAAACCGGTTATGGTGAGACTGCTCATCAAGAATCAGACGTTCAAACAGCGCCGCGCTCACCTTGTCGCGGCATTCATGACACAGCACAAGCCATTCGTTATAGTGCGCAAGCGTGTCTTCCTCCAGCTCCGCATTGAACACGAACACCTCATCCACACCCTGGCCGTGCACCACCGGACCGGCCAGGCGGCTTTCCGGTTCGCCGCCAAGCTCCTTAATCCGTTCAGCCAGCGCCTCGGCATGGCGCATTTCCTCAATGGCGATCGTGCGCACAGCGCCAGCCAGGGAGCCGTAATCCAGATCGTCAAGCGTGTAGTGCTGCACCATGTACTGCTGGATAGCCCGCAGCTCCATGCTCCGTGCCGTATGCAGCGCCTCCAGAATCAGTTCCTGCCGTCTTGCCGTCTCGTCCATGCAAATCTCCTTTGTTTCCTGCACTGTGCCCTGCAACCGAGGTCTGCGCCAGAGCATGATTGACAGGGCAGGACGACCTTCCCGCCTTTACATTTACCCTGATGACCGCTAAAATATTTTTTTTGGAACGTTCCCGCCTGTGAGCAGAGGAGTACGACTATGGCGAAACATTTCATGCGGATTCGGGATCTCGGTGTGGACGGCGCGTGGCAGATGCTCCGTCGCGCCAAGGAAATGAAGGACACCCGGTTCCGCGGGCACTGCATGGACGGCAAGGTGGCTGCGCTCATTTTTGAAAAGGCCTCCACCCGGACCAGAATGTCCTTTGAACTGGCCGTGCGCCATCTTGGCGGCAGCACCGTGTTCATGACCCCCAACGAAAGCCAGCTCGGACGCTCCGAGCCCCTGCGCGACACCGCCAGAGTGCTTTCGCGCTATGTGGACTGCCTCATTGTGCGCACATTCGGTCAGGAACGTCTGGACGAACTGGCCGCCTATGGCAGCATCCCCGTGGTCAACGCGCTGACCGACCAGGGGCATCCCTGCCAGATCATGGCCGACCTGCTGACCATTTACGAACGCACCCCCGACTTTTCCAAGCTGCGCATCGCCTGGATCGGCGACGGCAACAACATGGCCGATTCGTGGATCGAAGCGGCAAGCGTCTTCCCCTTTGAACTGACCATCGCCTCGCCCGAAGGCTATGAGCCCAGCCGCGCCCTCATCGATGAAGCCGTCAAGGCCGGCGCAAACATTTCCCTGAGCCACGATCCCTTTGAAGCGGCCCGCGGCGCGAATTACGTCAATACCGACGTCTGGGCCTCCATGGGACAGGAAAGCGAACAGATTGAACGCATGAAGGCTTTCAAGAAGTTCTGCGTTGACAGCGCCCTGATGGCAACGGCCGCCCCCGACGCCAAGTTCCTGCACTGCCTGCCCGCTCACCGCGGCGAGGAAGTCACCGAAGAAGTCATCGAAGGGCCCGCGTCCATTGTCTGGGATGAAGCCGAGAACCGCATGCATGTGCAGACGGCCATCCTCGAATGGGTGTTCAGCAACTAAGGGCAGTCCCCTGCCTCGTCAGGGGCAGCACACCGCCCGCAGGCACCAGAACGTATCCCCGTTTTTGCCTGTGAACACGCGCAGCTCCCCGCATGAAGGACGCATACGCCCCGCCCTGTAAAGGACTCCAGCCGGACTCTCTGCCCCCAAGACAGGCAGTCCCTGACAGTCGCAGGGCAAACGGATGCAGGCCATAAGCCTTGTTGCAGGCCCTCCTTTTGGAGGGCCTGCGCTGTATAACAGGAAGGCCTGCCAAGCCATCGGCCCCCGGACGCATAGTCACGAATGAGGATGCCCTGATGGCCGAACGCAACGGGACATGTCTGCGCCTTGCCGGCCCAAGCTCTTTGCCGGACAGCACGACCGTCCACGCCATGCTCGGGCAGAGCGTCGAATTTCCCGCACAGAATGATGCGCCCGGTTGCCCGCTGCCACCGTTCCACAGCCGCCCCTCCGGCAGGCACAAGGATGTCCTGATGAACGCTCCCCTCCTGCTTTCTGCCAGCCCGCGCAACGGCAATGGCGACACCGTCGTCCGCCTGCTGTGCCGGTGGGCCAGCGAGACTCCGTCAGCGACGCTTCCTGACGTGCGCTTCCTGCGGGATTTCCGCATCCTGCCCTGTACAGCCTGCGGCTTTTGCGCCACTCACCCGGGCCGCTGCGCTCTCGACGGCACAGCAGGCGATCAGGCCGGTTCTCTCCTGCACACCATCCATCAGACTTCCCGGCTGATCGTCATTGCACCTGTCTGGTTCTATGGTCCCCCGGCCCAGCTCAAGGCGCTTGTGGATCGCGCCCAGACTTTCTGGGAAGCCGGCGACGGCGCCAGCACCACATCCGGACGCACAGCACATCTGATCTTCACGGCCGCACGTCAGAACGGCCCCAGGCTCTTTGACGCTTCCGGCCTGATTTTACGCTGCTTTGCGCGTCAGCTGGGCTTTGATGTGCCGGGCGAGCCGCTCACACTGCGCGGACTTGATGCGCCGGATGATCTGCAGCACACCCCCGAACTTCTCGAACGGCTCCGCCTCTGGAGCCAGGCACAGCTGGGCTGGTGATCATCATGGATCTGCTTGACGTCCTGCACGAACACTGGATGGCGCTGCGTCTGTATGAACGGCGCTGCGCAGCCTGCCATGCGCCCTTTACCCCGCGCTCCTGCACGGACGCGCCGTTCTGTCCGGCCTGCATGGCCGCACTTGCCGCCAGTCCGCAGCCCAGCTGCCAGCTTTGCGGGCAACGCCTTGGCACGAAGGACGCTCCATACTGCGGCGAATGCCTGCATACGCCGCCACCGTGGGACGGCTTTCTGATGATCGGCCCCTACAAGGGCCTTCTGCGCGAGACGATCCTGCAGGCCAAATTCCATAGCGACATGGCTCTGCTTGACGCGCTCGGACGCCTCCTTGCAGACAGATTCCGCGCAACCGGCGGTCTGCCGCCGGGCAGAAATTACTGCGTTGTGCCTATGCCGCTGCACCCAGACCGCCTGCGGGAACGCGGCTTCAGCCAGTGTCTGGAAATCGCCAGAGGCCTTGCCGGGGAACTCCGTTTGCCCCTCATGCCGGCGCTGCTGCATAAAATCCGTGCCACGCCGTCACAGCGTACGCTTGTCCGCGAAGCACGCCTGCAGAACGTAGCCCGTTCGTTTGCAGCAGATCCCGCTGCCGCAGGACGCCATATCCTGCTTCTGGACGACGTCATGTCCACCGGCGCAACCATGCGTCACGCGGCAGCCTGCCTGCTCGAGCAAGGCGCAGCCTCCGTTTTTGCCGCTGTCCTGAGCCGGGACTGGCTGGATCAAAAAGCTTGCCAAGCCTCACCAAAACAGCTATAGCTAGAGCGCTTTGGTTGCGTACATTCATAACCGGTTGCCGGGCGGTTAGCTCAGCTGGTAGAGCGTCGGCCTTACAAGCCGAATGCCACAGGTTCAAGTCCTGTACCGCCCACCATAAAATTCTTTCAGAAAGCCCTATAAGGTACTAACACCTTATAGGGCTTTTTTTGGTTGAAAGAAAACCCCCAGCTAGGCTGGGGGTTCCTGAAAACTTATAGTTATGCGTAAGTTATAAACACTCCTTTTGATTTGCTAAGAAAAAGGTGCGGTCTGGCAACTGCGCCCACAAGCAAATCAAAAGGAGGTCACAATGGGTGACACAAAGAATTTAGCGCATACGAAATGGAACTGCAAATATCACATAGTATTTGGACCAAAATATCGCCGACAGATTTTCTATGGTGAGAAGAAAAGAGCCATAGGAGAAATATTACGGAAATTATGTGAGTGGAAGGGAGTGAGCATAGTAGAAGCAGAATGTTGTCCCGACCGTATCCATATGTTGCTTGAGATACCGCCGAAAATGAGTGTATCGGCGTTTGTGGGA
>CALUZP010000156.1 GCA_944325325.1 uncultured Desulfovibrionaceae bacterium
AGAGCTGTTCCGTTGCCAGATTTTGCGTACTGCGGGCCGGCAGTGTCAGCCGGCGGGTGCGGTGTCATTGACGCGGGCGCAGTTTTTATGTTCACTGTTCATAGTGAACTTTCTGGCTTATGCCAGCGGTCGAGTGTGAAGGCACCACCGCACGTTTTTCGCAGGGGGCGGACAGCGTGACGTTGAAAGCCGGACACTGTCCACGACACAGTGGGCATGCGCCGGCAGTGGTTAAGATGGCAGGGGAAGGGCCAAAACGCGGCGGGAAAACGTTTTGGACCAGGAAGCAGGGCATGCCAGTGCGGCAGGGCGCCCTGTGCAGAATGCTTGAAGACGTTTGACGGGAGAACAGTATGAAAAACTTGGTACAGTGGGGATTGAGCCTGCTGCTGGCTCTTGTGATTGCCTGCCCTGCAGGTGCGGCAGAACTCAAACGGCTTGACACGGCGTGGATGCCGGAATTCGAGGCGTTTGTCACATGGTACGCCAGGGAAAAAGGCTGGGATGAAGAAGAAGGACTTGACGTGCGGATGCTGCATTTTGAGTCCGGCAAGCGGATTGTAAACGAGTCCAGGGCGTTTGACTGGGCTATTGCCGGTATCGGCGCTGTGCCTGCGGTTTCTGCGCACTTGAGTGACGATTTGTATGTTATTGCCCAGGCCTGCGATGAAACGCCGGCCAATGCGGTTTTTGTCCGCAAGGACAGCCCGGTGCTTGCCGAGCAGGGTGTCAACCCGGCTTTCCCGAAGGTGTATGGTTCGGCCAAGGCGCTGGACAACGCGCAGCTTATCGGTCCGGTGGGCACTTCCGGGCATTATGTCATGCTGAGCTGGCTCAAGGCTCTGGGTGTGCAGAAAGGGGATGTCAAGGTCAAGAATATGGATCCCTGGCCTGCGTTAAACGTGTTTTCCCGCGGTGAAGGCCAGGCGATTTTCCTCTGGGCCCCGGATACCTATCTTGCCGAGAATATGGGCTTCAAGATGGCCGCCAACGCCGTTGACCTTGGCCTGAAGCTGCCGGTACTGCTGGTGGCTGACCGCGAATTTGCCGCTGCCCATCCTCAGCAGATCGAGAGCTTCCTGAAGATGTATCTGCGCACGGTGGATGCGCTGCAGGCTGCAACGCCCGAATCCATCGCGCCCGAGTACGTCCGGTTCTACAAGGAATGGGCTGGTCGCGACATTACGCCGGAAATGGCTGTGGCCGACATCAGGAGCCATACGCTGTTCACCAAGAAGGAACAGCTGGCCCTGTTTGACGCCAGCAACGGTCAGAGTGAAATGCAGAAGATCCTGCGGCTCATCGTCAAGTTCTACGAGTCTGAAGGCCTCATTAACAAGGAACGTTATGAACGCCTGGAACAGCTGAACAACGTGACTGACGTGTTCCTGAGCAAGCTTCAGTAAGGCCGTTGCCTGATGGGCGCTCTGCCGTGTGCCGGAAGGCCTGGCGGAGCGTCTTAAGACGTGTTGGCGCGTGGGCGCCGCATGTCGAGGCAGCCGAAAAGCCGTCGGGTGGGGGAACCGGCGGCTTTTCGTGTTTTTTTGCAGGCAATCTTTCCAGACCTCGCCGGCAGGAGGCCAGAGTTGTTCTGCGGCTTGCCATGGCCTGCGCTGGCGTCTGCAGCGTCACAGATAGATGTTGTGCGGTGTGTGGCAGGTGATGTACAGGCGTTTTCCCGGCCGGCAGGGGCCTGTCGCATATCTGGGCCTCGAGGATGTCCAGACCGTGTTCAACGGCCAGAGAAAGGTGTTTTTTGGCCTTTGGCGTGTCGGCAACGTTCTGGCTGTGCGGCACATCTCTGGTAGTACCGGCAGGCAAAAGGAACAGATCCGGCCGGGGCGCTGCCGGTTTACCGGCATATCCTGTGCACATCACGCAGCTGAAACGGCCTGGTTCGGCAACAAGGCGACGGCTCCTGTCAAAAACGGGGCTGTTGCCTTGTTAGAGCGTGTTGCCATTGAAAAAGGCAGAACGCGAGGCGGCAGCACAGCGCCGCCCGGCCAGAACTGAGCGGAAAAACAGCGGTTTTCCCGCGAAACGACAGGCCGTATGGCTTGAAACGCGAAGCGTTTCACGCTGAAAATGCTCTAATACGCTCGTCTGCCCGGGAGCGGGCAAGACGCATGAAACGCAAGATTTCCTAGATTCCATAGTATTCATGGAACCAGGCCACAAACTGCTCAAGGCCCTTGCGCAGCGGGGTATGGGGGACAAATCCGGTTGCCGCGGTCAAGTCGTCGATATCCGCCCAGGTGGCTTCCACATCGCCCGGCTGCATGGGGAGGATTTCCCGCAGCGCTTTTTTGCCGAGCGCCTCTTCAAGGGTGCTGATGAAATCGTTCAGCTCCACAGCATGATTGTTGCCGATATTGTAGATTCGCCAGGGAGCGGAGCTGCCGGCCGGATCGGGAGCGGCAGGATCCCAGTTGGGATCAGGGCTGGCCGGACGTCCCAGCAGCTGCACAACCCCTTCCACGATGTCGTCAATATAGGTGAAGTCACGCCTCATCCGTCCGCCGTTGAACACCTTGATGGGCCTGCCTTCCAGGATGGCGCGGGTAAACAGGTACAGGGCCATGTCTGGACGTCCCCACGGGCCATATACGGTGAAGAAGCGCAGCCCTGTGCAGGGGAGGCCGAACAGATGGCTGTAGGCGTGCGCCATCAGTTCGTCTGATTTTTTGGTAGCGGCGTACAGGCTGATGGGGTGATCGACGTTGTCGTGGACGGAAAGGGGCATTTTGGCGTTCAGTCCGTATACGGAGCTTGAGGAAGCGAACACCAGGTGTTCAGGCCTGCTTTCGCGGCAGCATTCGAGCAGATTGGCAAAACCCACCAGATTGCTCTGGATGTAGCTGGAGGGGTTTTGCAGGCTGTAGCGGACACCGGCCTGGGCAGCCAGATTGACGACATGGCTGAAGGGCTCTTCAAACAGCTGGCGCAAGGTCGCCATATCGGCCAGATCTCCATGGACAAACCGGAAGTCCTTCCTGTCAGCCAGCTGTGCGATGCGGTCCTGCTTGAGTTTGACTGCATAGTAGTCGTTGAGGTTGTCGAGGCCGACGACGGTATGGCCCTGATCCAGAAGGCGGCGGGCCAGATGAAAACCGATGAAACCGGCAGCGCCGGTGATCAGTACGCGCATGGAGTCTCCTTGAAACGTGCAGACCGGATGCCGGGGGCATCCGGTCGCAAAGGTCGCATGGAATAACGGTGCGGCTGTACAGGGCGGGGTCAGCGCGCCCCTGCCGTCAGACGATCTGCCTGCCTCCCATCCAGTGGGCGGTCAGGCGGCCTTTGAGCGTCTGGCCGATCCATGGAGTGTTGCAGCTTTTGGAGTACAGGTTTTCCGGGCTGACAGTCCAGGTCAGGTTGGGATCGAACAGGAAGAAATCGGCCGGATCCCCCTGTCTGAAGCTGTTGGTAGGCAGCTTGAACAGCGCACCCGGCCTGGTGCACCAGCGTTCGATGAACAGGGCTTCGTCAATGACGCCTTCACGGACCAGACCGTAGGTGACGGCAACGGCCAGATCCATCCCGGTGAAGCCGTTGGGGGCTTCGGACACGGGCATTTCCTTTTCATGGATGGCGTGCGGGGAATGGTCGGTGACCAGAATGTCGATGGTGCCGTCGGCCACAGCCTGGCGGAGGGCCTGCACATCGGCCCTGGTCCGCAGCGGAGGGTTGATGCGGGCGTAGATGTTGTAGCCTTCCATGGCGCTTTCGTCGAGGAAGAGATAGTGCGGGCAGGTTTCAGCCGAGACGCGGACGCCTCTGGATTTGCCCCAGCGGATGGCATCCACGGTACGGGCGCAGGAAACGTGAGCAATATGAACCGCCACTCCCAGGTATTCGGCCAGCATGATGTCACGCAGCGCCTGGATGGCTTCGGCGGCGTCAGGCTGGCCGCGCAGGCCGAGCTTGCCGCTGGTGACGCCTTCGTTCATGCACGAGCCTTTGGCGAGCCAGGGATCTTCACAGTGGTCAATGACCATGAGGCCGAGGTCGTCGGCGTACTCCATGACGCGGCGGAGAATGTCGGAATTTTTCAGCGGCACGCCGTCGTTGGAGACAGCCACGCAGCCGGCTTCGCACAATTCGGCAAGGGGGGCCATCAGTTCTCCCTTGAGTCCGACTGTGGCCGCGGCAATGGGATGGACGCGCGGCCCGTAGGGCCAGGCCATGCGGCCGCGTTCGATGATGAAGCGGGTGACCGAGCCTTCGTCATTGACAGGAGAGGTGTTGGCCATGCACATGACTGCGCCAAAGCCGCCATGCGCGGCGGCAGAAAGGCCTGAGGCCACATCTTCTTTCCATTCAAAGCCGGGTTCGCGCAGGTGTGTGTGCGCGTCGATGAAGCTGGGGAACAGGACTTGTCCCCTGGCGTCAACCTTTGTAAGGCCTTCAGCCTGAGGGGCGTCGCCGTGCGGGTACAGGGCGTCAATACGTCCTTCGCGCACGACGACATCCACTGCTTTGCCGAGGTACAGCGCATTGGAGAGAACGAAGGATTCCATTAGCGGCCTCCGGCGTCAGTACGGGTTGCAAGAAGGAAAAGCACGGCCATGCGGACGGCCACGCCGGACTCAACCTGGGTGAGGATGAGCGAATCGGGGCTGTCGGCAAGCGCGGCAGATACGTCGTTGCCGCGCATGATCGGACCGGGATGCATGACCTTGGTCCCTGGATTGGCCAGGGCCAGATGCGCCGGCGTCAGACAGTAGCGGGCCGAGTACTCGCGCATGTCCGGCAGGAGTCCGGCCTGCATCCGTTCGAGCTGCAGGCGCAGGCACATGACGATGTCGACGCCGGGCAGGGCCTTGTTAAGATCTGAATAGACTTCGACCGGCCAGCTGTCCACGCCGGCGGGCAGGAGTGTGCGCGGTGCGCAGAGCCGGACGTTGGCGCCCAGCATGGTGAGCAGCTTCACGTTGGAGCGGCAGACGCGGCTATGCGCGCAGTCGCCTACAATCAGCACGGTTTTTCCTTCAAAGGCGTCCCCCCAGTGCCGGCGCAGCGTAAAGGCGTCAAGCAGCGCCTGGGTAGGATGCGCGTGCCAGCCGTCGCCGGCGTTCACCACGCCGCAGTTAAGGCGTTCGGCCAGAAACTGCGCCGCTCCGCTGCAGTTGTGGCGGATGACGATGACGTCAGGGTGCATGGCTTCAAGCGTCAGAGCGGTGTCCTTGAGGCTTTCGCCCTTCTGCATGCTGGAGCCAGACCTGCCCAGGGCAAACGTGTCGGCAGACAGGCGTTTGCCGGCGATGTCAAAGGAAGTCTTGGTACGGGTGCTGTCTTCGGCAAAGAACAGGATGATGCTCTTGCCCTTGAGCACAGGGGCCTTTTTGACGGGGCGCAGGTTGACTTCATGGAGGGAGGCAGCCGTGTCAAGCAGGAAGAACACTTCCTCCTTTGTCAGCTGATCCACATCCAGCAGGTCCTTATGCCGCCAGATGAACTTGTCCTGTTGCATGGCAGTCCTTGCTGTTTCGGGCGGTTGTCATGCACCGCCCTGTGGTGGATGCAAAAGCAGGTGCCCGCATCCCGTGTTTAGGGAGCGTGTGGATCCCCGCACTGTGCGGGCAGGCGGCTTTTGAAATCATGCCGGTTCAAAAGCCTCTGCTCGAATACCAAAGGCCATTTGAAAGTCTGTCCGGACAGCGTCGGGGAGCTGTTTCTCTGTCGCAGGATTGCGGCAGGAGGTGGCCCGTCCCAGCGTCCGGTGCGCAGGCTGTTCCGTTCCGGAGCGCGGCAGCGCAGCGCTGCGCCATCAAAGACAGCTGTTGTACAGCGCTGTGATGGCAACCAAAAAAAAGCCCCACGGAGGGGGCGCATACTACAGAAACAAATACCCGGCAGCGGCACAGCCGCCGATCAGCGTATGATGAACGATGTCGATGTTGGGCATGGCATATCCGTCGGGTTTTGGGCATCATAGTCTCTTCGGCCTGCGCTGTAAAGGGTACCGTCGTGCCGCTTTCTGCCTGCAAACGTTGGCAGGTGGTGTTGAGACGTACATGCCGGGAAGACTGCACGTCTGTCTGCCCAACGAGCTGCCTACAGGCTGTCCGGCAGGGTGCCAGAGGGAACCACAGCTTTTGCCGTCACTACCACAGGCAGACCGCTCTGCCTCCACGGCTGTCCGGCAGGACACACTATCGCTGTAGCCAGGCGGCGTTGCCTCAGGGAGCTGGCAGGCATGTGTGGGGGAAACCTGTGCGTCAGGGGTGATTTTTTATACTACGGCAGTATGCAGCAGGCATGCAAAAGGCCTCCCGCCCGAGAGGACGGGAGGCCTGAAAGGCATTCCGAATTGACAGGCTAGGCCTTCAGTTCGAACGTACCGGTTTCCTTTTTCACATCGATGGCGATCTTCCACAGGGCAGAGACGATCAGGCCGCCGATGCCGTAGATGCCGAGACCGACCAGAATTTCGGCCAGGCTTGGCGTGTAGTTGGTGACGGTTTCAAAGGGCGTGGGCGTGAAGCCGCCGATGAGCAGGCCGAGGCCCTTGTCGATCCAGGAAGCGATCACCAGCATGATGAGCGCCCAGGGCAGCAGGGCTTCGTTGTGGCGCAGTGCCGGGGGAATGAGCAGAGCCAGCGAGGCAATGGCAAACACGGCCGCCGTCCACATCCAGCCGTTCACCCAGGCCATGTGGCCGTCGTGACCGGAGAAGAGGAACAGGATCGGATGCTGATGGCCCGGGATGCCGCTGTAGAAGGCGGTAAAGAGCTCAAGCAGGTAGAAGAACACGTTGATGCACATGGCATACGTGATGATGGTGGCCAGAGTCCGCATTGCGTCCTTGCCGGGGTCGAACTTGGTAGCCTTTTTGACCACGAGCAGCAGGAGCATGAGGATGGCAGGACCGGAGCAGAATGCCGAGGCGAGGAAGCGCGCGGCCATGATGGCGGTCAGCCAGTAGTGGCGGCCGGGCAGGCCGGCATACAGGAACGCCGTCACCGTATGGATGGAGAAGGCCCAGAAGACGGAAAGGAACACCAGGGGCTTGATCCATTTGGGCGGCGTCACGTCATGGCGTTCGCACTCGAGGGTGACCCAGCCGATCAGCAGGTTCAGGATGAGATAGCCTGAAAGAACCATCATATCCCAGAACATGACCGAGTTGGGCGTGGGGTGCAGCAGTACGTTAAGCACACGCTGAGGCTGGCCGAGGTCGACCACGATGAACAGCATGCACATGATCACCGCGCCGACGGCCATGAACTCGCCGAAGATGATCACGCGCTTGAATTTGACATAGTGGTGGAAGTAGGCCGGCAGGACGAGCATGACGGCCGAGGCGGCCACACCGACGAAGTAGGTGAACTGGGAGATGTAGAAGCCCCAGGACACGTCACGGCTCATGCCGGTAACCTGCAGACCAAGCACCAGCTGGAAGATGTAGACAATGACCCCAAGTCCCACAATGGCGGCGAGGAAAGCCATCCAGAGATAGAAACGCGGCCTGCCTTTAAAGAGAAGTTCAAGCATGGCTGCCCCCTAGATGATGTAGTACACGCCGGGGCCCGTCCCGAGGGTGGGTTTGCGGCGGATGGTGAAGTTTTCGGCGAGCGCCTTGCGGACGGTGGAGGCGGGATCGCTCAGATCCCCGAAGAGAATGGCGCCGTCCGAGGCTTCCACGCAGGCGGGAAGCTGTCCCTTGGCCAGCCGTTCGGTGCAGAACGTGCATTTTTCCACCACGCCGCGGGTGCGCGGGGGATAGGCGGTGTTCACATCCTTGATGAACGGCAGGGGATCGCGGAAGTTGAAGCTGCGCGAGCCGTAGGGGCAGCCGGCCATGCAGAAGCGGCAGCCGATGCAGCGGTGCGGGTCCATGACGACGATGCCGTCTTCCTGGCGGAAGGTAGCCCCTGTGGGGCACACGCGCACGCAGGGCGGGTTGTCGCAGTGGTTGCACAGCAGCAGGAAATTGCCGTGAATAATCCGATCGGGCATGTACCCGTGCGGATCATCGGGGAAGGTGTGGGCAAAGGTGTCCTTCCAAAGCCACTTGACGTTCTGGTTGCCGGGGATGTCCGGCACGTTGTGCTCGTGATGGCAGGCGTCGATGACTTTCTGGAAGTCCGCGGCGTTGGTGAAACGGCGCGTGTCGATGACCATGGCCCAGCGCTTGGCCTTGAGCTGCGCGGGGGCGGTTTCATAGGTGCCTTCAGCGGTCGCAGCCTTGGCGCTTCCAAGGTTCAGCGCGGCAGCCGAGCCCAGGGCAAAGGCCGAAAGGCCGGCAACCTTAAGAAAATCTCTTCTGCTTTTCTTCATCACTCGTTCCCCTTGGGCGCAACATGGCAGTTCCAGCAGTAGGGCTGGACGTTGTTGCTGTTGTGGCACTTGTCGCAGAAGTCAACCTTGTTGGCATGGCACCCCAGACAGGTGTTCTGGAGGCTGATGTCCCACTTCTTGCCGTCGGTTGCGACATAGGTGCGCTTGTCGAAACGGACAGCCTCATCGCGCCAGGTGTTGAGCAGTGTCATGTGCTGCGTGCGCATCCACTCCTTGGGCTCCACGCACTGTTTGCTGTCTTCGCCCGTGGGAACGGCCACGTCGGGATAGGTGTAGCTGGGCGTGCCGATATTGAGCCAGAAGGGCGCGGTAAACGCGGCCACGGCCACGACAAGGCCCGGAATAATGTATTTTGCGTTGTACAGCATGATTAGGCGTCCTCCTCACCCGATGCGGCGGATTCGTCAACGTCCGGTTCGGGCAGATCTTCCTGCCGCAGGTCCATGGTGCGGGGGATTTCTCCCTTCATGACCAGCGCGTTGGCCACCAGTTCGTGCAGGCCGCTGACAGTCACGCCAGGCGCCCAGTAGTTGGCGACGGTAGGCAGGACGGCGCGGTCAAGCGCGCAGATGCAGGTCAGCCAGTTGACGTCGTTCTTCTGCTGCACATAACGCAAGGCGTTGCCGCGGGGCATGCCGCCGCGCAGGCGCAGCTCCATGATTTCTTCCGTGTTCAGGCCGGAACCCGAGCCACAGCAGAAGGTCTGTTCGCGGATGGTGTTCGGAGGCATTTCCACGAAGTTGTTGCATACGGCCCGCAGGATGCTGCGGGGTTCTTCCAGAAGCCCCATGGCGCGGGCGGGGTTGCACGAGTCGTGGTAGGTGGTGATGATATGGTTGTTGCGCTCGGGCTTGAGGTTCAGCTTGCCGTGCTTGATGAGGTCCGCCGTGAATTCGGCGATGTGGATCATCTTTGTCGCGGCGGCGTGCTTGAACACGGTGCCTGTAATGGGCGAAACCGGGGTGATCATGTTGTCGGGGGCAGGGCCGTTGTAGGTGGCCATGTACTGGTTGACCACGCGCCACATATGGCCGCATTCGCCGCCCAGGATCCACTTGGCGCCCAGGCGCTTGGCTTCGGCGTACATCTTGGCGTTGAGCTTCTTGGCCATGTCGAACGACACGAACGAGCCGAAGTTGCCGCCTTCAGAAGCGTAGGTGGACAGGGTGTAGTCCAGCCCGATTTCATGGAACAGCATGAGGTAGCCCATGAACGTGTAGATGCCGGGATCGGCGAACACGTCACCGGAGGGCGTGATGAACAGCACTTCATGCCCCTTTTCGTTGAGGGGCGGGTTGATGCGGATCCCGGTGATGGTCTCGATGTCGTCGCACAGGAATTCGATGATGTCCTTGAGCGCATGGGGCTGCAGGCCGATGTGGTTGCCGGTGCGGTTGCAGTTGGAGACCGGTTCCATGACCCAGTTGATGCCGAGGCCGAGCTCATAGAGAAGCTCGCGCACGATGGCCGTGATTTCGGCCGTGTCAATGCCGTAGGGGCAGAACAGCGAGCAGCGGCGGCATTCCGTGCACTGATAGGCGTAGAAGAACCATTCCTTGATGACGTTCTTGTCGAGCTTGCGCGCGCCGACGACCTTGCCGAGAAGCTTGCCGACAAGGGTGAAGTCCTTGCGGTACACGGAGCGCAACAGCTCAGCGCGCAGCACGGGCATGTTTTTCGGGTCGTTGGTGCCGATGAAGAAATGGCACTTGTCGGCACAGGCGCCGCAGCGCACGCACGAGTCAAGGAAGACTTTCAGCGAACGGTGCTTGGCAAGGCGTTCCTTGAGGCCGTTGTAGATGATTTCTTCCCAGTTTTCGGGAAGGTGCCAGTCTTCTTCGTCAGGACGCCATTCATGGGGATGAGGCATGTGCATGCCTTCCATGATTTCAACCTTGGCAGGATAGCAGAAGTTGCCGGCCTTGAATTCCGGCTTGGTATTCATCCAGCCCTTGGCAGGGAAGGGCGGACGTCCCGCCATCAGCTCTTCGGGTTTGGGCAGTTTGGCCATGGGAACTCCTTACTGGGCAGAGGCAGGCTCAACGGGCTTGCCAGACTTTTCGTTGTCATGGGCCTGCGCTTCTTCGAGGCTGATTTCCAGGGGCAGCCCGGCCTCGGCCATGGGTTCGCGGAAGTCGTCTTCATATTCGGCGTAGGTGTGGAAGACGGTAGGCTTGTTCCAGGGGTTGACGTGGCGCACCTGACGCGTGTTGCAGGGCAGGTTGCGCGTGGGTGACAGGAACACGCCGCCCATGTGCACCAGCTTGCTGAAGGGGAAGATGATGAGCAGTACGCTCAGGAAGGTCAGATGCGTGAAGAACAGCGGATTCAGCCCTTCGACGCTCTGGGGGGAGAAGTGCACGATCCCCATGATGAAGACCTTGGCCTGGGCCACGTCAAGCTTGTCGAAATAGCGCATGCAGATGCCCGTGCCGACCAGCCCCATGATCAGGAACAGGGGGAAATAGTCGTTGGCCATCGAGATGTAGCGCAGCTTGGGATTTACGATGCGGCGCAGGAAAAGGAACAGCAGCGCACAGACAATCAGCACGTTGCTGAGGAACAGCGTGGGCACGCCTACCTGCAGGATCCCGTCAAAGAATTCGACCCATTCCAGACAGACGGGAACGGGCTCGAGGAAGAAGCGGAAGTGGCGGATAAACGTGACAAGGAAACAGTAGTGGAACAGCAGGGCGAAAAGCCACAGCCACTTGGAGGAAAAATAGGTGATCCGCATGTTCTGGGGATCAACCCTGGTTGTGGTGTTGCGGAACAGCGATCTGAACAGCAGGACTTCCAGCAGCATGCGGCCGACAACACCCGCTTTGGTCATCGGTGTGTCGAGCCGTGCGGGTTTGATCCAGTCCAGCGAGCGCTCCTGCCCGCCTGTCGTGGGGATGGCAAAGGGCACGGGCGATTTCGCCCAGTACAGGACGCGCCAGATCATGCCGCCGATGAACACCACCACGGCCAGCAGGGGCAGCGCCATGCCGAACAGGTACTGCAAACCGGCCTGCGACCCTGTCCACGCGGCAAGGCCGATAAGCAGGGCTGCCACAAAAGAAACTATCATTCCCTACCTCTCTCCGGGCTTTAAGGTTTATCCGGCGTGGAGTCGCCGGCTGCCTGCATAATAGGATCGGGGAACAGATCCGATGCGCCCTGCGCGGCCACCCAGCGTTCAATCTGGGAATAGCGGCGGCGCAGTTCGGCCACGCGGCCCTTGAACACGGCCTGCTTGTCAGCCATGTAAAGATCAAAGGCCATCAGGGCCAGCGAATCCACTCGGGATTCGGCGTCCAGATATTCCTCCAGGGCGCCCTCAGCCAGGGCGTCCGTCAACAGATGCTTGCGCATTGCGGGCTTGAGCAGGAAAAGCGCCCCTACCGCCTGGTCGGGGGTCAGATCCTGAATCGCCCGGATGCGGATGAGCTCGGCCAGGGCAAGGCGCACCTGATCGTCATCCACGGGCCTGCCGGTCACTGCGTCATACAGCGTATCGGCCGCAACCATGGTGGCATGTCCCACGGGATTGGCAAAACGATCTTTTTGTGTACGCAGGAACCCTGTTGTTTCAAATGGATAAAGTGCAAAGATAGCCGACGTCCATGCCTGGACGATGTCTTCCTTGCGCGCTGCGTAGATGGCTTCCACAGACACTACTCCCATTGCATCGCGGCTCGCTCGCATTGCCGGCGTACCTGCCTGGAGGCACGCTGTACACCGCCATTAATACGAAGCGGCCAGTAATCTTCGCTTTATAGGATGAATTACGGTTTTTAACAAGCATGAAAAGAAAGATAATTTTTTTATTTTTCTTGTGAATATGATAACTTGAAGACTATTCAACCTGTTGCCGCATGTCAGGGCTGTGGAGTTTTTGATAAGGAGTCTGTCTTTTTTAAGGAAGACAGTCCTGGCCGGGGGGCGTATCACCGGTGCAGGAGCCTGCATTGTCAAGGTTGAGGAAGGGCAGATCCTCTTCCGGCCGGCTGGCCGGGGTGCGCGGCGTGCGGGGGCGGTTCAGCAGCGCGTCAGGAACGCCGTGGAACTCCACCATTGGCAGGATGTCGCGTCCGGAGCGCAGCACATGGCTGCGGTTGATCCATAGCCGGATCTGCATGTCCCACCACGAAGGGGAGAGGCTTTGCCATACGCTGGCCGGAGCTGCGGCTCGCGCTTCGCGCAGGGCATCAGCCATAGGCAGGCCGTTTTTCAAGGCACGCTCCATGGCAAGGGCGGCAGTGGCGCTGTCAGCGCTTTCCGCCACAGGGAACCAGGCCAGTGTACCGGCCATGTCGGGAGGCATGCCAAAGATCAGTTTGCGGCATGCTGCGCAGTCAAAGGAAAAGTAGACGCTTGCGCTGGCCTGTCCGGCCGGCGAGACAATAGCCCATGGCTTGGACATCTCATTCACGAGCAGGCCTGCGGTGGCGATGAACAGCAGCGACCATACCGCCAGCAGCACCCGGGCAGGTGGCGTGCTACGAGTCCTGGCCGACCAGCTTTCTGCCGGTGCCCTGAAGGCGATGAAGCCCAGCGCGATGCACAGGGCTGCCAGCATGCAGGCAAAGCAGGGCGCTGAAAACAGCATCAGCAGCAACAGCGGCAGATCCGCCAGCAGCGCCAGCCCGGCCAGACAGCGTCCTGCACGGCGCTGCCCTGCAAGGGCGCAGACGGCAAGCAGGGCAAAAAGGAAGACCCCCGGCCACCAGAGGGAAATGCCGCCGATGGAAAAGGCTGTCTGAATGGAGCAGCCGGCTGTGGGGCACGGTACGGATTCTGCATCAGCGAGGTTCCAGACGGACAGAGCCAGCCCGGCCAGAGCTGGCAGCAGGGGAAGGAACAGAGGTGGGCGTTGCTGACTGGACATGCAGGTTCTCGCGGTAGTTAAAAGCACAGGCCGGACAGAGACGGCAGCGCCTGGAAGCGCTGCCGGGCATCAGACAGGTTTTGACGGCACGGTCAGAAAGATCCTGCACCGGACGGCACTCACCGGCACATACCCGCATTGCGGGCCTTGTCAAGCCAGAAGGGGGCTCCTGCTTCAGCGCCGTCTTCAAAATCGTCGCAGGCGGCGTCTTCATTTCCTTCTTCAAGGTGCAGCAGCCCGCGCACGTTGTAGGCGTGCCGGCGATCACCGCCAAGGCTGAAGGCAGACTCCAGATCAGATCTGGCCCCGCGCAGGTTGCCTTCGCGCAGCAGGACAAACGCGCGCCAGGCATAGGCTTCGGTCGTTGGCTCCAGGCGGATTGACTCGGTCAGATCCTCAAAGGCTTTCTCAGCCAGGTTCAGCTGATTGTAGGCTCTCCCGCGCAGGAGCAGGGCGTTTGCATGGTTTGGCGTCAGCTCCAGGGCGCTGTTCAGGTAGGCGATGGCCTGTTCAGGATTCTGACAGGTGTCGCCATGCCCCCACAGGATGCGCGCTTTGGCCACCAGTTGTTCGGTGTTGGATGTTACAGGATCCGGAAGGGGCTTTGCCGGTGGTGTGGCCGGAGCGCAACTGAGCAGTGCAAGTCCCAGAATGGCTGCAAAAGCGCCGCGAAAGACAGTTTGAAACAGCATTATCATACGGTAGTCAGCAATAATCAGGTGAGTTACATTCATATAACCGACAGGCCTTTTGAGGGAGCATACAAAAAACGATGTTGTACAGGGAGAGGGCAGCCATGTTCAGCTGTTGGGTGACACTCATGAATAGGGCAGAAGAGTACCTTTCGTGTTGTCCAGGTGCGGAAACGCCGATGGGACGGCTTGTGTGCAAGGGACTCAGGCACGTTGCCTGTCACGCCGGAGAATTTGACCGCGAAATTCATCCGGATCCACTTCTACAAAAGCATTTTTTGGAGACGCTGACAAGCCTTTGTGCCTGTGCCGGCAGCAGCCCCGGGGAGAGGAACCGCATATGTGTTGAGGATGTCTGGTTCGGGCTGTTTGAAGACCTGGCGCTGTTTGTCAGGGAACGGGCACTGCGGTGTCGTGTGCAGTCTGCTGTTGAGAAGAAAATGCTGCATTATTTTGAATCAAGTGGAGAATGGCAGTCTGATGCTCCGACGTTGGTCGGATGGATGTACTGGTATGGACTGCCAAGAAAAATTGAAAATAAACCTCTTGAGAGACGGTAATGTAGGAAATATATCCATGTATCGGATTCAATAAAGCGACATATAATGGATAGAGCTTCGTACAACAGAAGAACTCCGGCCAGAGATGGCTTGACGGGTGGAACTGGATTTTAGTACAAAAAACGTGTAGGCAGCAGAAGCGTATAGGGGAAAGACAGTAGCACCACAGGAAACTTGACGGAGAGCGCATGCCGGACCAGGCGTGATCCGTTTATGTATGGAGGGTGGTCATGCGTTTTTTGTTCGACCAGCAGAGCTGCCAGAACATCCGTCGTTCGCTGCGCAGGGAATGGCTGGAGACCAACGGCCTTGGTGATTACGCGTCAAGTACGCTCATTGGCTGCAATACGCGAAAATATCATGGGTTGCTTGTTGCTGAGCTGTCCAGCCCGCCCGGCAGGCATGTGTTGCTTTCGACACTGGAAGAATCGTTCATGGCCGGCGGCAGGGAGTGTTTTCTTTCCTGCCGCAAGCATCCGGACGTATTCTACCCCCGTGGGCATGAATATCTTGAAGAAGTCGAGATAGGTCCCTGGCCACGTTTTACCTACCGGTTTGGCGATGTCCGCATCGTGCGGGAGATCATGCTTGTGCCTGGCCGCCGCCTGACCATCATCCGATACAGCCTCAATGTTGATGACACCGGAGTACCCCTGCCGGGCGTTCCGCAACTGAGGATCAAGCCTCTGCTTGCATTTCGCAACGCGCATGATCTTACACGCGCCAACATGGCGCTGCAGGTCAAGACCTGGCCTGCGCCTTCCGGGTTTGGCATCCGTCCCTATAATTGCCTGCCAGCCTTCTACATGCAGCTTTCCGGCGTGCTTACCTTCCATCCGTCGCCCGAGTGGTGCCGCAACGTCCGGTATCCTGTGGAGGCCGCGCGCGGCTTTGCCGACGAGGAAGATCTCTTTCAGCCAGGCGTGCTGGATGTGGCGCTGGCACCAGGCTGCCCTGTCTATCTGTCTGCATCGACGGAGGTGATCGAGGCCCCGGGAACGATACTGCCGGAGCTGTGGAGCACTGAAGCAGCCAGGCGTACAGCCATTGAAGCCAGGGGAGAAGCGGCGAAGCCGTCTGCTGAGCGTCCCGGTGTGCTTGAGGCGCATCTGAGCCGTGAAGCCGGCCACTTCCGGGTGCGCGACGCACAGGGCGAGCCGTCGGTGACGGCCGGATATCACTGGTTCGGCATGTGGGGGCGTGACACCTGCATCGCCCTGCCCGGGCTGACGTTTTATGCCGGACGGCCCAAGGACGGGGTCGCCCTGTTGCTGCGTCTTGGGCGCAGCGCCCGGAACGGGCTTATCCCCAACGTGTTCTCCCCTGACGGAAAGCACTCCTACAATTCTGTTGACGCGTCTCTGTGGTATCTGTGGGCCATGCAGCAGATGCTTCTGATGGTTCCTGAAACGGATATCCTTGTGCGGGAGCACTGCTGGCCCGTGGTGAAGGCGATCATCAGGGCTTACCGGACAGGAGCCGTGCCGTTTGTGCACGAGGACGAAGACGGCCTGCTGCATGTGGGGACGCCCGAAACACAGCTGACCTGGATGGACGCCACAGTTGATGGACATCCTGTAACGCCACGTTATGGCTGCCCTGTGGAAATCAATGCCCTGTGGTACAACGCCCTGGCCTTTGCCCGCGAACTGGGTCGCCGCTATGGCGAGCCGGAATGGAGCGGGACAGAGCCGCTGGATCGTTTCCGCAAGACGTTCCGCCAGCGGTTCTGGGTTGCTTCCCGCGGCGGGTATCTGGCTGACGTCTGGAGGCCGGGAGAACAGGATCGCTCATTGCGTCCCAATCAGATTTTTGCAGCATCACTGCCGTATTCCGTTCTGCACGAGGATGACTGGCCTTTTGTTGTTGAAGCGGTGCGCGACGCTTTGCTCACGCCTTTCGGATTGCGCACGCTCAGCCCTGAAGAGCCCGGGTACCGGCCGGTATACGAAGGGGGGCCGGCCAGCCGCGACAGCGCGTATCATCAGGGCACGGTCTGGCCCTGGCTGCTTGGCGCATACACCGAGGCGCTTCTGCGAACCGCCTGGGATACGGAAAACGCTGTGGCTGAATATCTTGAGCTGCTGACGCCCCTGTTTGCCGAGCATCTGCCTGCCGTGGGCGTTGGGAATCTGTCGGAAATTTTTGGAGGCGACCCTCCCCATAAACCGGATGGCTGCATCGCCCAGGCCTGGAGCGTGGCCGAGACGCTGCGGTCCTTGTATCTGTTGCGCAGGGCGGCGCCAGGCGTCTATGCCAGCTGGGAAGCAGCCCTTCTGGTCCGGCTTGAGTCGGTTGTGAGCGGAGCGGAGACGTGGAGGGTGCGTCGATGAAAGTACTCATGTTTGGCTGGGAGTTTCCTCCCCATCTGAGCGGTGGCCTGGGAACAGCCTGCTATGGGCTGACCCGGGCGCTGGCGAACCGTGGGACGGAGATCATTTTTGTCCTGCCCCGGCTGGGCCCGGATGAAATGGCCCTGCCCGGCAGGTTGCGTCTGCGGTCGGCATCCGGCGTGGTGCTGAGGACAGACGGCATGGAGGCCTTTCCCAGCTATGAACGCTGGCATCATGGCGGGCCTCTGCTGCCATCCGGGTTCACCGGCAACGCACTGGAGACGGTCTGGAAGGAGCGCCTGCATCTTGTCCATGTGGATTCAGGACTGTTTCCCTACGCGACGGAAGAAACCTATCAGAGACGGATGGAGCGCTTCGGGCAGGCTCTGTCGTCTGGCGGTCTTGTCCGGCCGCATGAGGAAGTCGTGCCGGAGGGTGTCGCCGGCCGGCTGTCTGAAAGGATGACGGGCCATACCGAAACGATCCGTCTGCACGGCGGCTATGGCAAGGACCTGATGACCGAGGTCTTCCGGTACAGTCAGGCGGCGCTGGGCATGCTCAATGAAGATTTTGACGTTATTCATGTGCATGACTGGATGACGTATCCGGCAGGGATGGTGGTCAAGCAGGTTACCGGCAAGCCGCTGGTGGCTCATATCCACGCCCTGGAATGCGACCGGAGCGGCGTAAATATGAACACCGAGGTCGCCGCCATTGAAAAGGCCGGCCTGGAAGCCGCCGACGTTGTGGTTGCGGTAAGTCATTACACCAAGTCACGGGTCGTGTCGCTGTACGGGATCAATCCTGACAAGATTGAAGTTGTCCACAACGCCGTGACGCGCAGCGAATCGCGGCGAGCCATGGCGGCCGGTGCACTGCACAGCCACAGCTTTGAAAAGCGGGTTCTGTTCATGGGGCGGGTCACCTATCAGAAGGGACCGGAATATTTTGTCGAGGCGGCACGGCTGGTGCTGACGCGCCTGCCGGATACGCGCTTCATCATGGCCGGCAGCGGAGACATGCTGGCCCGCATGGTGTATCGTGTGGCCCAGCTGCGCCTTGGCAACCGGTTTCATTTTACAGGGTTCCTCAGGGGCGAGGATGTGGACCGCATTTACGCCATGAGCGACCTGTATGTGATGCCCAGCGTGTCTGAACCGTTCGGCATTGCGCCGCTTGAAGCCATGGCGTATGACGTGCCGGTGATTATTTCCCGGCAGTCCGGCGTCTCTGAGGTCGTCAGACATGCCCTGAAGGTCAATTTCTGGGATACGCGGGATCTGGCGGACAAGATCTGCGCGGTATTGAGCTACCCCTGCCTTGCGGAAGAGCTGGTCCGCAACTGCCGGGAAGAATTGAAGACCATTCGTTGGGAAAACGCAGCGGATCGCCTTAACGCCATCTATGCCCGGTGCGTTGGGGGACATACCGGAGGAGGTTGCTGACATGCCATCCGTATGCTTCTATTTTCAGGTCCATCAGCCATACCGGCTGAGGCACTATACGTTTTTTGACATCGGGCGGAACCACTTCTACGAAGATGAGGACGCCAACTGCGACATTCTGCTCAAGGTGGCGCGCAAGTCGTATCTGCCCATGAATCAGCTGCTGCTGGAAGAGATCCGGCGCTGCAACGGCCGGTTCAAGATCGCTTTCTCCCTGACGGGGACTGTCATCGATCAGCTCGAGGCCTGGGCGCCTGAAGTAATCCGCAGCTTCCAGGATCTGGCTGAAACGGGCTGCGTGGAATTTCTGTCTGAAACCGACGCGCATTCACTGGCGTTCCAGACGTCACGGCAGGAATTCTGCGAACAGATCAAGGTGCATGACGCGCGGATTGAAAAGCTGTTCGGCCAGAAGCCGCGGGTATTCCGCAATACCGAGCTGATTTACAACAACGATCTTGCCAACCTGATTGAAAGCCTGGGCTATGAGGCCATTCTGGCGGAAGGTGCGGACAAGATTCTGGGCTGGCGCAGCCCGAATTTTGTCTATCAGCCGTCAACCTGCCTTGATCTGAAGCTGCTTTTGAAGAACTACCGACTGTCAGATGACATCGCCTTCCGGTTTTCCAATCACGAATGGCCGGAATTTCCGCTTACGGCGGAAAGTTCGCCTCCTGGGCCCACGCCAGCAATGCGGCCGGCGAGGTTATCAATTTGTTCATGGACTATGAGACGTTCGGTGAGCATCAGGGCGAAAGCACAGGCATTTTCCAGTTCATGCGCGCGTTGCCTGACTGTGTGCTGAGCCATCCGGACTTCGACTTCCGGACGCCCGTTGAGGTGGCCCGGACCCTGTCACCCATGGCGCGTCTTGACGTGCCTCTGTTCATTTCGTGGGCCGACGCCGAGCGGGATCTGACCGCCTGGCTGGGCAACGACATGCAAAACGACGCCATTGAAGCGCTCTACAAGCTGGAGCCCCTGGTCAGGGAGGCGGACAACCCCGACTTGCTGAGAACCTGGCGGCGGCTGCAGACCTCGGACCATTTCTACTATATGTGCACCAAGTGGTTTGCCGACGGCGATGTGCACAAGTATTTCAACCCCTACAGCTCGCCCTATGACGCCTATATCAATTATATGAATGTGCTGGCTGACTTCGAGCTGACCCTGAAGGAAGTCTGCAGGCGCAAGGAACAGGTGGCCAAGGTTTCCGTCCCCGAGGAAAAAGCCGTAACGGCACAGCCGCGCTGAAACGTACGAGCCTGCAGGATGCCATGAACGGCAACCATGTCCGGACACAGGGAAGGAGTTCGCTCCTCTCCTGTGTCCGTTTTTTTGTGTCAGGTCTGCCGCAAGGGCCCGATGGTGGTCAGTTGTCCGTCAGTACTGGGACGCGCTGCGGGGGAGTTCCGGAGCGCCTGCCGGGGGGAGATGTTGTTTGCCGTGCGGCCGTTGAGACGTTTTCCATTCACCCTCTGGGCTGTCCGGGCTATGTGGGGCAGGGCCTGGTTGCAGCGGTCTTCTGGCGGCTGAGGGCAGCTACAGCATGAAGCCCGTGGAAGCCGTGAAAAGCGTTTCCTTATGCCTCCGGGAAGGGAGCAACCTGTTTTTCCCTTTGAATTGTTGCATATTGGGCGTATGAAGGAGGGGTGCCGGACGCGCCCCTGGGATCTGGAGATATTTGGTCATCGACGGGCAGTGCGGCTTCTTTGTAACGCAGCCGGCGAGTCCCCTGTGTACGGGATCGCGGACGGTCAGGGCAGAATCACAATCGCATGGCGGTTCTGGCGGCTGTTCAAGACGGCCCCTGCAAAAGACCATGCAACGGATGAGCAGGTGTGCTGGAGGCCGGTTCGGTCTTGGCCGCAGGTCCTGCACTGACTGCAGCGAACATTCAAGGGCTGTTTTTTGCGTATAACAGTCTGTTCTGTGGGTAACAAGAATGCAAGAAATGAAAGGAATAAGCCTGTTTGAGGTAAGCTGGGAAGTCTGCAACAAGGTCGGCGGCATTTACGCCGTAGTCAGCAGCAAGGCCCTGCATGCCGTGGAGGCTTTTGGCGGAAACTACTATGTGCTTGGTCCCGATCTGGGCAACAATCCTGGCTTTGAGGAAACTCAGGAAGCTTGCTGGGAGCCGCTCAAACAGACACTGAGCGTGCGCAATCTTTCCTGCCGGTTCGGGCGCTGGGCCATTCCAGGACGGCCAAAGGCGATTCTCGTCGCATTCAAGAACCGTTATAACCAGAACCAGCTGCTGTATGAGCTTTGGAACAGGTACGGCGTCGATTCGCTGACCGGCGGGTGGGACTATGTGGAACCCGTCATGTTCAGCACGGCGTGCGGCGAGGTCATCACCGCCATTTATCAGACAGTCATTGAGCCGGCCGGAGGGCAGGCCATCGCGCATTTTCACGAGTGGATGTGCGGGGCGGGCCTCCTGCACCTCAAGCGCGCCACGCCGGAAATCGGCACGGTGTTCACCACGCACGCCACCATGCTCGGCCGGGCCATGGCCAGCGCTGGTGTAGACATTTATCGGGAAATGACGCGGATCAATCCGCAGCGCGAGGCGGCCAACTACAACATCACCGCCAAGTGCTCCATGGAGCGCGTTTCGGCCCGCGAGGCCGACTGCTTTACCACTGTCAGCAAGATTACAGCTGAGGAGTCCCAGGCATTGCTTGGTCGTAATCCGGATATGCTTACGTTCAACGGGCTGGATCTGCGGGTCATCCCGGATTACAGCGTGGATCGCAGCGCAGCGCAGGCCAGCCGGGCCAAGCTCTGTGCGGCGTTGTCGCGGCTGCTGCGGCGTGATGTGCCCGAGGATACCCGTCTGGTACTTATTTCCGGCAGGTATGAGTTTCATAACAAGGGGATGGACGTGTTTCTTGACGCCATGGCCGGCGTCAACGCAGCCCTGCACGGCGCACAGACGCGTGTCGTGGCGCTGTGCCTGGCCATGGGCGGCCACAGCGGGGTGAATCAGGACGCTGTCAGCGGTGACCCTGCAAAGCATCCTGTCCGCGGTGCCGGCTGGATCACAAGCCACCATGTCTACAATTCCCTGAACGATCCCATCCTGAGCACCTGCCTGCGGATCGGGCTGGACAACCGTCCGGATAACGCTGTGCAGGTCGTGTTCGTTCCGGCGCTGCTGGACGGGAATGACGGTTTCCTCAACATGGCCTATAACGAAGTCCTCTCAGCGTGTGATCTGGGGGTCTTCCCCTCATGGTACGAACCGTGGGGATACACGCCACAGGAAAGTGCAGCCTGGGCTGTGCCGACGGTGACAACTGATCTGGCGGGATTTGGTCTGTGGGCCAGAGAGCAGCAGGAGCTGTCTGACGCCGATTGCGGCATTACCGTTCTGCCCAGACGGCAGAAGAGCTATGAAGATGTCGTGGCCGGGCTGCGCGACAACATTCTGAATGCGGTCTCCCTGCCGGCGGAGCGGCTGGCAAGGCAGCGCCAGGGGGCGCGTCAGTTTGTGGACGGATGCTCGTGGGAGCGGTTTTTCCCGAACTATCTGGAAGCGTACCGGCTGACGCTGGACAAGATGAAGGCCCGTTCGGGTGTTCTTTCGCAGCTGCCTTCAGGGGAAGGGTTGTCCCCCAGAGTCTTTACCGGGACCTCGTCCGTGACGCCGGTGCTGCACAAGGTGACGGCCGTGGCGCCGCTTTCCGTTTCGCTGAGCCGTTTGCGGGATCTGGCCGGCAACCTCTGGTGGAGCTGGCATCCCGAAGCGGTGGAGCTGTTTGCCGACATGGATTCGGATCTCTGGGAACGCTGTGGTCACAACCCGGTGCGGCTGCTGACCGAAATCTCTTCAGAGCGCCTCTCCATGCTGGCACGGAACAAGAGCTATCTGGAACGCCTGCGCCATCTGGCAGAAGCGTTTGACGAATATATGGGCATGCCGCCCCGCAATGATCTGGGAGACGGTGTGAACATTGACCACCCGGTGCTGTACTTTTCCACCGAATACGGGGTGCATGAGTCTGTCCCCATTTATTCCGGCGGTCTGGGGGTTCTTTCCGGCGATCATCTCAAGTCGGCAAGTGATCGGCGGATTCCTCTGATCGGTGTGGGACTTCTGTATAAAAACGGCTACTTCAGACAGGAAATCGATAAGGACGGGCGGCAGGTTGCCCTCTATCCCGAGAACGATTTTACCATGCTGCCGGTAGAACGGCAGACCGATGCGGACGGCAATCCCCTGCTGATTGACATCGAGCTGCCCGGCCGCAGGCTGTATGCCCAGATCTGGCTGATGCGGGTGGGCAGGGTCAAGCTGTACCTCCTCGACAGCGACGTGCCTCAGAATACGCCGGAGGACAGGCAGATTACCGCCCGCCTGTACGAAGCCGACCGGGACTGCCGCATCAGGCAGGAAATTCTGCTCGGCGTTGGCGGGGTGAAGCTTGTGGAAACGCTGAAGCTGACACCCTCCGTCTACCACATGAACGAAGGCCATTCGGCGTTTCTGGTCATTGAGCGGATACGCCGGCTGATGCAGGAGGCGGGTCTCAGCTTTGCGGAAGCCGGCGAAGTCGTGCGGGCCAGCTGTGCCTTCACCACGCATACGCCTGTGGATGCAGGCAATGAGCGTTTCCCGCTGGATCTCATCGAAAAATACTTTGCAAACTGCAGCAAGGCGCTGGGCTTGTCGTGGCAGGAATTCACCGGCATGGGACGGCTCGAGGGAAGCGACAGAAACCTTTTTGAAATGACTGTGCTGGCATTGAATTATTCCTATCGTGCCAACGGGGTGAGCCGTCTGCACGGTGAGGTGTCGCGCTGCATGTGGCATGGCGGCTGGAAGGGCATTCCTACGGCGGAAGTGCCTATCGGGCACATCACCAATGGCGTGCATGTGCCTTCCTATGCCGGTCCCGTCATGCGTGAACTTATCCAGGAGGCGATAGGCCCTGAGTGGATGCAGCTTGAGGCCGGGGATCCGGCCTGGGATCGCCTGCGGGACATCCCGGATGGCCGGCTTTGGGAAGCCCGCCGTCGCCAGAAGGGGATTCTGCTTGAAACGATCCGCCGCCGGCTGCCCGGCATGTGTGCCAAGCTGGGGGTTTCGAGATCCATGCAGAAGGATATGGCCTCCCGACTCAGCGTGGATGCGCTTGTCATTGGTTTTGCCCGGCGGTTTGCCCCCTACAAGCGCGCCAATCTCCTTTTTGCCGACCCAGACAGGCTTGCCCGCCTGCTTTCCGACCCCGCCCGCCCGGTGATTCTTGTGTTTGCCGGCAAGGCACATCCGGCTGATACCGCAGGGATCGACATCATGCAGGAGGTCGTGCGTTATACCACGGACGCCCGGTTTGCCGGCAAGATTTTCTTCCTTGAAGATTACAACCTCGCTATTTCCCGGCTGATGGTGCGCGGTTGCGACGTATGGCTCAACACCCCCCGCCGGCCTCACGAGGCCAGTGGCACCAGCGGCATGAAACTGTCGGTCAGCGGCGGAATTAATCTGAGCATTGCCGACGGCTGGTGGTGTGAAGGATATGACGGCAGCAACGGCTGGACCATAGGCCCTGTCGAGACGCGGCTGTCCGCCCAGGCACAGAGCGACTATGCGGATGCCGAGGCGCTCTATGCGGCGCTTGAAGATCAGGTCCTTCCCCTGTTCTATGAGTGCGGCGACGACGGTATCCCGCACCGCTGGCTGGCCATGGCCAAGAACGCCATGGCCACCCTCACCGCTCAGTACAGCTCTGACAGGATGGTGCTGGAATATGTGAACAAGTCCTACCTGCCCACGGCACAGCGGGCTGTCCAGATGTGCCAGGACAACTTTGCACTGGCCCGCCGTCTCGCAGCCTGGAAGCACGATCTGGCAAGCCGCTTCCTGACTGTCCAGATTACGGAAGTCCTCATTGAAGGCATGGAAGGCGACGTGCTGCTGTGCGGCCATCCCCTGCAGGCAACAGTTACACTCAAGCCGGGTACCATGCCGCCGGAAGAGCTGCTGGTGCAGCTTGTGGCCGGCCAGAGCCAGGGAACTGACTTTGCTGATCCCCCCTCCGTAGTCAATCTCAAGCAGGTCCGGCACATGGATGACGGACGGCTGGTCTATGCCGGTTCGCTTTCTGTCATGCAGAGCGGGCAGTATGCCTACGGTGTCCGGGTCATGGCCTTTACCGAAGGGCTCGGTTCTCCTGTTGACACGCGCCTTGTCCTGTGGGCGTAAGAAGAGCGTTAAGTCAAAATGCCGCCACGGCCCGGAGCGGGTGAATTCGGGCCGTGGCAGGCAACACGTCCATGCTGTATTTAGTGCACGCTCTCAGAGTGACGTGCTGGCTGGTGTGAAATTTCTCACATCAGTCGGGATGGAGCTGTGTGATGAATGTGCCGCTCAGGAAGGCCGCCGGCAAGGTGCTGTCCAGATATGCACTTGTGTGGTACTCACAGGTGGGGCGTATGCTGTCGTGCTGCTCCTTATCTACGGCATAATGGGATCACACAAGTTTCGTTTGACAGGATCCTCAGGGGCACAGGCCAGCCGTGACACGTCAACAGCGCTAACATTGCCTGGAAGCACTGTCCGCAGAACGCAGAGTGCGTTGCGTTTTAAGGCTTCATGATGTCCATGGTGGTGACGTCGCCGTTTATGATGTCTGATTATCTTGGTCTAATCAGACATCACTTTTGGTATGTGGATTGAGCAAGATTATAAAAATTTAGAATACCAAGAAGTAAGTTAACAGTATGTATAAAAAAGCTACTCTGCCTGGATATTGCTTCGTGCAGTTTTCAAGATGGAAATAACACTTCCATAGTGTTACCGTTACGATTCAATTTTTCAAGCGCCTCGTTAAACGGGGCGCTTTTTTATTGTCCTTACAAGTCAGGCGTTGCTTTTCAGCACATAAACAGGGTGTGAAGCCTTGCGGCTGCGGGAGGCAACAAAGGAACAGCGTCTTCATTGCGGTATGTGCAGGTGTTTCTCAATCCCGTTGGCTGTAACAGGTAAATTTTATATATCTATTTAATTTTTATTGATTATTTATTGTATAGAGAAGATTTTACGGAGACGGTCTAAACAATGTAATATTCAAATAGCATACTATTTATTGACAGCTCTTAGATTCGATGCTAGTACGTTTAATCACGAGCGTGATGGGGGAGAGCGCCGTAGGTGAATTATACAGTCGAATAGAACGATTTGGCTGTAACTTCATAACTTTTTAAGGAGTGGTTATGAGACGCCTTTCTTTTTCCAAAGTGTTAGCGGTGGCCGCCATTACGGTTCTTGGCTTTTGCTTTACAGCCCAGGCCGTGGAGAAGCCTGACAATTATCCTAAACGGCCTGTAACTGTGATTGTGCCCTTTGGCGCTGGCGGTGGTGCGGACCAGATGGCGCGTGCGCTTCTGCAGGAAGTAGGCAAGAACATCGGCGTGCCGATCATTGTTGTCAACAAACCTGGAGGCAACGCCACGCTGGGCTTTTATGATTACTGGGCTGCGCCTGAGGATGGTTATACCCTGCTGCAGTATAATGACGACGGCGTTACCCATAAGGTTTCCAGCATCCTGAAGCAGGATCCCACAGTGGATTATCAGCCGCTGAGCATTGCCATGATTGTGTATAGCCAGATTTATATTCGTGGTAACGACAAGCGGTTCCATGACTGGGATTCCTTCATTGCCTATGCCAAGGCGAACCCGGGCAAGGTAACGCTGGGCAACATCGCACAGAAGGGCAATCTGGAAGAAGTGCAGGCTACCCAGCTGATGAAGGCTGCAGGCGTGGAGTTCCGCCAGATCAGTTTTGACAAGCCCAGCGAACGGTATGCCTCTCTGGTCGGCGGGCATGTTGATGCACTGCTGGAACAGCCGGGTGATGTGTCCCCCTACATCAAGTCTGGCGACATGAAGCCGATCCTCTCATACACCGACGTCCGTCCTGTTGAATTCCAGGATATCCCCTGCATTAAGGAACTCGATGATAAGGTCGTCAATATTTACAAGGTGCGCGGGTTCTATTGCCGCCCCACTCTGGACAAGAAGATTCAGGACTACCTGCGGGAAGCCTTCAAGCAGGCCTTCCTGTCTGAAAACTTCCAGAAGTACATTTCGGACAAGTACCTGGTAGACACGGAGTACCGCGATCTCGATCAGAGCATTGAGCTGCTGCGGGGCATGATGGAAACCTACGCCAAGACCTATCGTGAACTTGGTTACATTAAATAACGCATGCGCATTTCGTTTCCCTTTCGCCAGAGTGCGAAAAGAAAACGGAATGCGCCGGTGTTGAGGAGAACAGGTATGAACAGACAGAAGACATACCTTGGAGAGTTCATCGTAACCTTTGGGATAGGTCTTGTTGCCTTCCTTCAATCCTTTAGCTTTGATGATCCCATTGAACTTTATCGCTATGGAGCAAACTGCTGGCCTGCCGCCATTGCCATAAGCATGATGGTCTGCTCATTGTGTCTGTTCCTTTACAGGCGATATGTCCCTGCTTCCTCAGCGGATACGGAGGAAGAGGAGGATCATATACCTTTCCGGCGTCGGATTCCTGTCTTTGTAATTCCAATTATTTTTGTACTACTTCTGCCTTATATCGGATTTTATGCTGGAATTTTAATATTTCTTCCTGTGTACGCATGGTTTCTTGGCCAGCGCAATATCCGTAAGACGCTTTCAGTTTGCTTTTTAATTGCAGCTCTTATCATAGTTGTTTTTACAAAATACTTGTTTGTACCTTTTCCTGTTGGCACATGGCCAGGATTTTATGAGTTCAACTCGGCGCTGGTCGCCTTCCTGTATTGAGGAGAGCTGTTATGGAACACATGCTCATGGGGTTGCAATATCTTTTTTCAGACCCCTTCAACATCGTGCTGTTTCTAGCGGCCCTGTTCGGAGGCATGTTCTTCGGGGCTGTTCCGGGCATCAGCGTCACTACGCTGGGGGCCATTCTCCTGCCGTTCACGGTATACCTCACTCCTGCCCAGGCCCTTATGGTCTATGGCGTCATGTACTGCTCGGGAACTTACGGGGGAGCCATCATGGCCATCCTCTTCAATATCCCGGGTGCTGCTGAAAATGCTCCCACGGCCTTTGACGGCTACCCTTTGACCAAGCAGGGCAAGGCCGGCCTGGCCATCGGCGCGGCTGTGACCTGCTCGGCTATAGGGGGGCTGATGAGCTGCATCGGCATGATGCTCGGCACGGATGCCATCGCACGCTGGGCCATTGTTTCCTTCGGACCGCCGGAAATGTTTGCCGTTATTTTCTGCGGCTGTGCGTTGGCGTCCACCATGGGGGCTTCTTCCACATTGAAGGGATGGCTTTCTCTTGCCTTCGGCCTGCTGCTGGCAACGGTCGGAGCTGACCCTGTGGGCGGCATATTCCGCTATACCTACGGCAGTGTCGGATTGATGGGCGGCATCAGCTTCATTCCGCTTCTTCTTGGCTTCTTTTCCATTTCTGAAGTGTTCTCCAATGCCAGTATTGGCGTGAGCAAGGAAAGCATCAAGGCCTACAGTAATGTGGGTGTGGAGTTCCCCTCGCTGCGCACGTTCTGGCAGCAGCGCGTCAACATTCTTCGTTCGGCCGGCTGTGGTTTCTGCTGCGGGATGCTGCCGGGCCTTGGGGCCACTCTGGCTGCTTTCATGAGCTATGGTTTTGCCCGCAGCACATCCAAGCATCCTGAACGGTTCGGCAAGGGTGAACTGGCAGGCGTCATCGCTTCTGAAACGGGCAATAACGCGGCCACCGGCGGGGCCATGATTCCCATGCTGGCTCTGGGACTGCCTGGTGGATCCACCACAGCGCTCATGCTGAGCGTGTTCCTGCTGCACGGGCTGGAACCCGGGCCGCTGATTATGACCCAGCAGACGCAGATGGTATGGGCCGTATTTATGGCCATGTTCCTTGCCAACTGCAGTATCCTGGGCCTCGGCTATGTCGCGAGCAAGACCGTGACGAGCCTGTTGCGCATCCCTACGTCTTTCCTGATGCCCTTCATCTTTGTCCTGTCTTGCATCGGGACCTATGCGTTGCGCAATTCCGTCTTTGACGTGTGCATCATGCTGGTGGCAGGGCTGTTCGGCTTCCTGGTGAAGAGGCATGGCTACTCTGCCGCAGGGATTGTGCTTGGCAGCATCCTCGGTTCTCTGGGTGAGTCCGCCTTTGCCAAGACGATGCAGATGAGCGACTATGACTGGACCATCTTCCTCACTCGTCCGTTCTGTGCGTTTTTCATCGGGGCAGGCTTCCTTTCGCTTGGCATCATTGCCTATCGTTCTTTGAAGTCCATTCGCGTTGCCACGCATCATTGATTGCAAAACCGGCTGGCTGCCGATACCGGCAGCCAGCCTTATCCGTGTGGGGGGAAAGCTCATGGCCTATCATGTTGAGCCAGCTTGTTGCGGTGAGTCCGCCTTTCTGACAGCCCATGAAAGACGCATCCTTCATGATGATGGTGCCTTTCGCAGATTGCGGCCGAGAATTGCCAGCATTCTTGATACATTTTCGGGGAAAATGCCCATGCTGGATGTTGAACGGGCGCTGTATTTCACCCGTTCGATGCGCGAGACCGAAGGCCGTCCTCTGGTTTGGCGCTGGGCAAAGGCTCTGCATTGTGTGGCAGAGAACATCACTGTTTCCATTGATCCCCATCAGCTTCTTGCGGGCCGTATCGGCAAAAGTCCCCGATACGGGATTATGTATCCTGAAATTGAAGGCGATTTTTACAGGGAAGGTTTGACCGGGCTTTCTTCCAGGGACAATTCCCGTGCCGGCATCCCCGCGGAAGATCTCCATATTGCTGTCACGGAAGTGGCCCCTTACTGGGAGGGGAGAACGTATCATGAACAGTTCACCCGAAAGCTTCAGCCGGAGATCAAGAGGCTGCTGTTCAAGGACGAGCGGGGAATAGCGCCGCGGTATATCGTCAACGAGTCTTCCTCATTCCGTTCTTCACTGCAGTGGGTGCATGACTATGGTCGTGTCATCCAGCGTGGATTTGTCGATATCCGGCGTGAAGCCGAGGAAAAGCTGGCCGCCCTGGATCCGTATGATCCTGAAGTGATCAATGTGACGCGTCCGTTTTATGAGGCGGTGATCATCGTCTCGGATGCCATCATGCTGTGGGCAAAGCGTCATGCCGATTTGGCCAGGGAGCTGGCCGCAAAGGAAACGGATGCCCAGCGCAGGGCAGAGCTGGAAAAGATCGCTGACATCTGTGACCGGGTGCCTGCCTATCCTGCCCGCACATTCCACGAAGCGGTGCAGTGTCAGTGGTTTGTACAGCTGTTTTCCCGTCTGGAGCAGCGTACGGGCACGACCATTTCGAACGGCCGGATGGATCAGTACCTTTATCCGCTTTATAAAAAAGACAGGGATGAGGGGCGCCTGACGCCTGATGAGGCCGTGGAGCTCCTGGAATGCCTGTGGGCCGGAATGGCCCAGTTTGTGGAAATGTACATCATGCCTCAGGGCAACGCATTTACCCAGGGATACGCCCACTGGGAAGCCGTGACCATCGGGGGGCAGACTCCTGAAGGGGCAGACGCCACAAACGAGCTCAGCCATCTTTTCCTCCAGTCAAAGCGTGAATTTCCTCTGCACTATCCGGATCTGGCAGCCCGTCTTCATGCGGGCACTCCGGACAGCTTTCTTGAGGATGTGGCTGAAACCATCCGATATGGCACCGGACACCCCAAGCTCCTCAATGACGAGGAAATCGTGCCTCTTCTGGTTTCCAAGGGGGCGAAGTGGAGTGAGGCCCTGGACTACGCAGCCTCTGGCTGTACGGAAGTGCGGATGCCCAACCGGGACACCTTGACTTCCAGCTGTGCCAGGCTGAGCCTGCCTGCCATGCTTGAGCTCACCCTCTACAACGGCCGGATGAAAAAATATGGTGATGAGATACTGGGTGTTGAGACAGGCGACCCACGTACATTCAAGACGTGGGAGGATTTCTATGACGCCTTTATCATGCAGATGCGCGAACTTTTGAAGACGGCATTTGCTTCGCAGTATGTCATCAACAAACTTCGTCCTCAATGCTTTGCACAGCCAATGGGCTCTGCGCTGCATGACTTATGCATGCGCTATGGACTGGATCTCCATACGGAGCACATTCCTGAAGGTCTGGAACTGGGGTTTGTGGATTTTATCGGTTTTGGAACGCTCATTGACTCGCTGTCGGCAATCAAGACCTTTGTGTTTGAGCGGCGTGAAATTGATATGGAAACCCTGCTTAAGGCGCTTGAAGCCGACTTTGAGGGCTACGAGTCCTTGCAGAAGAAACTGCAGACAGCGCCTGCTTACGGAAACAATGATCCTCGGGCTGACTCCATTGGCAAGGCCGTGGAAAGAGCGGCCATGGATATGTGCGAGCGTTACGCGCCCAAGCTCGAGATGCAGGTCGACGTGCGTTATGTGCCGGTTACCGCGCATGTGCCCTTCGGACATGTCGTTTCCGCCATGCCTAACGGCCGTAAGGCCTGGATGCCACTTTCTGACGGGACTTCCGTTTCGCACGGGGCAGATCTGACCGGTCCCACGGGGGTTCTGCTTTCCAATGCAGCGAGCAAGAATCGTTCCTGCTATCACCGGGCGTCACGGATGCTCAATCTGGCGTTCACGCCCAAGGTACTGGAAGGCGAAGAAGGGATCGCCCGTTTTATGGCTTTCCTGAGGACGTTTGTTGATCTCAAGCTGTGGCATGTGCAGTTCAATGTGGTCAACACCGAGACGCTCCTCAAGGCGCAAGCCAATCCTGATCGATACAGGAGCCTGATCGTGCGGGTAGCGGGATACAGTGCTTATTTTACGGATCTTTCACCCGTCATGCAGCAGGACATCATCGATCGCAGCAAATATACATCTCTTTAAGGTACGTGTGCGCCTCTGAAAAATTTTTCAGGGGCGCACCGCCCGTCTGATGTCCCAACAGTACTGCTTGTCCTTGTTTCTCTGGAACAGGGTATGCTGTCACACCTGCGCGCTTTTCTGACAATAAGGTGCGCCGGGCAGGATGTGCTTGTCATTGCAGAGGGCCCCTGCACCCGCTGTGGGATTCGCGCCGTATGCCGGCGGCAGTCATTTTTGGTGTCGGAAGGGGCTTTTCATAAAGAAGTTGCCCTGACGTTTTCTCTACGTCTACTGGAGCCTACGATGATTATTGATTTTCGTGTTCGCCCGCCGTTTCCTGGGTTTGAGAAGATCGGGATTCTGGGAAAGAAAAAAGGGTACGAGATCTTTCCGTGGAGTTTCCCCACAACGGAGCCTGTCAATTCTGCCAAGGCGTTTTCCGAAGAGCTTTTTTTTGCTGAGATGCAGGCTGCAGGCATTGCCAAAGGTGTGGTCATGCCCCGGGCTGTTGGCAATACGGCAGGCGGCGTAAGCAACGAAGAAGTGGTGGCCGGAACGTCCCGCTATCCTGACCTGTTGATTCCTTTTGGGTCTGTGGATCCCAGCGGGGACATCCGGACTGTGGCCCAGGAAATCGAACACGCTGTCAGAGATTTGGGGTGCCGGGGCATTGTTATTGAGCCCGGGTGCTCTGTGCCCCCGCTGCGGGCCAACGCCGCGCGTCTCTATCCTCTGTACGATCGCTGCGCCGAGCTTGGCGTACCTGTTGTGCTCACAATGAGCATGAAACAGGGCCCCTCCATCGCGCTGTCCAATCCGGCAGACGTTCAGGAAGCGGCGCGCGATTTCCCCAGACTGAATTTTGTCATTGCCCATGCGGCATATCCCTTCGTGCTTGAAGCGGCCGCCGTAGCCTGTGTGACTCCCAACGTATGGCTTCTGCCCGATGTCTATATGAACATCGGTGAAATTCCTGCTGGCAAGCTGTACGCCGAGACCGTGTACCTGCTGCATGGCCGACGGGTGCTGTATGGTTCGGCGTATCCGCTCCGCGGCATGGCGCAAAGCCTTGAAGGGCTGAAAAGCTATAACTTCCCCAAGGAATACTACACGTTACTTACATATCAGAATGCCGCGGATCTGCTTGGCCTGTAGAAGTGACGGGTTTTGATTTTTGGCAAGGCTCTGAAGACTACCGGCATCATACAGGCGCAGCCTTGACGATGCCACCAACCCATAAGGAGAAAGTATGTCCTCCTCTCAGCGTTACTTCACTGTGCTGGAAAAAGCCGGCGAAAACGGACGGCGTGAAGATCTGCTTCTGCTGAAGCATTACATCAATGGGGAATGGCGCGATTCGACATCGACAGCTCCCCTTCGGGATGGATACAACCCTTCTACCGGTGAAGTCATCGCCAAAGTGCCTCAGTGCACCGTGGCGGAGCTGGGCGATGCTGTCGCCGCGGCAAAGGCTGCTTTCCCCGCGTGGTCACACACTCCGGTGCGTACGCGTGTACAGGTGCTGTTCCGGATGAAGGCGCTTCTTGACAAACATATCGACGAGCTCACCCTCCTGCTCTGCCGTGAACAGGGAAAGAGTCTTTCGGAATCGAAGGGTGACATTGCCAAGGCCATTGAAGTGATTGAATTTGCCTGCGGCATGCCTCAGCTTTTGAAGGGCGAATCGATCATGAACGTCTCAAGGAACTATGATACAGTATTGTATCGTGAGCCTATCGGGGTTTTCCTTGGCCTGGTGCCATGGAATTTCCCTGCAATGATTCCGCATGGATGGATGATTCCGCTTTGCATAGCCGCGGGCAATACCTTTGTGCTGAAAGCCGCGACGAACTGTCCGCAGAGCGCCATGCGCTTTATAGAACTCTGGGAAGAAGCCGGCTTGCCCAAGGGGGTTGTGAATCTGGTGACGGCCAATACCCGCGATGTGGAGTATCTGATCAAGCATCCGGATATTGTGGGCGTGAGCTTTGTGGGATCGACGAGTGTGGGCATGCAGGTCTACAGGCAGGCGGCTGAAGCCGGAAAGCGGGTGCAGTGTCTTGGAGAGGCCAAGAATCATGCGCTGGTTCTGGCCGATGCAAAGCTTGAACGTAGTGCTGCCGGCATCATCAATGCGTTCTGCGGTTGCGCGGGCCAGCGCTGCATGGCCCTGCCTGTTGTCGTTGCCGAAGAGAAAATTGCAGATCGCCTTGTCGGGCTGATTGCCGATCTGGCGCGTAAGCAGACGGTAGGATGCGCCTATCTGCCTGAAACCAAGCTGGGCCCGGTTGTCAATGCCAAGCAGAAGGCGTCTATCCTGCAGTGGATCGACAAGGGCCTTGCAGAAGGCGCCAGGATGGTCCTTGACGGGCGCAACGTCACGGTCCCCGGCTATGAGAACGGATTTTTCATCGGGCCTACCATTCTTGACTACGTTACCGAAGACATGACGGTGGGGACACAGGAAATCTTTGGCCCGGTTCTGTGCATCAAGCGCGTCAAGAACTTCGAGGAAGGCCTGGCGCTCATGAACAGGAATCCGTTTGCCAACGGTTCGGTAATTTATACGTCCAGCGGCTACCACGCCCGGGAGTTTGCCTTCCGTACGCATGGAGGCCAGGTCGGGATCAACGTGGGCATCCCCGTGCCTATGTGCATTTTCGGCTTCACCGGGCATAAGAAGAGCTTCATCGGAGACTTGCATGTCATGGGTACGGACGGCGTGCGGTTCTACACCGAAAGCAAGAACGTCACCAGCACATGGTTTACTGAGGAAACGGAAGCCAAGGTAGATACCTGGGACGGCATGGTCGCTGAGGATTCTTCCGCCAAGTAATCCAGCTTGACGCTTGTCTGTTCTCCCTGCAGATGCTTATGGCTGCAGGGAGAACACCTCGAAGCACTGCTACAGGAGGAGTGTTGCATGTATGCAACTTTCCCTGTACCGTTTGAGACGAAAAGAAGGCAAATAGTCCAGGAAAAACTGTAGCCGTGCAACTTGAAGCAAACGTTCTTTCCTTATAGCCAGAAAGAAGCAATCGACGCTAATGCAGGGGCTGAAAGCAGCCATGGCCGGCCCCGTAGCAGCTATATAGATGCCCAGTAATTGGAATGAAATAAATAAAAATACCAATGAGTGGAAACGCAGCAGGCGCACGGCTTGGAGGCTTGGCCGGCACCGTACTGGCAGCATGGTGACAGTGCAGACGCTGTGACTGCTTGTGAGACTTCTGGAAATTTTCCTCATACTGATTGATGCGTGGACGCCGGAGGAATGTGGGGACAGGAACCCCGGACGCAGCATCCGGACAAAATATTTTTTCTGTGCAGGTCTTGATATAGGCCTGATGGCTAACCAGGCAACGATGCGGTGTGTCAGCTGGAAGCAGGATAAAGCAGAAGATGTCCTGTATGCGTCTGACAGGTTCGGATCCGGCTGGCACACTCTTGACAAGGCTGCTTGATAGCGTGGAATACAAAGAAGCCCGCGCGATCCTGTTTGCACATATGCAATCGGGATGAGTATACCCAAAGGATGCCGACTTGTTCTGGAATGGCTTTGGGAGAGAAGCCTTGGAGCAGATCCGGCTGCCGGCGGGTTCCCTCAGAGTAGGGAGTACGAAGGGAGTGCGAAATGCGAGATAGATGGCCGTCGAGTGTCCGCTTGCAGGCAGTACATGACTGCATCAGCGTTGTGGATCATCGAGCCTGCGCCAATGTGACAGGCTGCTGTCTCGTTGCGTGCGCAATCAGCATCATGTTTGTTATAAGCCTGTTTTTTACCTGAAGCAAAGCAGCGCGTCATAGCTTAGTTCATGTATGAAGGAAGCCGTGGCCTGATTTAGCCGATCCAAATGGAAATTATTCTGAAAAGATATAATTATCAATATAATATTATAACAAAAGCCATCTTTTTGTAGATGGTACAGAAGAAAAATATGTTTGCATTACAAGAATGCTGTGCTGTCAAAAGAGATAAGCTGCCTCAGCAGATTATTCGCAATATTCGAAATATGGTGCTGGAAGGCCGTCTGAAGCCTGGTGATAAGCTTCCGTCCGAGCAGGAACTTATAAAGACTTTTTCTGTCAGCCGGCAAACAATACGCGAAGTCTTGCGGGTACTGGAGGCGCAGGGGCTGTTAAGTATCCGGCCTGGAGCCGGAGGGGGCACGTTTGTGTGCGAGGTGGATATTGATGTCACGCGTCAAAGTCTGATCAATTTCCTCCACCAGACGGACTTGTCTCTTGAGCATCTCTTCCAAATCCGTCAGATCCTGGATCCCTATTTCGCAGAAACAGCCGCAAAAGTCATGTCGCCGGAGGATCTCGAGGCCCTTGCGCAGATTGTGGCAACGCAAAAGCTCCATCTGGATGAGGGAAATCTGGCCGAAGCCCGAAGGGCTGAAATACAGTTTCACCGCGATTTGGCGCGTGTTACTGATAATCCCCTGTTGATTCTGCTTCAGGATTTCATTGAAACGCTTTTGGAAAAGGTCAAGGCTCAGCTTTCTCCGGATCATGCCTTTTCGCAGCATTCCTTTGACTGGCATTCCCGGGTTATTGAAGCGTTGAAAAAGCATGATGCCGTCAGTGCGCGCGCGGCTATGCTTGCTGATTTGGCGTCTGTAGAGTCTGATCTGCTGAAGCTTGGCGCTGAAAAAGACAAGATTAACTGGAAGTAGCAGACAATATGCTGACAGGCGTTTGAGAATGGCGGCAGCGGTGGTGCCGTATGTGAGACAGCCTCTGACCTGAAGGCTCCGCAGCGCTATAGCTGCCGATAAGGAGAGGCCCTGAGTAGAGTTACTCAGGGCCTCTTTAGCGTTATTTGCATGAACGACCTGCTAATTGTACTTCTTTACACCATAGATAGCGACAGCAATTGAAAAGAGCATGCACGCGCCAGAAATAACCATAACGGGGAACATTTCCATGATTGACTCCTGTTTTGGTTAAATGGTGTAATGGAATTTTTGGTGGAGTACCTTCTCTGCATTAACAGCCAACCTGTTTGCGTGATTCCTTTCTAGCACTGTCTGCAAAAAAAGCACAAACGGAAAAAGCTGATCTTTTTGACAAGTAAAATTTATTGATAGACACGATATGCCTTGCAGAACGTGGGGAAGACAATCTTTGACTGACTTCAGGGGGCATGGCGAGAGCAGGCCGGGTGCGCCAAGGGGCAGATCGCCTGCCGGGGCAAGGGAGCGCATCAGGGACAGGCCGCGCCCCGGACAGCCTGACTGCGCGGGTGTCAGAGCTGCAGTGATGACAGGGCGGTGGCCTCTGCGGCGATTGTGGGGGAGCGAGTCTTTTGCAGCGCCGGGGCAGGCTGCACAGGCGGCTTGTGCTGCGGATCGAAACGGAAAGTGTCTGAGCGGGAGCAGGTCAGCCGTTTCTGTATTCATGGGGCGCAGAGTCTTTTTCTGCATCTGTTGCAGAGGAAAGCCTGAACGTGCTCAGTGCAGTCCGCAAGGACCCGACGGCGGATCAGGTCACACGGGACAGCGCCTGCTTGCCAGCCGGACGATTTTCGATGGCAGGCATGTATGGAAGAAGGCCGCACAGGAATGCCGAAGGAACCGGGAATAGCACGGCCGGCATTGAATTCTTGCGCCTGCCGTCAGGCAGATTCGTGCCTGCTGGCATGCAGTTGCAGGACGCGGGAGCCCAGGATTTTTGCTGTGCCGGTCAGGGGAACAATTTGTGCGGATTGATGCTTTGACAAACGCAGGCCTCTGGCCTAAGCTCTGCCCTTTAAACAGACTTTTGCCTGAAGCCGGCGATCCGAAAGGATGACATATGAGCAATATTACTGCGATCAAGGGGTTTGAGGATCGGTTCTCTCCCGAAAGCGATCAGTTTACCTATATTGAACGGGTGGCCCGTGACGTGTTTTTCCGCTATGGCTACACGGAGCTGCGCACACCAGTGCTTGAGCACACCGAATTGTTCTGCCGCGGGATCGGCACGGAAACCGATGTGGTGCAGAAGGAAATGTACACGTTTCCCGATCGCAAGGGCCGTTCACTGACCATGCGTCCTGAAGCCACGGCCGGGGTCATGCGTGCCTGCATCGAACATGGCCGCTGTGCGCCTGACGCGGTGACCAAGGTGTTCACCTGCGGCCCCATGTTCCGTTACGAGCGGCCCCAGAAGGGGCGCCTGCGCCAGTTTCATCAGCTGAACTGCGAATGTCTCGGGCCCGTCGAGCCTGCCGCTGACGCCGAAATGCTCATCATGGTGATGCGGTTTTTGACGGCCATCGGGCTGACGGATTTGTCGTTGCAGATCAACTCGCTGGGTTGTCCTTCGTGCCGTCCGGCCTATCGTGAACGCCTGCATGACTGGCTGCATTCCCTGCCGCAGGAGGCGCTGTGCGAGGACTGCCGCCGCCGGATGGAAACCAACCCCCTGCGGGTGCTGGACTGCAAGGTCCCCGGCTGCAAGGAGCTGACCCGCGATGCGCCGCGCATTCTTGACGCCAACTGTCCGGATTGCCGCGCGCATTTTGAGACGGTTCTGCGCCTGCTCGATAAGGCTGGCGTGCCCTATGTCATCAACCACAGGCTGGTACGTGGTCTTGATTACTATGTCCGCACCACGTTTGAAGTGGTTTCCGACAAGATCGGTGCGCAGGGCACGGTAGCTGGCGGTGGTCGCTATGATGGTCTTGTGGCGCAGCTTGGCGGTCCGCAGACGCCCGGCCTGGGTTTTGCCTGCGGTATGGAACGTCTTGCGCTGCTGCTGCCCGAGCGCGAAACCGCTCGTCCGGATTTCTATATTGCCGTTCTGGACGAAGCTGCCCGTGAAGCGGGGTTCCTTCTGGCACAGGCGTTGCGTGATGCAGGGTTTACCGGTGAAATGGGCTTTGCCGCCAGAAGCATGAAAAGCTCCATGCGCCAGGCGGGCAAGTCTGGTGCGCGCCACGCGCTGTTGCTTGGCTCGGACGAGTTTGCCGCCGGCACAGTGACGGTCAAGAATATGGACAGCGGCGAACAGGTTGCTCTGCCTATGGACAAGGTGGTTGCAGCGCTGCAGGCGCAATAGGTTTTCGGGCTGGAGACACCGTGCTCCAGTCCGTTTTTTTATGCCTCTGGAGGATGCGCGGATGGATGCGTGGGCCGTTATTGTGGCAGCGGGCCGCGGGGAGCGTCTTTTGCCTGCAACAGGGGGCGTGGCCAAGCAGTTTTTGGAATGGCAGGGGCATCCTCTGTACTGGGCTTCGGCGCGGGTGTTTGGCCGGTGCGCACGGATTCATGGGCTTGTATTCGTGTTTCCGGAAAACGCGCTGGAGGATGAGCGTTGCCGGGTGCAGCGTCTGGCTGGGGATCTGGGATTGCCCTGCCGGGTTGTGGCTGGTGGCGCAAGACGGCAGGATTCGGTGCGTCATGGCCTGGACGCCCTGCCGGCTGAGGCCGGTCTTGTCCTGATTCATGATGCGGCGCGGCCGTTCGTTTCTGCTGTGCTGGCAGGACAGGTGCTTGATGCGTTGCAGGCCGGTGCGGCCGGGGTAATTCCGGTGACGCCTGTGACAGACACGATCAAGGTCGTGCAGGATGGTGTGGTGCGCATGACGCCTGACCGGGCTTCGCTGGCTGCGGTGCAGACGCCGCAGGGGTTTGTCGTGAGTACCCTGCGTGAAGCTCACTACCGGGCCGAGGCTGAGGGCTGGGATGTGACCGATGACGCCATGCTGCTTGAGCGCTGCGGGCATGAGGTGCGTACCGTGCCTGGCGAGAGCGGCAATATCAAGATTACCAGGGCAGAGGATCTGAGTATGCTGGAAAGGGGGGTGCCGTCTGTGCGGATGTGCGTCGGGTATGGCTACGACGTCCACCGGTATATCGAACCCGGCGCTCCCAAGGCCAGGCTGCTGCGTCTGGGCGGTGTGGCCATCCCCGCCGAGGGCTTGGCCGTGCAGGCGCACTCTGACGGCGACGTGCTGCTGCATGCGCTGATGGATGCCCTGCTGGGCTGCCTTGGCGAAGGCGACATCGGCCAGCTGTTTCCAGATTCGGATCCTGCACTGGACAACGTGTCGTCGTGTGTGCTGCTTGAGGCCGTGCTGGAGCGTGCGCGCCAGCGCGGTCTGCGCATAGAGCATGTCGATCTCACTGTTGTGGCCCAGAAGCCCCGCATCAGCCCGCACCGCGAGACGATCCGCGGCAATGTGGCCAGGCTGCTTGGGCTTGCGGCAGGGCATGTCTGCGTGAAGGCCACGACAGAGGAGCAGCTCGGGTTTACCGGACAGGGGCTTGGCCTCAAGGTCGTAGCGCTGGTGACAGCCAGCCTCCCTGTGGCGTGAGGCGAGCCGAGCTGGCGATCCTGAAGGAAAGCATGTTGTCCCCGGCGGATGAAGTGAGCGGCCGGTATGGGCAGCAGCCGTGTGATGCACTCTGTGGCGTTCCAGGAGGCTACGGTCAGGCGTGCTGCAGGCGCGGTAAAGAGAGCCTGCCTCCGGCCGGGGGGGCGGCCGTTTCCGGCATGGCGTTTGTCTGAGCCGCAATGCGGAAGGGCATGGCCCCCTGATGCGCTTTTTGGACGTGGCACATTTTTGTTGAAAGGGCGCGGGACGGGTTCCCGTGTCCGCCAGAGAGAGCGGCCTGCCATTTTATTGGTGGCTGGGCCGTTCCGGCGTGAGGCAGGCCGGAGCCGCCTGGGGCGGAGCCGGTCCGTGGGCGCGCGCGGTGCGTCGGGCTTGGCTGACGAGTCTGGCGTGCGGTGGCGAATTCACCTGAGAACAGGATTTCCAAACGAAGAGACATCATGATGCGTCAGAACCCGTCTTCTTGTTCCGATACTGTCCAGTCCCGTCCGTGGTTCGCGTTCTATGATGAGGGGGTGCCCCATGACGTCGTCGTGCCAGACAGCCCCTTGACGGAACTGCTGGATACGGCGGCGGCCACGTTTCCCAAACAGGTGGCGGTGACCTTTCAGAATCTGGACATCACGTACGCGGAGCTGAAGGACAAGGCCGAGACGCTGGCAGCCTCGCTGCGCGCCAGGGGCGTATGCCCGGGGGACAGGGTCGCTGTCATGCTGCCCAACCTGCCGCAGACGTTCATTGCCTTCTGGGGAGTGCTCAAGGCCGGGGCGACTGTCGTGATGACCAACCCGCTGTACATGGAGTCCGAACTGACCCATCTGGTGACGGACTCCGGCGCGCGGCACATGATCCTGCTGGACATTTTCTGGCCCAAGATTGCGGCGCTGCGCGAACGGCTTGGTCTTGAAGTCTGCTATGTAACCCGCGTGGGCGATGCGCTCAAGTTCCCGCTCAACCTGCTGCAGCCGTTTTCTGCCCGCCGGCACAACACCTGGGTCGATGTCCCCTTTGACGGGAAACGCGTCGTGCGCTGGAAAGACCTCTTCCGTACGGAAGAGCGCCTTTCGGAGCCGTCCGCGCATCCTGCCGAAGAGCCGGCCGTCATTCAGTACACGGGCGGCACCACGGGGTTGTCCAAGGGTGCCATGCTTTCCCACCGCAATATCAGGGCCAATGTCGAACAGATTTTTCTCCTTCTCGGCCCTGAAGCGAAGAAACAGCAGGTCATGCTGGCGCTGCTGCCGCTGTTCCACGTGTTCGGGCTGACATTGACGCTCATCCTGCCGCCGCGCATCGGCGGCAAGGTCGTGCCCATGCCGCGCTATGTGCAGGGGGATATGCTGGAAGCCTGTCGCAAATACCGCTTCACGTTCTTCCCGGGTGCGCCTTCTGTCTATATTTCTCTACTGCAGCAGAAGAATCTTGGCAATTATGACCTGCACCACATCCGTTTCTGCATATCCGGTTCCGCCCCCATGCCCGGAGAGTGGCTGCATCGCTTCGAGGAGGTGACAGGCACGTCGATCACCGAAGGGTTTGGATTGACCGAAGCGTCCCCTGTGACGCACGTCAACCCGCCGTACGGGATGAAGAAGCCGGGTACGGTGGGCTGTCCTCTGCCTGGCACCGATGCCCGCATTGTGGATCTGGAAGATGGCGTGACACCCATGCCTGTGGGACAGCCTGGCGAACTGGTGATCCGTGGTCCGCAGGTAATGCTCGGCTACTGGAACCGGCCTGAGGAAACAGCTAGCACGATTCGGGACGGCTGGCTGCATACGGGCGACATTGCCACGATGGATGAAGACGGTTACTTCACGATTGTTGACAGGAAAAAGGATCTGATCATCGTGGGCGGCTACAACGTCTATCCCCGTGAGGTCGACGAAGTGCTGCATCAGCACCCCAAGATCCGTGAAGCCGTGACGATGGGCGTGCAGCACCGCTCCCGGGGTGAGATCATCAAGGCCTATATCGTTCCCAAAGAAGGCGAGACGCTGACGGTGCCCGAGGTGGTTGCCTATTGCCGGCAAAAACTGGCTTCGTACAAGGTGCCGCGCATTATCGAATTCCGCGACGAGTTGCCCAAGAGCTTTGTGGGCAAGGTGTTGCGGCGCGTGTTGCGCGAGGAGGAGGAACGGGCCCGCCAGGCAGGCCATGACAGTGACGCCGCCTGCCAGAAAAAGCAGTCGGACGGGGCTCCCGGCAGCACAGCGCCCTCTTCTGGAGAAAAGGCATGAGGCTGCTTGTTCAGCGCGTACTGCACGGCGAGGTGGACGTCGACGATCCTGACGGGACGTCGCGCCTGACAGGCCGCATCGGCAAGGGGATGGTCGTGTTTGCGGGGTTTGGCGCTCAAGACGCCATGGAACTGCCGCAGACGCGCCTGTGGACAGCCATGATCGACAAGCTGCTGGGCCTGCGTATTTTTCCTGACGATGCCGGCCGGTTCAACCGTTCTCTTGATGATGTGCAGGGCGGGCTGCTGCTGGTGTCGCAGTTTACGCTGTATGCGAACTGCCGCCGTGGCAGGAGACCGTCGTTTGACGGCGCCCTGGCGCCTGTGCCGGCGGAGGCCCTCTATAACAGACTGGTTTGCGATCTGCGTGGGCGCCTTGGCGAACGCCTGCAGTGCGGCGAGTTCGGCGCGGCCATGCGGGTGGGGATTGCCAACTGGGGACCTGTGACGATCATGTTGGATTCCAAGGAGTTTTAGACGACAGGAAACCCCTGGGCTTGACCGCAAAAGGCCCTCTGCGTATAGTAACGCCTCTTTCGGAGGCAGACAGATTGTATCCAGCATCGGTAAAGTTCAGGGGGCATCTCGCAAGTTGCGGCGATGCCTTCTTTCATACTTAAGGAAGATGTATGGAACTTTGTGAAATCATTAGTACTATTGAAAAAACAGCACCGTTGTCCATTGCGGCCGGGTGGGATCATTCCGGTATGCAGGTGGCGGCGGAACGCACCTTGATCCGCCACCTTGCGGTCTGCCTTGATCCGACACCGTCGTCAATTGGCAGTGCGCTGGAGCTGGGTGCGGATATGGTGCTCAGCCATCACCCCCTGAGTCTTGCACCCAGGTTCCCGGATCGGCTCGACAGCTACCATACGGTGCTGAAGTTGCTGCTGCGGGCCAATGTGCCGCTGTACGCGTCGCATACCTCGCTTGATGCCAATCCCGAAGGGCCATCCGGCTGGCTGGCCAAAAAGCTGGAGCTGGCTGACACCAGCGTCCTTGAAGCTACGGGCGTGCTGCGGGATGCGTCCGGCCGGGAGCGTCCGGCCGGATTCGGCATTGCAGGCCGTCTGCCTGCACCGCTTGCCATTGCGGACATCCTGGCTGCTGCCGGGGTGGGTACCGCCCGGCTTGTGGGGGCTGAGCCCTCACGGCGCATCGAGCGTGTAGCCATCTGTCCGGGCTCGGGGAGCTCTCTGGCGGCGCTTGCGGCCGCGGCCGGCGCACAGCTGCTTGTAACGGGCGATCTGAAGTATCACGACGCCCTTGATGCACCACTGCCCATACTTGATGTGGGCCATTTTTCACTTGAAGAGCGCATGATGCACCTGTTTGCTCAGGAGCTGCGCGCGGCTCTGCCGGAACTCACCGTATCGTTTGTGCCCTCGGCAGATCCGTTTGTTATGTGCCAACCCTTTTCAACTTCCGTTCCGGAGGATCAACATGAGCCTTTATCTTGAACAAATCAGACAGCTTGTCCAGCTTCAGGGCGTGGATGACGAAATCCATGCCGTGGAACAGGAACTCAGCAAGGCACCGCAGACCGTCGAGCGGCTGACCGCCGAGTTTGCGGCGGCTGAAGCCGAAAAGGCCAAGTGCGACGACAAGATGACGCTCCTGTTGGAGCAGGACAAGCGCGTTGCGCTGGAAATTGAAGAGGATGACGCCCGCATCCACAAGAGCAAGAGCAAGCTCATGCAGGTGGCCAACTCGCGGGAATATCAGGCCATGGCCCGCGAAATGGACAGTATGGAAAAAAATATCCATACCCGTGAGGAAGAGCGCGCCCGCATCAAGGAAGCCATCAAAAGCCATACTGAAGACGTTGAAGCGGCCAACCAGACCTGGGAAACGCTGAAACAGGCACTGGAGGAAGCCCGTGCAAGCCTCGACGCGCGTATGGCTGAAGCCCGGGCCAAGCTGGAAGTGCTCGAGCAGCGCCGTGCGCACGCGGGCAGCGAAATCCCCCGGCCTGTGCTGGAACGGTATGAATTTATCCGCCGTCGTCTGGCGCATCCGGTCATTGTGCCTGTGCATGACGGGATCTGTGACGGCTGCCATATTGCCATTCCGCCGCAGGCGTTCATCGACCTGCAGAGCGGACAGAAGATTCTCAACTGTCCCAACTGCCAGCGTCTTATCTACTGGAGCGAGCATTTTTCCGGCAATACCGGCAGCACCGCGCCAGATGCCGCTGACGCATAAGGGGGGCGGCCTGTGCCGTCAGGCCGTTCATGACGGTTCCGGTCACTGGCAGCGGTAATGTTGTCAGACGCCGCGGGCTCTGCCGTCCTGGGAGTGCAGAGCTTCAGGGGCAGGCAAAAGAACAGCATTTTCGGGAGTCGGACGGGCTGTCGCCGCGTGTCAGGTCCTATGGCCATGATGCGGAGAGGAAAGTCCGGGCTTCGCAGGGCAAAACGCTGGGTAACGCCCAGAGAGAGCGATCTCTGGAAAGCGCAACAGAAAGCAGACCGCCAGGCGGCCTTGTGCTGCACTGGTAAGGGTGAAAGGGTGGAGTAAGAGCCCACCGGTCGTCGTGGCGACACGGCGAGCCAGGCAAACCCCGTTTGAAGCAAGACCAAATAGGGGAGCGGGCCGGCCCGGCCAATCGCTCCCGGGTAGGTTGCTTGAGCCGCCGGGTAACCGGCGGCCTGGATGAATGACAGCCGCCCGCAAGGGTACAGAACCCGGCTTACAGGCCGGCTCCCGAAACCGGAGAGGTTTGCCTCTCCGGTTTTTTATTTGGCGGCACAGGGGGAAGGTCCGGGCTTTGCAGGACAGCCGGAAACCGTGTGCGGCGGCCCCTGTGCAGCAGGAGTGTTACAGCTCGCGGATCAGAATATCCTTCAGTGCCCGCTTGGGCACATAGTGGACGCCGTCACTGTCGCGCCAGTAGTTGAGGCAGCCGTTTGCGGGCACGTCCGTCAGGCGGCGGATTTCGACAGGCTTTCCCAGTGCAATGACGAGCACAATCGCCAGATCGTCGGGCAGATCGATGATCGGCGCGATGACGTGCGGGTCAAAGGACAGGAACATACAGGCAGCCAGTCCCCGGCTGGTCGCGGCCAGCTGCACGGTCTGCCCTGCGATGCCCATATCGATGCGCACGGTGGGACCGGCGTCCTTTGGAGCGCACATGACCAGGTACCCTGCGGGGCGTTCACCCGGCTCAGGCCCGTTCCAGTCTGGCAGCGCGCCGGCCCAGCGCAGTGCAGGGAACAGTGCGGCGCGGGCCTCGGGCGAGCTGACGGCAGCAAAGCGCAGCGCCTGCTGGTTTTTGGCGCTGGGCGAGCAGCGGACGCAGTCCACAAGCCAGGGAAGGGCGCCTTGCGGCAGCCCGGCCGCTTCATCAAAACGCCGGCAGGTGCGGGCGTCTTTGACCAGTTGCAGAAAATCCATACAACCTCCTTGAACAGACTGTTGATGCCTTTAAAACTACACAATCCCCGCAGGCTATGGAAGGGGTCCCGCGCCGGGCTGCTTGTGTCTGCAGTGTTGCAGCCGGGCGGCTGTGCAAAGGCGCTGCCGGATGCGGGACGCCATACTGTCAGCCCATACAGACCGGATGATGGCAAAACATCTTCGGGCTGGTCTCGTATCCGGGGCAGGTCGACCGTGTTTTTGCCGTACAGATGCCGGCCTGCACCATAGAGCATGTTCAGTTTGAACCGCTTCGCATTTCAAGCCATACGGCCTGTCGTTTCGCGGGGAAAACGCGGTTTCCCGCTCAGTCCTGGCCGGACGGCACTGTGCTGTCGCCTCGCGTTCTGCCTTTTCCAGTGGCAGAACGCTCTGACCGGCGCTTCAGAACTGGCGCGGCGTTGTCAGCCGGACCGCCGGCTGTGGCAGTCCTCCTGCCCAGGAACCACTGTCCCTGATGCGTAAGGGGCAGACCGTGATCTTGCCACGGTTTCAGCGGCAGGTTACACTGTCTGTTAGGAGTTGCCCCATGAAATATCTGGGAATTGATTACGGGACCAAGAGGACGGGACTTGCCGTGAGCGATCCGGAAGGACGGATGGCCTTCCCGCGCTGCACGCTGGTCATGACGACGCGGGAAGCGTTTTTTGTCGAGCTTCTCGCGCTGATAGAACGGGAAGGCATTGAGGCTGTCGTGGTGGGGTTGCCGCTGCACACGGATGGTACACCCCAGCTGATGACACGGCAGGCCATGAATTTTGTCGATCGGCTCAAGCGCCGCACCTCACTGCCTGTTTACTGGATGGAAGAGGTGCTGTCGTCTTACGAGGCTGAAGATGATCTCCGGGCAGCAGGCCGCACGGGCCCCGGTGTCCGATCGATTCTTGATCAGCAGGCGGCTGTGCGCATTCTGCAGTCGTTTCTGGATCAGCCCGCTGACCGACGGAGGCCTGCATGAGTGAAGCCGCTCCCTGCCTGCAGCCGCCCCGGACGAAACGCCGCTGGTGGCGCGTCGTGCTGCTGGTGCTGGTGTGCCTTGCGCTTGTAGTCCTGGGTGGTGCTGGCGCCGCCGTTTACTATTTTTTGCATACGCCGCCTGAAACACCGGGCCGTGATGTGGAAGTTCTTATCCCGTCCGGCTATCCACTTGCCAGACTGGCTGAACAGCTTGAAGAGCACAAGGTCGTGCTCGACGCGCGGGCGTTTCTGCTCCTTGCGCGCTACCGGGAAGCCGGGGGCAGCGTCAAGACCGGGCGGTTTATGGTCAACACAGGCTGGACGCCGGATCAGGTGCTTGATCAGCTGACCAAGGGGCGCCCGTATCTTGAGCGGATTACCATCCCTGAGGGCCTGCCCTGGTGGGAAGTCGGCAAACGGCTTGAAGCGGCGGGGTATGTCCGCTACGCTGACTTTGCGGCTTTGATCCACGATCCCGCGTTCCTGCGCCACTGGGGTATTCCCTTTGACAGCGCCGAAGGGTTCCTGTTCCCTGACACCTACCTCATCATGCGGCCGCTGGAACTGAATATCGATACAGCCCGCTCGGTGGTCGGCCGACTGAT
>CALUZP010000157.1 GCA_944325325.1 uncultured Desulfovibrionaceae bacterium
GGGGCCTGCCCTTCCGGCAGCTGTGCAGGCGTGGCCGCCGAACACCGGCTCCACAACGATTCCCCGGGGAGACATTCCGCCCTGAACGTCACTTCGAGCGCGGCCAGAGTGCCGGGCTGCTCTGAAACAGGTTCAAACAGCCATCCCAGATAGCGCGCATTGTTGACATGGCCGTTCATATCCAGATCATCCTTGCGAACCTGGACGGCAGCTTCCCTATCCACCTTGCGCAGGCGTGGCATCACATTCCCCAAAAACGGCACATAGGGAACCGTCCGGGTCGGATACGCCATGGCCAGCTGCTCCGGCATGGGCACAATACGGCGCGTCGAACGATCCATGATCGCCCACGCTCCGGTTGCCTTGATCAAAGGCTCGTCACTGCCATCGAGCAGCTCGTAGCCACGGTGGGCAAGATGATCGCGCTCCGCCGGCCAGGTCCTGACCTGAACCGACTGGCCTACCTCGGGCAACGCCCTGACATAAAACACCATGCGCGTCAAAATCCAGGTCAGCCCCTGGCTGAACAGTGCCTCATTGCCAAACCCCAGCGCCGACGCGTTGACGCCGGCAGCCTCCTGAAACCAGTCTGCCACAGCTGACAGACGGGCCAGTGCGTCAGGGCCGACCTCGGCATACCGCACGCGAAAGTCCGTTGTCAGTTCAGGAAAATCCGGTACTACCATCTTCTGGCCTCCAGCCATGCCGCCGCATCGGCAGACAGTCTCGGCAGCCGCCCACAGCCGCCTGACGCATCCAGACACCTCCGGACGCCAGGGGCGCCTCCCGGCAGCCGCCATTCATAAACCGCAGCAGCCACCCGCAGGGGTTGCCCGCCGGTCACTATACAAAGTGCGGGCGGCGCTGTCATCCCTGCTGTACATACGGCAGACGCCAGTTTCCAGCTCTATCATCAAAAAACAGCCAGGCCCGCACGTTGCAACGCCCGCAGCAGCACAGCCGGAACGCTTGCGGCCTGTACGGCGACAGTGATGAACCACCAGCATGGTCCGATGCAGCCTGTGGCAAGGCCTCCCGCATACAGGACAAGGACAGCGCGCCGGCTGAAACAGGATCAGCCCCGCAGCCCTTCTGCCAACAAGGCACTGACTTCAAGGCCTCAGACACGCAGGGGGACATGCAAGGAACCAAACAGCGACTGTGCACAAGGCGTCCGCAGGCGTTCCCTGTACCGGCTCCAGGCAGATGGCCAGGTCAACAACGCAGCCGGAGACATCCCTGCGTCCCAACACAACGCCTTGTCACAGACTGTGCGGACAACCCGTGGGAACGAACAGGCGACTCTGCCTGAAACATCCTCACCACCGGCAGGCCGCCACAACCTCCGTGCATGGATTTCAGCAATGGCGCTGGCGCTATCTTTTCGGTTGGGCCACAGTCCCTGCGCAGGCTCCAGCCGGCTGACGCCATGCCGGGCTGTCACGACAGGCCCGGCATGGCACAACCTGCTCTGAGGCGTCAGGCCTCGTGGCACCACCAGATGACCCGGCCAAGAATGCGTATCGAATCGGCCAGATCCCCGCGCATATCAATTTCTACAGGCGCATACCGCTCATTGAAGCTGCGCAGGATGAGCCTGTGCCCTGGCTGCGTCTCAACCTGTTTGACATAAATCTCGTCATCAATGCCTACAGCGAACACGGCATGGGGGATGATGTGACGCTTGCCCTGATCGACCAGAACAAGATCGTTATGATGGATGACAGGTTCCATACTGTCGCCATACACACGCATCAGAACCATATCCTCAGGATTGCCCTTGCGCTGGATCCAGTCCTGGCGGAACGCAAAGTGGTTGAGCACCTTGCCATCTGTCTCAAGGCTGCCGCCGCCCGCAGAGAGCCGCGCCGCAACCAGGGGCACAAGCGATATATCAACTTTTACTTGTTCGTCCTCGTTGCAGCTCTCAGCCTCAGCCTGCCTGCCGCCAGACTCCGGCCCGTTGTCGAACAAGAGCGCGTCAAGCGAAAACCCCTGCCTGAGCGCCGCCTGGACAAGCCAGCCGTCGGGAACCTTGTCCTTCTTGCGCGCCTGGCTCACCGCCTGGGCAGACACCCCCAGCCATTCCGCCAGCTGGTTATCCTTCGAAAACCCCAGCAGGCGCAACAAGTCGTTCAATACTGTCGATGCCGTCTTACGCGTTCTCATATCTGATGCCTAGCTGTTTCCATCAATGATGTCAATAATAAATATTTAGTTTGAACTAAATAAATTTTTTATTGACATAACAAAATAAATCTTCTAAAAAATCAATCAACAATACTTAAACAATCAACCTGATGCGCGATGGCGCATGCTATGGAGCCTGCCATGCCAAGCCGGGATATGGAAAATCTGACCGCCTTTCTGCAACACATGCTTGCCGGCCTGTCGGAAGAAAACGCTTCAAAGCTCAACCTGGTCTGTGCCAATCTCCAGGCCCTGACCGATCAAGTGCGCATGCTTGAACAAATTCCCCTGACGCCCGAGTCATAAGCCGGCACAAAGGCACCGTCCGATCGAAGGCCGGACTATGCCCGGTTGAGGCCGAGGGTAATCAGGATTGACGCAGCAATGACACAGCCTAGGGCCAGCAGCTGCTGGAGGGTGAGCGTTTCGCCAAGAAACAGGAACCCTGCACAGGAGGCCATTGCCGGTTCCAGGCTCATCAGGACGCCGAAGACCCGCGGCGGGATTCGTTGCAGCGCCACCATTTCAAGGGCATAAGGCAGCGCCGAGGACAACAGTCCTACAGCCGCGGCAACTGCCAGCACTTTTGCCTGAAAAAAGCCCGCCCCTTCAATGAAAAGACCCACCGGGCCGACCGTGCAGGCCGCCACGAGCATACCCAGCGCCACCGATGACGCCGCGCCCGCCCGGCCAGCCCGGCGGCCAAAGACGATATACAAGGCCCAGCAGGCCCCTGCCCCCAGAGCAAACAGTGCACCGGCCATGTCCAGTCCGCCGCGCGTCTGCTCAAAGGGCACCAGCATGGCAATGCCCGCCACCGCCAGCCCGCAGCTCATGAAGTCGGTCATCCTCCGCGAGCTGAGCGTGGACACAAGCAGCGGTCCGGTAAACTCCAACCCTACGGCCACTCCCAGCGGAATGCGGCTGATTGCCTGGTAGAACAACAGATTCATGAACCCCATGGACAACCCGTACAGGACGATGTCGCGCCACTCAATGCGGGTGTGCCCCAGAATACGCGGGCGCAGCAGCACCATCAGGATGAGTGACCCAAAAAACAGCCGCAGTGTCGTCAATGAAGCCGGACCAACAAGCGAAAAAAGGCCCTTGGCCAGCGACGCACCGCTTTGCACGGAACAGATGGACACCAGAATCAGCCCGATGCCGACCCACGGGGAATTGTACAGTTCACGCAACAACCGCATGACAATCTCACTTTATGGTTTCCTGCAGACGCCGGCCTGCCTTGCGCGGCAGGTGCCTTAGCCGGGGAATCGAGCCAGGCCTCTGCCCCCGCCTGCCCGGGAGCCGGCTCTCCCGAGCGGAACACGCCGGGGCCGGAAGAGCGCCGTCTCCCGCCTGGGGGTTTCTTATCCTTCTGTTCCAGAGACATCAAGGCGGCTCTCCGGCCTGCCGTCCGCCGGTTGCCGGCCCAGACCGGCAGGAACCTTGCAGCGCATTGCACCATGCCGGGAAATTACTGCTCAGACGTTCACACCCACGGCAGCGCCAGAACCAACAGGCCTGATGCCAGTCTGCGGGACTGCACGGCGCACTTTTGCGCTTCCCTGCCATACAGCGCCAGGATGCCGGTCTGCACGGCGACCGCCTCGCCCACCTGTGCCAGCGTTCCGGCAACGCCTGCCGGCGTGAAGAGGTCTGCTTCCTCTGGCCGCAGAGGCCGCAAGCAGGTGCCGTGCTTGTGCGGCGCACAGAAGCTGCAGGCCGGATTGCAGAGCGCTTTGCCATTGGAGAAGGTAAGACGCGAGGTGGCAGCACAGCGCCGCCAAGCCAAAAGTACGCGGAAATACCGTATTTTTTCAGCGAAACGCCTGACCGTATGGCTGGAAACGCAAAGCGGTTCAAACTAAAAAGCTCTGACGGCGCGACAGTACGGCAGCGGCCTGCACCGCGGCCCTGCGTGCAACCACATGACGCCTGCACTGTCCTGACGGCCGGGCCGCAATCGAGGTTTCTTCCCCGTGCGGTATGACTCTAACCATCGGTAACCAATGAAAAAATATCTCAAGAAAAGGCCCGCTGCAAAAAAATGTAAAAAAAAACGTTGACAGCCCTGGCCGATAGGGCTATCACTTCTCTGGTCGGACGGGATGTAGCGCAGTCTGGGAGCGCACTTGAATGGGGTTCAAGGGGTCGGAGGTTCAAACCCTCTCATCCCGACCAGGAATTTAGGGAGTTACGATAGACATCGTAACTCCCTTTTCTGTTATCGGCTTATTGCCCCTGGCAGCGCCTGTGGCAGGCTTGTGCCGCCCCCTCCGCACCACTCCTGGCCTGCCGCAACAAGCCCTCTGCCCATCACGCCATCCGGCAAGCACCTCTGGTTATGATGCAGGCCCCTGCATGCAGCCGTGCAGTCCCTGGATGCGTCCACATGGCCATATGCGCCGACAGACGCTGAATACGCTGCAGTCTTGTGCGGCCTGCTGCCCTTTTTATCCTTCCGAAACATTCCACACACGGAGGCGCACCTGCCTCATTTCTGATGGTTCCGGTGGCGTGGCATCCGGTGTTTTCTGTGCACGGGTACTGTTTGTCTTCGCCGTCTTCCTGGAGACGTCCAAGCCGGTGTCGCCCGCACACGGACACGGCCCGGGGCGATAGCCAGTTCATCTGTCCACAGTGCATGGAGTCTCCCACGCACAGGTGCGGTGCAAGGGGACTGTTCCTCGAGAACATATACCGCCAATGTCTTCTACGCACGGGCACGGCAGCGCCGGGTGTACGCGGCAAGCGAGCTTGCCCCGGCCACACCGCCGGACGTCAGCAAGCCACTGCCCACGGACACGTTGTTGCAGGCATCAGTGGCCTGCCCGGCCTGGCAGCCTGCCGCCACAAACGGTATCTTGCGGCCTTTCCTCTTCTTGCAACCTGGCGCAGGATAGGGCAAGCTGACGTGCATGCCCTGAACTGCCCCACCGTATGATTCCCGATGGGCAATGACGGTGCTGATTATGCAGAACACCCACACGGCAAATACAGGAGAATCGACATGTCCGACGCGTTGCCCGCCCCCGCCGAAATGGGCGTCTGGGACAAGGAAACCATCCGGCTTGGCCTGCCTGGCAGCGTCTTGATGGAAAACGCGGCCCGGGAAGTGCTGCATGTGCTGCAGCAGCGCTTTGCCTCCCTGCGGGGCAAACGGATCCTGCTGCTCATGGGCGCCGGCAACAACGGCGGTGACGCGGCCTGCCTGGCGCGCCATCTGCTGGATGAGGGCGCAAGCCCGCTGGTGGTGCACACCCGCCCGCTGCATGCGGCCAAAGGGGATGCAGGGCGCTACCTGCGTCTTGCCCGGCGCTGCGGCGTCCTGTTTCAGCCTGTCAGGCGCTGGCTGGCCACCTTCCGGGAAACGTCCCCGGATCTGCTCATCGACGGCCTGCTGGGCACTGGCTTTGGCGGCACGCTCCGCCCGCTTGAACTGGCTTGCGTCCAGGCCGTCAACGAACTGGCTGCACGCACGCCCGTTGTGGCCATCGACATTCCTTCCGGGCTCTCGGGCCTCACCGGCCTGCCCGGTCCTGAAGCCGTCAGGGCGACGCTGACAGTCACTTTTGAGGCGGCCAAGCCGGGGCTCATCCTGCCCCATGCGGCCCCTTATGTCGGCGAACTTCTGATCAGACGCATCGGCATTCCGCACAGGGTACGCGAAGCCTTCCCACCCTCGTTCAGGCGCCTTACGCCGGAAGACGCCGGCGTACTGCCAGATCCCGCCTCTTACGCCCACAAGGGCAGGGCCGGACATGTGCTGATCGCCGGTGGATGCGAACGGTATGCAGGAGCCCCCCAGCTGGCTGCCCGGGGTGCGGCGCGCACCGGTGCGGGCCTGGTCACGCTGGCCGCGCCGGAAAGCGCCCTGGCCCGCATGGGGGACGACCCGACGGTCATGCGTCTGTTCCTGCCTGGAGACAGCTGGTGCGCCGGACAGCTGGACAGGCTGGCCACGGCCATGCAGCGCTGCTCCGCACTGGTTACCGGGCCCGGCATGGGCCGCGAGCCTGGTGTCACGGCCCTGCTGGACGGCCTGCTTGCCCTGGAGGATCGGCCTCATGCGGTCGTTGATGCTGACGGCCTTGTCTCGCTGTCGCCCGGGACACTTGCCAGGCTTCGCCCCACGGACGTGCTGACCCCACATCCTGGTGAAGCCGCACGGTTGCTTGACTGGAGCACGGACGCCGTCCAGCGTGACCGCGTCGGCGCTTTGCGCGCCCTGATGGAGCGCTCGCCGGCAGTCTGGATCCTGAAAGGCGTAGGGAC
>CALUZP010000158.1 GCA_944325325.1 uncultured Desulfovibrionaceae bacterium
GTTGCAGACATACAGAATCTGATCCGGCGTAAAGCCGGCCAGTCGTTCCATGTACAGCTCACCAGGAGACATGGCGTCGACGACGCATCCTTCTTCACGGATGATCTTCAACAACGCAGGATTGGTGTTGGCCTTGGCCGAATAGTTGACCCGGAAACCGGGATGGCTGGACAATCCGAGAAGATCCCGGCAGCAGGCCCGCAGGACGTTTTCGTTATAGACATACAGGGGAGAACCGAACTGACGGATCAGTTCCAGGGGTGTTGTGGAGCCGTAGAAGTTGACGGCATCAGTGATGGCAGAGCGGACGTCGGACATGGGAATCTCACGGTGTTGATGGTAAACGCAAAAAGCGGCGTAAGAGAACGCCGCAGACGATGTGACAAATCTGTCAAGGACAGGAGAATAACAGTCCACAAGCACGTGTCAAGAGTGAATGAAGGTAATTCCGTGGGTTAGCATGCCTGGAAGAGAAAAATTTCGGTTGCCAGACGTGTCGATGAGCACTGTCCGTATGTCATGCTACTGTATGTTTTTATGTAAAATATATATAAAAAATAAAAATACCGCTGGTACAGATCCGGATATGGCGGTCGTGTGATCGGACAATATGACCATAGCCTTTTGCATAGCCTCTGTCAGACATGGTGCGCCTTGGTGCAGGGTGGCGTGTCCATTTCACACTGCATGGAGTGCAAGAGGCTTTCCCTGTATCCGCTGCAGAAAACCGTGTCCGGAATACGGCCGGAGGCTTTCAGCAGGGTTCGACGGGGAAAAGTATTCCCTGTCAGGGGAGAGGGTTGGCATATGTGTGTGGTAGACGTTTGGGAATGGTACAGACTGTGGCGCACGGGTGGGCAGACAAGCCGGCGGGTGGTTTTCTCTTGTCATGTTTGCCTGTCCGTGCCAGAATGAAGAAAAGATTCCGGACCCCGTGAACACTGCAAGCGGACGTCAAACCGTCCCTGACTATTCGAAACCATTCGCAGAGCGGAGGCGTTTGTCATGAGAGTTGTCTTTGAAGTCAGCGGGTTGAGCTGCGATCTTGCCCTGCACCCCATATCCAGCCAGACAGCGGAAGTGTTGCGTAACAACGCCAGCGATGAATATACGGAAAAATGCCTCAACTGGTGGCGTCGCGGTGCGACGCGGACCTTTGGCATGCGCATCAATGAAAAAGCGCACATCTTGCTGACGGTAGACGGCAAGCCTGTAGATTTTAATGCCACCCTGTTGTATAGAGATATTTACACACTGCGCAGCCGCATGTATCTTGGCAGCAAGGCCCGGTATCTGGCTGTGCTCGGTTATGACAATGAAACCTGCACGTTCCGCTGGGTCTGGGACAACGTGGAAGATTTTTCTCCCGAAAAGTTCCAGTTCGTGGTTACAGACTGGGATAACGTGCTTGGTACAAAGAACTACCGTGTCCTCGATAACGTGTTCTATGACGGCCGCCATTCGGATGACGAGGAATGGCTTGATCCCAGTGGATTCACGTTGCGCAAGCCGCTGGTCATTGACTTAGAGGAAGTCCGTGCTGAGATCGAAACGGAGCTTGAGGGGTCTGCGGATTACAGCAGGGGACGGTAACCGGGAGTCATCACAAAGAAGAGCGGTTGCGTCCATGCGCAACCGCTCTTTTAGTATGCAGTGTGCGGCGTTCAGGGGTAAGGTGGTGACGCGGCTGACAGAGCCCGGCTTGCCGAAGGACCGCAGTGGCTGCCCTATGGATCTGGCGCTGAGACACGCACGCTGTCCGACAGGGCCGCTGATGGGACGGCAGGTATGGCGCAGGCCGTACAGCAAGCATAAACAGTCCTGTGTCAGGACGGAGGCGGGCAGGAACTTCGGGTCAGGAAAAAAGGAGACGTTCTGCATTCGTGCAACTCACGAGCCTCGGCGCTTTGAACAGGATAAGCAGCACAGCCTACCTTGTTCCCTGTTGATGCGGGCATAACCCGTAGTCTTGAAATACAGAACGTCCTTTTCTAACATCACAGCCACAGGCGTTTCACTCGAAACGCGACCATTCTGACGGATGCGGGAGTATATACAGGCAAGGGAACCACGCGTTTTTTACTCGTGTGGAGGGCGTGCCGTTTGAAATGAAAACAGTTCAAACGAAACGGCCATAGAGCCCTGCTCCTGACAAGTTGCAGATCCCTTTAGCCATAAAAGCAGGTTATTCATGAAAGACTGGAAAGGCATCATTCTCGCAGGCGGTTCAGGCACGCGTCTTTATCCGCTTACGCGCAGCGTCAGCAAACAGCTTATGCCCATCTATGATAAGCCCATGATTTATTACCCGCTGTCCACACTGATGCTGGCGGGTATCCGGGACATTGCCATCATCACCACCCCGGATCAGCAGGATCTGTTCAGGGAACTGCTCGGTGACGGCAGCCAGTGGGGCTGCTCGCTGCGCTATGTGGCCCAACCGCGTCCTGAAGGGCTCGCCCAGGCTTTTCTGCTGACGGAAGATTTTATCCGTGGCCATAACGCCTGCCTGATCCTTGGGGACAACATTTATTTTGGCGACGGGCTGTCAGTCATGATGCAGTCAGCCATGCAACGCGAACACGGTGCCACGGTTTTCGGGTATCATGTGATGGATCCCGAACGGTACGGCGTTGTGGAATTTGACGAAAATCAGCAGGTGCGCAGCATCGAAGAAAAACCGAAGCACCCCAAATCAAATTATGCGGTCACCGGTCTGTATTTCTACGATACGGACATTGTGGACATTGCCCGGCAGATCAAGCCGTCGGCCCGCGGCGAGCTCGAAATCACCGACGTCAACAAGGCCTATCTTGCCCGGGGCGATCTGCATGTCGAACTGATGGGCCGCGGCATTGCCTGGCTTGACACCGGCACTCATGACGCGCTGCTTGACGCGGCGTCCTTTGTGCGTGCGGTGGAGACGCGGCAGGGACTGCACATCGCCTGCCTTGAGGAAATTGCCTGGCGCATGGGCTATATTACGGCTGACGACGTGCGCAGGCTGGCTGAGCCGCTGGGCAAGAACCAGTATGGGCAATACCTGTACGATCTGGTCGGCCGCGAAGCCGGCAAGGCAGGAGCATAGCGGTCATGGGCGCGTTTCTTGCGGATCTGCACATCCACTCCCGTTTTTCCAGGGCGACAAGCTCGAGGCTGACCGTGCCGCATCTGGCTGCCTGGAGCCGCCTCAAGGGGCTTGCTGTGACGGCAACGGGAGATTTTACGCATCCCGGATGGCGTGAGGAACTGCGCACGCTGCTTGTCCGTGATGACGCGTCGGGACTGTACAGGCTCAAGGACGCGCCCGACATCGCCCATGAAGCGCCAGGATACACGGCTCCTGCCGGAGGAGGCGATCCGCGGGGGCCGCTGTTCATTCTTGAGGCGGAAATCAGCTCCATCTACAAAAAGGACGGTGCAGTCCGCAAGGTGCACAATCTGGTCTACCTGCCGGATCTTGACAGTGTGGACCGCCTGTGCCGCAAACTCGAGCAAATCGGCAACCTGGCCTCCGACGGCCGGCCCATCCTTGGCCTTGATTCGCATGATCTGCTCGAAATGGTCCTCGAGACAGACGAACGGGGCGTGCTGATCCCCGCACACATCTGGACGCCGTGGTTTTCGCTGTTTGGCTCACGATCGGGTTTTGACAGCGTGGAAGCGTGCTTTGGCGACCTGACCGGGCATATTTTTGCTGTAGAGACAGGGCTGTCCTCCGATCCGGACATGAACCGCTGCTGGAGCGCCCTGGATCGCATGGTTATGGTCTCGAGTTCAGACGCGCATTCCGGCGAGAACTTGGGGCGAGAGGCAACGGTGTTTGCGGGAACTCCGTCGTATGACGGCCTGTTTGGCGCGTTGCGCCGTGCCGCAGCCGGTGAGGCTCCGGCCGGCGACTGCGCCTGGCGCGGCACACTGGAGTTCTTTCCTGAAGAGGGCAAGTATCATCTGGATGGCCACCGGGCCTGTCATGTGGTGCTCGAGCCGCAGGAAACCCGCAAATTGCACAACCGTTGCCCCGTATGCGGCCGGGAGCTGACGGTCGGAGTGCTGAACCGGGTCATGGCTCTGGCTGACAGAACGGCGCCGCAGCCTCCGGCCGGCACGGACTTTGTTTCACTGATTCCGCTGGCCGAGCTGGTGGGTGAGCTTATGGGCGTTGGCGCCAAAAGTGCCCGGGTCAGGGCACGCTGTGCGGAGCTTGTGGGCAGGCTCGGGCCGGAGCTGTCCATTCTCTGTGATCTGCCTGAAGCGGCGCTGCGCCACGAATGGGACTTGCTGGGCGAAGCCGTGTCCAGAATGCGGCAGGGTCATGTGTTCCGTCAGGGTGGCTATGACGGCGAATACGGTGTCGTGCGGGTGTTTGCGCCCGAGGAGCGCGAACGGCTGTGCGGCTCCCGCCGGATCCGTCAGGGGCTGCTGTCTGCCGGGCCGGGAGCCGGTGAATGTTCCCTGCTGCCGTCCGGCGCGTCATCGGGATCTCACAGAAGCGGCATAACGGAGGCTGAGGCTTCGGGCAGTTCAGGCCTGTCTGCCCCTGAAGATACCATACAGGCCGGCCGGTCCGGGCGTGGTACGACAGTCCGCAGAAAAAAGGCGGCTTCAGGACAGCGCCTTTTGCAGGAGGAGCCTTTGCCGGAGGGCGCGGAAGCCTGTGGCAGCACTCAGACGCAGGGACCTTCTCTGCCTTTGCAGACGCCCACGCCTGACACACCTCCCGCGGCAGCGGTGCCCGCTTCTTCGGACGCTGTGGACGCTGCAGATGCCGCAGAAGCGGTCATGCCCGCGCCAGGCGAATCCTCAGGCGCTTTGAAGGCGCCTGCAACACGGTGGAGTGCTGCCCAGCACGAGGCCATCATGGCAGGCCCGGAGCCTGTGCTGGTGCTGGCCGGGCCCGGTGCAGGCAAGACGCGTACGCTCATCGGCCGCATGGAACGCCTGCTTGGCGAAGGCCTTCCGGCAGATCGCCTGGCTGCTGTAACATTTACCCGGCGTGCGGCTGGCGAGTTGCGTGAACGGCTGGCCGCGGCCTTTCCCAACGGCGCCATGCCGGCAGCCGACACCCTGCACGCTCTGGCACTGACGTTCTGGCCGGGAGAGCGGCCGGTCATCCTTGGCGAAGAATCAGCGCGGGCAGCGTTTGCGCGTGCGGCAGGTGCCGGACAGGCAGACGGCAAAACCCTTCGTGCGGCGTTTGACCGCCTGTCGCTCTGCCGGGAACGCCTGACAGCGCCTGACAGTGCGGATCAGGACATGCTTTCGCGCTATACAGCCTGGAAGCGTGCACGAGGACTGGCTGACTATACCGATCTGCTGGAAAACTGGCTGGCAAGGCTTGTGGCCGGCGAGGTCACGCCCCCGTGGGAGACCTTGCTCGTCGATGAAATCCAGGACCTTTCGGCGTTGCAGCTGGCATTGATCCGCGCGCTGCTGCCGCCGGACGGGCATGGCTTTTTCGGGATCGGCGACCCGGATCAGGCCATTTATGGATTTCGCGGCGCACAGCCTGATGTGGCTGCCGTTCTGGCTGGGTTCTGGCCCGGACTGCGCACGATTACCCTGGAGGAAAGTTACCGCGCAGGGAGCGCCATACTGACTTCAGCCCAGGCCATTCTGGCAGGCAGAGGCGTGTGTGGTCTTCTGCGTGCCGCCCGGGAAACCCCTGCGCGGCTCAAACTGTTCAGTGCTCCGGATGCGGCGCGGGAGGCCTCCTGGATTGCCGGGGAAATCGGGAGACTGCTGGGATCAACCTCCCACACGCTGGCTGATGCGCGCCGGCAGGACGATCCGCTTGCCGGTTCGTGCAGCCCTGGGGAACTGGCCGTGCTTGTCCGCCTGAAAGCCCTGATGCCTCCTCTGCGCGAGGCCCTGTTTGCCAGGGGGATCCCTGTGGCCGTCCCGGAAGCCGAGGCCTTCTGGAACGAACCCAGGGTCGCGCTCATGCTGGCGCTGGCTGCACGGGCTTTGGAGCGCCCTGTGGCGTTGCCGGAGTCTGCTCCGGCGGAACTGCCCGTGCTGGCTTCCGGTATATGGCATGAAGGTCCTGACGCGGTGCTGGACGCGCTGTCATCCACACCACCGTTTGATCCGCTGGTGCGTGATCTGGCAGCGTTCCGTGAACTGCGCCAGCGCTGGCGCGAGACAGGGAGCTGGACGGCACTGCTTGACTGGATCTGCCTGCGCCAGGAGCTGGATCTGGCGCGTGAAGCCGGAGAAAAAGTGCGCATCATGACGGTGCACGCCGCCAAGGGACTGGAATTCAGAGCCGTGTTTCTGCCGGCGCTGGAAGAGGGAATCCTGCCTTTTGCCGGTCCGGATCTGACCGCGCCGGGTGCTGACGTCGAAGCGCTGCTGGCGGCCCGTCCTGAAGAGCTGGAGGAAGAACGCCGTCTTCTGTATGTGGGCGTTACCCGGGCGTCGGAAGCGGTGTATGCCTCGCACGCCGCACGGCGGCGCCTGTACGGACGGGAACTGACGCTTGCACCGTCGCGCTTCCTGACGCTGCTGCCGGATCTTGTCGTACGGACGAGGCTTGTGCGGCACACAAAGGTCAGCAGAACCCAGATGTCCCTGCTGTAAGGCAGTCTGTGCGCCGGAGCGTTCAGGCAGGCGATGGGCACTTGCAGACAAACAGAACAGGAGCAGGACAAATCAGGAGGCATGGTGTGGCCGGGCAGGAACGAGTTGCGGTCATTTTACGCGTCTATTCGCGTCTGCTTGATGCAGAGGGGCTGGTCAGAATTATCCGTACTACCTGGACGCGCCATGAATATACCTTGTTTGTGGTGCACAACGGCGCGGCAGATGGTTTTGTTGCGGATAAGGCCCTGCGTGCCGCAGGGCGTTATGTCCCTGTCGAAAATAACGCGGGGCATATCAACGGCGCGAAATCCCTGGTGCAGGCCGGATACCGCGCCGCGGCAGGCTGCGGTGATTTTTCCGCGTTTCTGTTTATTGAAGCGGACTTCTGGCTGCTGGGCGACGCGTTGATTGACGCGGCGCTGGCCTCCATGCGCCGGGAGCAGCGCCCTGCGGCCGCCGCCGTATGGGTTGAGCGCTACCATTCACTGGCCGTGGATTTTTTGCTGCTGGACGGCCCGTTCCTGAAAGATACCCCGGAGTTGCTCGACTGGGACGGCCATCCTGAGCAGTATCTTGCCTCGCGATTGTATCCTGACCGGGTGCACATTCTGGAGCGTCTGCGTCCCACTCATGTGCCCGGCCTGCTCAAGCGCCTCATCCCGTTTGGGCCGCGTGTCGCAGCAGGCGGACGGTTCCGGCTGTTCCCCAGGGCTCCGGCGTTGACACATCACCTTGAGGATCTGGACGCTGATCCCCTCCGGGCTATTGCCATCAAGCGCGGGCTGGCCAACACCCTGGCCGGCAGGCGCGTGTTTGCCGAAGAGCCCGAAAGACTTCCGTGGCAGGCGGCGCTGCAGCCGCTTTCGCGTTTCGTGCCACAGTCCTCCTGGTTCCGCAGCCGCCGAGCCTGACACGGCCTTGTTTCCGGCTTCAGCAGTCCGGGATTTCCCGGCTGCGTGCAGCGTCTGATTGCAGCGCTGTTCAGGATGGCTGTTCCTTTCCTGCCGAGATGCCGGGTGAACCGGCCTGAATGAAGAACATATGCAATACCGGCAAATCCGGGCGTGCTTCGTTATGAAGCCAGTCAGCAAAGGGCCTCGATGATCGCTGCATGGTGATCATCGAGGCCCTGAGAGTATTGCCAGCGGCTTCAGTGCGTTCGGGGAACCTGCCGTCAGAACATGGCAGGTAAAGAGGGGGTTCAGGGGAGCTTGCCGGGGGCGTAGCTCCCTTTATGTATTTCTGGCAGTTATGCCGTTTGGTGTACTGCCTGCATGGGCAAGCGGCACGGTACGCGCAGGTCAAGCCAGCACATATTCTGAGACAGAACACTGCCAGCCGCCGGAAGTGGCGGCTGGACGGGGGTTAATGCTGCTCCATGGGCTGGCCGCGGCGATCCTCGACGCTGATCCCGTCCGGCGGGGTGAAGCGGAATGCGCCAGCGGCAATTTTGGCGTCAGGGGTCAGCCTGGTAAAGGTGATGCGGTTTGTATTGCCATAGAAGTCCACGATGTCCGCCTGCCGGAGAAGTTTTGTCGAGGGTTCAAACAGCAGCACGGCTTCTACAAGCTGGGTGGTCGGGTTTTTGGGATAGAGCCGGTAGACGGCCAGGCCGTCGCGATCGGCTTCGCGCTCTACGTCAAAGTCGGTATCCAGCCGGCTTTGTCCTGTGACGACTTTGAGAATGGAACTGGAGTCCTTCACGACATCAAGACCATAGCGGTAGGCGACTTCCTCGTCGGGCAGGTAATCCCAGACATCGTTGTCCGTGGCGAGCAGCAGTTCCGTGAACGGAGCTTTGGTTTCCCAGCGGATGCGCAGGGGCTTTTCAAACACCAGGACGCCTTCCCGGCGTTCGACAGCACCACTTTCCAGGTGCTGCAGTTCCTGAACAAAATCGCCGCTGAAGCGCTGCATTGTATCGTAGGTGCGCTGAATGTCCGCCAGCATGGCGTCTGCCGCAGCGGACGTGACGGGTGCGCCGAACAGCAGGCACATCCCCAGCAGGGTGACAAGTATCGAGCGAATCATAACAGTTCCTGAATAAAAAGAGGTTATCGGTATACGGTTGACCGGTGTAAGCGGACAGATAACCCGGGATCGTCAGGAGGGCAAGGGGGCAGTTTTCCTGTTGCGTGCAAAACACCGGGCTGGGGGTCAGTATAGGCTGGCAGGGGAGGGCTGTGCAAGCGTGGCGTGCTGTGGCGGCAGCCCGGAAGAAGACGTCCGGGCCTGAGGCGCTGCGCAAGGCGTGCAGACGGAAGACGAAGCGTCCCGGGCTGGAGTTGCTCGGAACTCAGGCGCGGGGCATCAAGCGAAGCCCTCGGTCTTGCTGGTACCAGTAGCCGGTCAGGGCTTCAGGCGCAGGGCAGCAAGGCCGCATGCAGCCACTGTGCCCGGGTATGGTGTTTGCGCGGCAGGCCGGAAGACTCCCGGGGGGACTGGCTCGTTTCTGCCTGTCAGGGGCATGGGGCGGCCTTGTCGCCTGTTCAGCAGAGTACAGAGCAGCTCCTCTGCCCGGCGATAAGGCCGGAACTGCGTGCGCTGCATGCAGCACTGCCTCTGGATATGACAGGGCAGAGGGGCTGCGGTCACGCAGGCATTGGATCCGCAAGGCTGCTATGTCTGTCTTCAGGAAGGAACCTGCCGTCTGCACAGCGTACAAGCTGCACTGCCGGGGGCTGCCGCTTGGGTGCTCTGTCCTGCAGTCTGGCCGGCATGCTGCCTTCCGGGTGCGTCCGCAAGCCGTTGTTACCGCGGGGAGCGGTTGCGTTCCGGTGGCCGGCAGCGGAAGGAGAGCCCTCGTCTGTTGGGGCAGAGGCGTTGCGGGTGACGCCAGACCGGCCCGCAGGAAGAGGCGTCACTGCCTGTTGGGACAGCGGGCGTCGTTTTTTTGACATGTCATGTGTACTGATCCCGTTCTTCACGCTTTTGGAGGCACTGACCAGTACCGGCACAGGCGTCATGCGCCGGACTGCGTGGTGGTAGGCTGTGCTGAAGGGTAGTATTCCGCCATTTCGCATTCGTTGCAGCGGGGTTTGCGGGTGTCACAGACATGGCGGCCGAACCAGACCAG
>CALUZP010000159.1 GCA_944325325.1 uncultured Desulfovibrionaceae bacterium
CGGCGTGCCGCAACACAACAACGCGTCCCATCCCGGCAGCGATGCAAACCCCGCCTGCCCGGCCCCGGAGGCCATCGCCACACAGCGCAGGCCGTCCCTCCGACAGCCGGCGGCTCTGGCAGCCGGCAGCTCCGGCACTGGCGATTCCGGCCAGGGTACGCCGCTGACAGTCACTGAAACGTGCAGGCCATCCCTCCGGCACCGGCGGTTCCGGCACCGGTGATCCCGGCCCTGGCGGGTATGACATGGCCGGGCCTGCACACGTCCTGGTGCGGCTCACACCGGCGTGCTGCGGCGCATTATGCCACAATATGCCGGACAAAAAAAGCGGCCTTTCTGCATGTTCCTCTGTGCCGCGCAGCGTTCATGCGTCATCATGCAACAAAAAGGAGGGCTGCATGGCCGTCAGCGATTACAACACCAATCCCGATCTGAACACCGCCATTTCGGGCATCAACATTGCCGAGGGTTGTCCGCCTTCGGGCATCAACAACGCCATCCGCCAGCTCATGGCCGACGTGAAGGCCGCAATTCCGGAACAGGCCGATCTGATCAAGGCCATGACCGGAGCCACGGCAAGTGCCGCGGGTTCCGCCGGTCTTGTGCCCGCACCGGCAGCAGGCAGGCAGGGCAAGCCCCTGCGCGGCGACGGCACCTGGGCCGACAGCCTCAACTGCAGCATCACCGGCAACGCGGCCACAGCCACCACCGCCACCAATGCCGGGCATGCCACCTCGGCAGACTCGGCCTCCAGTGCCAATTACGCCACCTCGGCCGGCACGGCCTCCAATGCCGGGCACGCCACCTCGGCAGACTCGGCCTCCAGCGCCAGTTACGCCACCTCGGCCGGCACGGCCTCCAGCGCCAGTTATGCCACCAGTGCAGGCTATGCAGCGTCAGCAGGCAGCGCCAATGTGCAGGCCTATCGCGTCGCGGCTGCAAGGCCGTCAGGCGCATGGCAGATCCAGGCGCCATCCGGCGGAACATATCTGTACTTTTTTCTTACTACTGAAAACACAATACGCGCGTCGGGAACAGTTTCCGGAGGGACGCTGATGGTGCAGCCATCCTACCATCCTGGAGCTGATGACGTCGGCCTCTTCTGGAGAATTGCTTAACGGAGATCAGAAGGATGGAACAAGTGATGTGGAATAAAGAAGGAAAAATCATCCTCCGTCAGGATGCTTCCTATGTCGTTGAGTACAACGGGCTGCCGTATCATGTTCCCAATGAAGGAACGTTCGCCGAATTGTATGCGGACGTTGCTGCCCATGCGCAGGAACATCCCGAACAGGTGGAACAGGAGGCAGCCCCAGCGCCGCCCACAGAAGAAGAACAGCTGGCACTGGCCAGATCTTCCGCACGCCTGCGCATCGACAAGGAGACCTCGGCCGCCATTCTGGCCGGCTTCAGCTACACCGTGGACCCGGGTACCGGCACGCCGGAACCGCTGCATTTTTCATATGATAGCTTTGACCAGCAGAATTTTGCCGACACCGCCAACATGGCGCTGCTTGCCCTGTCCATGCCGGCCAGCCTTGACGCCGGGACAACGCTGCCGGCGTCCGTGACCTGGAACGCCTACCGCAGCTACACCCCCGAAGCAGGCGGCGAGCTGGTGCGCCTCACGTTCGATGCGGCCGGATTTCTTGCGCTCTACACGGGCGGCGCCCTGGCGCACAAGGCCCTGCAAATGGAACGTGGCGGCCGGCGCAAGGCCGCTGTGGAAGCCGCCGCAACCGTGGAAGAGGTGGAGGCTGCCCTTGCCGGAAGCACCACGGCAACAGCGTCTGAGGCCCGGCCGTGACCTGGGGCAAGGCCGTGCTCATCGCCGCCGACCAGCTCGTCAACGCGCTGCTCGGCGGCTGGCCGGACGAAACCCTGTCCTCGCGCGCCTGGCGCTGGCATGTGGGCGGCCTTCGCTCCTGGCCGTGCAGCCTCGTCGACAGCCTCTTTTTCTGGGAAGACAGACACTGCCTCGCCTCCTACATCGCAGAACGCGAAGGCCGGCAGCTCCCCCCGGAACTGCGCTGAGAAAGCCGGACGCCAGACGCAAAACGCGCCTGGATGGCAGGCCGAAAACGGCATGACGCACGTTGCCGGAAGCCGTACTGACAGCGGATGGCGCCGTGAAGCCCGGACAAGAACACCGGCGGCACCGGCTGGTTATTCGGGCATGCCGGGACGGCGCATCAGGAAGGCTGGCAGCAGCAGCGGCGCTGGGCAAAGGAAACCACGGCCCGGCCTGCTGCATCCGGACCGCCGCAGAAAACCCCGTTCCCCGTATGCAGCGTTGGATGCAGAAAACCGTGTTGAGAGAACGGAAAGCGTTTTCTGGACATGTACGGGGATGCCGCGTCTGAGGCCGAACCATGCCCACGCGTCACCGTCCCCCGCACACGGGGGAATGATCCGCATACAGAAGGGACTGACTCCGGAAGAGCAAAGCCCGGTCTCCCCGCTCGGGCGGGGATGACGAGAGAAATCAAACGCGTGAGAATCTGGAGTGTCCGGTCTCCCCACGCGCGCGGGGATGAGTGTAATATTCAGAAATGATAGAGCACTCAGTTACCGGTCTCCCCACGCGCGCGGGGATGAGCCCGTTATGAAGATCTGCTGAAAGAGAACGGCGGCGACCATAAGAAAGCCGCTCATGCATACTTTCGGGAGAAATTGCAGGGGAGGTATGTGAAGGTAAAAACGAATGAAGGGGAAATAGAAGCGCATTTCACGGGTGGGACATGGCAGGAAGTCAAACGCGGTATGGTTCGGGATAAATTAAAAGCTGAACTGGTGCCTCACATGCCGGATATCATTGAAACAGGAAAATACCGTCGCAATGAACTGCACAAGGAACGGACAGATAACGCTGTAGCCTTTCATGAGTTCCGAAAGACTGTGGATACCCGCACCGGGCCATGCGAGGTCATTGTGGATGTGGCGGAAAGCGTAGGCGTCGAGCCGAAGTACAGCGCTTGCAATATGGCACATGAAGGCAGTGCTGGATACACCAAAAGATTGACGTATGACGCAAAAGAAAACGGCGTTATCTCTGTGCCTTCAGGGCATTCAGCGGGGGAGATTTCCCCCGCCTTATACGGTTTCCCGAACCTGATCATGCGAGATGACGCCGTTTTGGATGTATCCAATATACTCCCCCGTCTGTGAGATTGTCAACATTCGGTTCGCGGAAAGGGCATGGTTATGGATTCCCTTCGCGTCCGAACCTTGCGCAACGTCTCTTCCAATCCAGGAATCAGAGCGGCATACCGCCGCAAGCTTGAATCGCTGATCCGCGAAATGCACGCCGACGTATCTAAGGCCATTTTGGAGGAATTTGACGCTGCCTCGTGGCGCATGGCACGGGACGGCGCATGGCGTTCACCATCAGAACGGCTGGCAGACAAGCTTAAACAGGTGATGCGATCCTGGGAGCGTCGGTTTCGGTTTTTTGCTCGCAACACGACCAAGGGGGTTTTAAGACAGATCTGGGACAGAGTGCGCGTAGGGAGAAAAAACGAGCTGGCGACACTGGGCATTGTGGTCAAAGTAAATCCAAGCCGTTTTACCTCCGAGCTTTTTCAGTCACTACTGAAAGAAAACCGTTCCCCACGCGCGCGGGGATGAGACTACCGTTTACATCCGCAAAGGAACCATTCACACCCGTTCCCTCACGAGCGGGGATGAGCACCAGCGGAGTGCGGCGGCCGTGCGGCGGCTCCGGGGGTGCCGGCTCCGGGGATGACAGCGCCGGGGGTGAAGGGTTCCGGGCTTTGCAGGCGGGCGGCAAAATCGCGGGCCAGACGCAGCACGCCGGGGTCGTCGGTCACGCCGGGAAAGGCCAGCGGGACGGAGCAGACCCCGGGGGTGGGGGGGATGGTCAGCACGGGCAGTTCGTCCTCCCACTGAAAACCGGGCGTCATGCTGATGAGGTAGACATAGCCCGCCTCAAGCAGGGCGGGCCGGACGTCGCAGATAAATGCCTCCCGGCCCCCGATGACGAGTCGCAGGGCGGGGGCTCCTTCCAGGAACGTATATTCGGCAGATTCAATGGGCAACATGGCTGTTTTCCTCCGGCTTGTTACGGGTTGGCGTGCTCACGGACTCAGGCCTGCACATTGCCGGCAGGCGGGACAAACGGGGGCTGGTAGGAATCCATGAACTCGTGGACGAGGGTGTTGCCGTTGCCCTGGTAGGTCACGTCAAGCCCGTCACTCATGAACACGATTTCGCGCTGGCTATCCGTATGCAGCAGGCTGCCCCCGGCCAGAGGCCCTGTACCCTGCGCGCCGAGGAAGAAGCTGTTGACAATCCGGTAATAGGGCACGGTCTGCGTTGTGGCGTCGAGCCCGCCCGCGCCGAGGACAGGGCAGATGATGGAGGCGGAATCTGCGGCGCTGCGCTTCATGACGCCGTGGGAGCCGGGCTGTGTGGCGTCGATGCCGTACATGCCAAGCACGCCATTGCCTTCCACCCGGTGCAGGATCACCTCGCCCCGTGCGGGGTTGTTGCCCGGAAACTCGAAGTTGGAGAGCATTTCCATCTGCATGGCCATCTGATAGCGCAGGGACGTGTCAAACAGCGACGTATCCGCCGTGCGCGCCTGCTGGATGGGCGCCCGGGAGGCATTCACGGTTGCAAAGGCATACTTGTCGCTGCCGTCTCCCCCGGCATAGTTCTGGTTGAGCTCCTCCCAGTATTCGCGCGGCGCGTGGGCAAAGCGGTCGTAGCATTCGGCGGGCTTGTCCGTGACGGCGCCGTGCTGATCGTGGGTGGCCATGAAATAGTGTTCCTCGGACACGGCACGGGACCTGTTCAGATAGCCCTTGACCGCAAGGCTTGTGGGGCACCAGGACGAAATGACCTGGCACTGCCCGAGATCCTGGATGAGGTGAGAGCTGCCGCCCTTGGCGTCCACCAGGGCATAAAAGCGTTCGGTCGGGCTGCCGGGGCCGCGCAGACTGGCAAGCCCTTCGAGCTGGCCAAAATAGACGGCCCCACCGTCAGCGCCGGACAGCGTCCGCGGCAGCATGGCGGAAATGCCCGCCTGCCGGATTTCCAGCCGGGCGACGATGATGCCCTGAGTGTGTTCCGACGACCAGTGGTCGGCATCCATCTTGACGGCCAGTTCGGCCATTTCCATGGCCTGCGCCAGCCGGGCCCGCGCGGCAGGCTGCATGGCCGCCGGCATTTGGGCAATGGCGGCTTCCAGTTGCGGCTTGTTCTCCACGAGGGTCCGCGACATGTCATAGACGTTGTAGGCCTTTTTGGAAAAGTCCTGCTTGAACAGGCTGACAGGATACGTTTCGTTGCCGGCGAGCGCGGCGGTGGAGAACAGCGTTGTCTTGATGTCCTCGCCCATTGTGCCAAACTGGGTGTCAAAGGACTGGATGACGCTGTCCGTCTTGTTCTGGGTGAAATGGAGCTTGCCGTTGGCGTCCGTGTCCATGAACGCGGCGCGCAGCGGAGGGTAGGAACTGGCGTCGCTGATGTAGAAGAGCTTCTGCATGGTGAGGTAGTCGCGCGGGGCAACCCCGGAATCCTGGGCCAGCGCGCGCAGGCCGCCGCGTACTTCACCCACGTCATGCCGCTTGCCGGCCTGCCATTCGCCAAGCAGGTCGTTATCCACAAGATTGGCGGCCAGCCGGATTTCCTGCTCGTTGAAGCCCATGGTCTTCATGGTGTCGCGCAGGATGGGCAGCGTGAACTCGTGCTGGCGCGCGTTGTCGCCGTTGCACAGCGACTTGCCGATGTCGTGGAAGACAATGACGGCCTTCATGAACCGTTCGGCATTGAAATTCTCAAATCCCGGCTGCTTGCGCATGCGCTCCTGCAGGCCGGGCAGGTCGTAATGCGCCTTCTGATCTTCAAACTGGTCCATGACCATGCTTGTGTGCGCACCGATGGTCAGCATGTTCTTGCCCAAAGCCACGCCAAAGGTGCCGTCCAGCAGTTCCTTGAAGCGGGGCACCGTGCCCAGTTCCGCCAGCATCTGCTGCCCGGTCATGTCGGTGGTGCGGAAATGAGAACCAATCGTCTGCAACACCTGCCTTTCCGCCCCCTCAATGTTCCTTTGCGCCGCATCCAGCACGCCATCGGGCGCGGTCCCGTTCGTGTAGACGGCCGACTGCCGCAGGTTTTGCACTTCCTGGTTCGCCAAATGCCCGTATTGCTGGGAAACGGACGTAATGAAACTGTCGATGCGCTGACGGTTCATGGCCTCCATCCTGCCGGTCAGCCGCGTCAGGGTGCCCCCGTCAAGACGCTTCATATCGCCGGGATCCACCTGGATGCCGTACACACGTTCCATGGCCCGCGACAGCACTCTTACGGCCTGGGCATTCTGTTCCCGGATTTTGGAGGAAAAAACGGCCAGAAAGGCCCGGCCGACAGGATGGGCCGATTCCTTGATCTGGCCGCCCTCGACATACAGTGTACCCTTGGCATTCTGCAGGTTGGCAAGAGCCCCCTGCGTATTGATTGCATTCAGATTCATTTGCAAGGAGGTAGGCATTGGTTCAGCTCCGTGGCGTCAGGATAAAGGGATAAAACGGCGGGTCATATCCGCAGCAGTCCGCCGGGCAACGGTTCGGCTGAAGACGGCTCGCCATGCAGCCTGGCCTGCCAGAATTCCGCGGCGGACAAAAACCGTTCCAACGTATCCTTCAGCGAAGCAAGATCCATACCAGGCACAGCCATGCGCTGGCTCAGCACGGCCATGCCGCGCTCGGGATCATAGCCGAGGGTCGCGCCTTTTGTGGCACAAAACAGGATGTTGCCCCGCAGCATGTCTTCGCACACGCTCTGACGGACAGCCCCGGGCACCGTGCCCAGCTCCATAAACATGTCAACAGCGTTGGCGTCCTGCTGCAGCAGCAGATACAAAACATTTGCCCTGTCCACGCCAAAGCAGGCATAGCCGTTCTCAAGGCGCAGCGCTGAGGCATCCAGTTCCAGTTCTTCGGCAAGCTGAGTCAGCACGGTGTTGACCGTATCTTCAAGACGTTCCATGACATAATTCCTTAACTGAGTAGGAAGGTTTGAGGCCCTGCAGCGTGGGTGCCTGCCCGGACACGGGCCCCGCGCTTGACCGGGAAGGCCCGCCCGGAAAGGACGGCAAGCCGGGGCGGCGCTGGAAGGCATTCCCCGCCAGGACTGTTGCAGACCCTGCCCGCCGGATGCGTACGCCGGACAAACGGCCTTCTGATTTCTGACAACAGGCCCGTATGGCCGGTTTCCCCAAAATACCCCAGACACCCCGCAAACACAACGCCGTCTCTGCTTTTCAGTCTCCGAGCCGCTCGGACCTGAAAATCCCCGGCAGCCCCCGCCTCCGCCCCCGCGGGCCGCCGCCTCGCGGCCGGGCGGCGTCTGCCGCCAAAGCGATGCCGTCTGTGCCCTAACGGAGCGGCACGCCGCCGTGGTCCGGGGCGTCGGGCGTATCCGCCGTGTCCCGGGTGAGGTTTTTCATCCAGTTGAAGCGGTTGATTTTGACGACCGCGACAAAGCACTTGAGGATCTGGTCACACTTGAGGCAGGCAAAGACCACCCAGGCCGGCATGTGCAGGGAGGCGGCCGCAATGGCGGCAGGCAGGACCACGCACAGCACGAAGAACGTGTTGTTCTTGAACACAAACGCGACGTCGCCGCCGGCCTTGACCAGGCCGTCCAGGCAGGCCAAACGCCACCTGTCCGCACGGCCTGCACGGCGCGCATCCTCCACCAAGATGGACAGACGCACTTGCGTGCAGGCACTGTACAGCATAGATTCAGTCCATACCAAAGGATACACCATGAACCTTCCTTCACCGTTGAACGACTGGGCCAAAACGCACAACGGGCTTCCGGGCATTTCCGTCCGCCAGCATCTGCTGACTGTATCGTGTGTGGCAGAGGAACTGTTGCGCCGCTATCCTCTGTTCTGCACGCAATGCCGCATTACGCCACAGGACGTGCTGTTTTTGGCGGCAAGCCACGACGTGGGCAAGCTGTCTCTGGACTTTCTGCAACAGTCGCCCGTCTGGCTGGAACGTCAGGGGCTGGTTGCGGCTGCGCAACAGGGAGGCTGGAAGAACGTCTACACCCGTTCGCACGCCCAGGTATCCCATGACAGCCTGTACAACTTTCTCTGCGCCGGCCGGACAGACAAGCGCAAAAGCGCCGCCTGCTGGGCGGCCGTGGCGGGCGCGCACCACGGCGGCCTTGTCAGGCCCTTCACGACCCGGCCGCGTCTTTTCTCTACGTCGGAACGCGTGCTGGAAGAGGAACGCCAGGCCTGCCTGCTGGAATTCTGGCAACGTTATGGTTCTCCACGTCTGCCCGATGTGGAACGCAACGACGATCCCGCCCTGTGGTGTGTGGCCGGCCTGATCACGCTGGCCGACTGGATCGGATCCGACGAGTCCTTTTTCCCCCCTGATCAGTCTCTTGCGGAACCACAGATCCGGCAGTGTGCGGCCCAGGCTGTTACCGCCATCGGCCTGGGGCTGCCGACTGTTCGCCAGGGGCTCAATTTTCATGAAATTTTTAGCGGGCGCGAGCCGTATCCGCTGCAGACGTGCGCCGCACAGACCATCACCGGGCCGGGCGTCTACGTCATCGAAGCGCCCATGGGCATGGGCAAGACCGAAGCCGCGCTCTGGGCCGCCTACCACCTGCTGACCGCGGGCAAAGCCAGCGGCCTTTTCTTTGCGCTGCCCACCCAGGCCACCAGCAACCGGATGTTTTTACGCCTTGCCGCGTTTGTGCGCTGCATCTGCCCTACGGCCGCGCCGGTGCAGCTGGTGCACAGCAGCGCCTGGCTGCAAACTGACCTTAAAGCCCTGGCCAGTCAGGACGGCGCCGGTGGTACGGATCCCTGCTGGTTCAACACCGCACGGAGGGCCCTGTTTGCCCCCTTTGGCGTGGGCACCGTGGATCAGGCTCTGATGAGCGTTTTGGCCGTCAGGCATTTTCCCCTGCGCCGCTTTGCCCTGGCAGGCAAGGTGGTGATTGTGGACGAGGTGCACACCTACGACATGTATACCGGCACCCTGGTCCGGCATCTGTGCCGCGAGCTGGCACAGCTGGGCTGCACGGTCGTCATCCTGTCCGCCACCCTGACGGAAACAGCCCGGCGTGCGCTGCTGTCCCTGCCCGCCGGGGAGGAGAGGCCCGACGCCCCCTATCCCCGCATCAGCGGTTGTTCCAGCGCAGGCCAGCCGTCCGAACCGGCTGCCGCAGGCCCCCGGTCAGCCAGCGTTGTTCTGCCCGAGATCTGCCCGCCCTCCCTGCCGGACAAGACCGTCCGCATCGAGCACCCGGACAGGGAAGCCGCCCTGGCGCAGGCACTGACCCTGGCGTCCGACGGCGCACAGGTGCTCTGGATCTGCGACACTATCGGCCGTGCACAGCAAGATTTTGCCGCACTGCATCAGCGCGCCGCCAGCCTGGCGGCCACGCCGGAGGTGGGACTGCTGCATGCACGCTTCCCCTTTTTCCGCCGCGAAGCGCTGGAACGCGCCTGGCTGGAGCGTTTTGGCCCGGACGGCCACCGGCAGGCCGGGGCGATCCTCGTCTCCACGCAGATTGTGGAACAAAGCGTTGACCTGGACGCCGACGCGCTCTTTTCGGAACTGGCGCCCACCGACATGCTGCTGCAACGCCTGGGCCGGCTGTGGCGGCATCCGCGCGCCGGCCGTCCGCTGGATCAACCCCTGTTCTGCCTGCTGCGGGAGGCGGACGCCTGCCAGACCTTCAAACAGCTGGACGCCGCCGCAATCACCGCCCGGCTGGGAGCCAAGGCCTGCGTCTACAACCCCTATGCCCTGCTGCGCAGTCTGGAAGTCTGGGAACCGCTGGCCTGTGTGCACCTGCCATCCGCCATCCGCGGCCTCATGGCGGCCACCTATGCGGAACAGGACGTTCCGCCCGGCTGGGACGAACTGTACGCCGCCCGCTACGGCAACGATCTGGCCGACAGACGCCTGGCCGACATGAACACGGATATCTGGCAGCTGGCTCTTGATGACGATGCAAGCCTGCACACACGCCTGTCTGGAGAAGCAACGGCCCTGTTAGTACTGTGTACCGCCAGCAAAGGTAACCGCCTTTCTCTGCTTGAAGGATCTGAGGTTGTGCTTGCAGATACCGCAGTACCCAGTCTGGATGTCGCCAAAAAACTGCATCGCAATACGGTACGCATTCCACTTTCATGCCTTGCATCTATTCCTTCTGATAACCGCTTGACACCATATCATATCAACAGTTATCTGCTTGTACATGGGCACGACATCACACTGCCCCAGATCAAGCCTGGCCGGCGTCTGCAATGGGACGACGCCCTGGGAGTGATCATCTGCAAGGAGGAGCGATGAATCTTGTCGATGAACCGTGGATTCCCTGCCTCCACCAGGACGGCGCAACCCGTCCGGCATCCCTGCTGGACTGTTTTGTCTGCCACGACATTGTGTCGCTGGCCGTGCGCCCGCACGAGCGGGTGGCGCTCATGCGCCTTCTGCTCTGCATCAGCTACGCGGCCTTAGGTATTCCGGAAGATTATGATGCCTGGGAAGCCGCACGCCTGCGCCTTGCCGCTGAGGTTCCCGCCTACCTGAAGCGCTGGCGGGACACCTTCGAACTGTTCCACCCCCAAACGCCGTTCCTTCAGGTGCCTGGCCTGCGCAGCGCCTCCAAAAAAGAGGCCCTGACGCCGTGCAGCAAGCTGGACTTTGCCCTGGCCACGGGTGACAACTCCACACTCTTTGACCACGCCGGTCAGGCGCCGCGCGCCTTCCCTCCGGACTGGCTGGCCCTGAACCTGCTGACTTTCCAGATGTTCAGCCCCGGCGGATTGATCGGCGCTGTCCGCTGGGGCAACAAAACGACCAAAAAACATTCGTCCGACAGCCCCTGCGCCCCCGCTTCCATGCTGCACACTCTGCTGCGCCGGGCAACGCTGCAAGACAGCATCCATGCCAACCTGTTGTGCGAGGAAGATCTGCCCGCCTACGCGCGCCTCGGCGAAGGCTGGCAGGGCCGCCCGCTGTGGGAGCGCTTCCCCCGGGATCTGGAAGACAGCGCGGCCATCCACAACGCCACACGCACGTTTCTGGGCCGCATGGTCCCGCTGTCCCGGGCCATTCTGCTTGCGCCCGACGGCCGCACCATGGTTTTGGGCAACGGGCTGACCTTCCCCTCGTTCACCAACGCCAGCAACCCCTTTCCGCCGGAAGTGTCGGCCACGGTTGTGCTGGCAGGCAAAAAAGAAAAGCGCACCCTGCTGGGTGCCCAGCCCTCTAAGGCCATCTGGCGGCAGCTGGCCGCCCTGACGGTCAACCGCCGCGCCGACGAGGTAGGGGGCTGTGCGGCGCTGGTGCACTGCGACCCGGAACAGGGTACGGATCTGGTGGTCGCCGGCCTGGCGCACAGCCAAGCCAACATTCTGGACGTCGTGGAATCGGTGTTCCATGTGCCTGGAACCCTGTTCTGCAAGGACGGGCATCAGGTCTATGAGGCCGAAACCGAGCGGGCGGAAACGCTGGGCTGGCAGCTTGGCGCGGCCGTAGAGTTCTTCCGCCAGCTGGAGGACGGCGGCTGTCAGAACCGTCTGCGCAACGCCGAACAAAAGAGCAAGCTGCTGACCAGACTGAAAGCATGGGCTCTGCGGCTGTACTGGACGAGCGTGGAAACCGGCCTGTCCCTGCTGTGGGAAGCTGTGCGCGCCTGCGGCACGCCCGCATTCCGCGCCGCGCAGCTGGCCTGGAGCGCCCATTTGCGCCGCAGCGCGCTGCAGGCCTATGCCCAGGCGTGCGGCAATGACACGGAACGGCAGATGCGGGCCTATGTGCTGGGCAGGCGCAAGCTTGCCGGCATGACCCGCACACTGCTGGAGCACGAAGAGCGCAAGGAGGAAGCATGAGCGCCCTGATGGAATTTTTGCAGCGCAACGCCACCAACAAACGCGTGCTGGCCGCGCTGCGCTGTGCGCTGGTGGAAAGCACCGAAATGCGCGCATGGCCGCTGCTGGCGCGGTTTGACGGCATCGGCTCCAGTCAGCGGGCCCGTGCCGTGCGCACGGTGGCCGGGCTGTTTGCCATGCACCCCGACAGCCACTGCGACAGCGGGAACATGGGCACGGTCTGCCGCGCCCTGTGCCACGAGGACGAACGCCCCTGGGAAACCAGCGACAGCGAAGGCAGGGCCGTGGCTCCCGGGCCCATGGGCCGCCGGTTCATGGCCCTGCTCAACGCCGACCGGGAAGAGATCTGCCGGCGCGTCAGCCTGATTGTGGCCTACGCGGGCAGTCAGGGCGTGGGCGTCAACTATGCGGCGCTGGAAAAGGATCTGGCGGAATGGCCCCGGGCGCGGGAAGCCTGGGCCAGCGCCTTCTGGGCACCCCAGACGGACAGCGAAACCGGAGGGGACGACGCATGAGCTGGCTTGCGCGCATGCTGCTGGACAAGACCGCGCTGGAACGCTGTTCCTTCCACGATACCTATGCCTGGCATCAGGCCGTATGGGACTGCTTTCCCGGCGCACCGGACGCCCGGCGGGACTTTCTGACCCGCACAGACTGGCTGCCCCAAGGTTGCAGGCTGTACCTGCTCTGCCTTCGCGAACCGGTGCGGCCGGCCTGGTGCCCGCCGGAAAGCTGGGCCTGCAAGCCCGTGGCCCCGTCGTTTCTGACCCACAACGCCTATGCATTCGATCTGCTGGCCAACCCCACCCGCAAGGTGGCGGCCTTTGATGCAAACGGCAGGCGGACCCCCAACGGCCGGCGTCTGGCACTGCTGGATGACGAACGGCGGCGCGCCTGGCTGCACGGCAAGGCCGCACAGCACGGGTTCCGGCTGGACGACACGGTCCCCCTGTCTGTGGAAGAGGCCGGCAGTCAGGTCTTTCTGCGCCGCACCCGCCCTGGCACGCACATCGGCGTCCGCTTTCGCGGCAGGCTGCTTGTGACGGACCGGGAACGGTTCATCCAGGCGTTCCATCACGGCATCGGCAGCGCCAAAGCCTTTGGCTTCGGCCTGCTGCTGCTGCAACCCCTGTCCTGAACGTTTTCTCAAAGGAGAGCGCCATGCGCCATCTCGAACTGCATATCATCCAGTCCGTCCCCGTATCCTGCCTCAACCGCGACGATTTCGGCTCCCCCAAAACCGCCCTGTTCGGCAACGCGCCCCGGGCCCGTGTCTCCAGCCAGTGCTGGAAACGCGCCGTGCGCGAGGCCATGCAGGCCAACCGGCCGACCCTGTTTGGCGGCCAGCGCACCCGCTTTGTGCTGGAGCCGCTGCGCACCCT
>CALUZP010000160.1 GCA_944325325.1 uncultured Desulfovibrionaceae bacterium
GGCCATGATTTTAGCCAGCCGCCCCTTGCGACCGAGAAAATCGACGCGAAGCGCCTCAAGCGCCTGTAAATCGGAAGACTGATTCAGCCCTTCTTCGAGCTCGGGAATCAGCCCTTCAAGTTCCTTCACGAGGTCCATGATACCGACCCTTTTCCACAAAGTTGACAAAAGAAAAAAACAACGGGCCGCAACCAGACCAGCGGGCAGGATTCCCCTGCCCGGACAGTGTGGCGCGACCCGTGCTGATCAATCAGGCAAGCTTCGATTTGGCAAGTTCCACAATTTTCGCGAAATCGTCCTTGTTGCGGACGGCGAGATCCGCCAGCACCTTGCGGTTCAGGGCCACACCGGCCTTGTTGAGGCCGCAGATGAGACGGGAGTAGGACAGGCCGTTTTCACGGGCGCCGGCATTGATGCGCAGGATCCACAGCTTGCGGAATTCGCGCTTGCGGCGCTTGCGATCGCGGAACGCATAGGCAAGGGAGCGCTCAACGGCGACGCGGGCGGTGCGGTACAGACGGCTGCGGCCACCACGGTAGCCCTTGGCCATGTCCAGATATTTCTTGTGCCGGCGATGTGCGGCCAAACCTCTCTTCACACGCATGGAAACATCCTCCGATGTCTTCGACCCGACGAGGCGGAGATTGAGCCAGCCGGGTGCTTAAAAACGCATTGCAATACCGCGGAACAGGTGTTCCGCCAAAAACAGAGCAGGGCAGGATCCTTACGCGCTTACGCGTAGGGCATCATGCGCTTGACGGCCTTCAGGTTGGTGTTGTCGACAAGCGCGCCCTGGCCAAGGCGCATCTTACGCTTGGCGTCCTTCTTGGTCAGGATGTGACGCAGATTCTGACGACGACGCTTGAACTTGCCGGAACCGGTCGTGGAAAACCGTTTGGCGGCGCAGCGTCTGGTCTTGAGCTTGGGCATAGTAAAACTCCTCAAATCGAAACGTGCTTGAATTTTTTTCCGTCTCCGGAAAAACAACTCAAGGCATATGACATAGTTTGATAAAAAAGGCAAGCGTCTGGGCGGCAAAATTTACGGCCTCCCCGGGACGGATCCGGCTCTGGCCGTGAGCGGTCCGTGCGACAGCGCAGCAGGCGCTGGACGCCGCGGGATCGCGCCAGGGCCGCTTACTGCCATTCTACCAGCGGCGGCACGGCTGCGGAACCGCGTCATGACCGGCTTGCCAAAAGGAGACTGCCGGCAGGAGCGCTTTTTCACAGGTGAAATCCCTCTGGAGACCCTGCCTGGCCTGACAGGCCTTTGCCGGGCTGTGTGCACAGAGGCATCCTTCAGCTGTTGATGAACTTCCTGCGGGCCCGGGAGAGGCCGTGTCCCGGAGAAGCTGCTGTCTCTGGCCTCCCCTAGGGCTGTCCAGTCGTTTCGGGCCTTGGCGGCTGTCCGGCGCGGGGCAGTCTTTCTGCCTTTCCAGGACTGCCGCATGTCTGGCAAGGATGCGTCAGAGCCTGTCTGATCTGATGCGGGATGGTGCTGGCAGGCCTCCCCGGAAAACCGAAAGTACGGACAGCCGTTTCCCTGTTCCCGAGAGGGCAGATCGGTTGCAGGGCAGCCCACCGCGAGCTGTTACTTTCATGTATTTCAATAACGGAAGATGTGGGGCCAGCCGTCAGAATGCGCCAGTTCAGGCATGCCGGATGAGCAGTGCGCTACCCGGGCCAGGCAGGAGGCCTGTGTTTGCCGCATCCGGCAGCGTCCGGGCACGGCATCCCTGTTCGCCGCAGTTCGTCGCACGCTTCTGGATGGCGTCAATATTATGGACGCAGCCCGCAAAGCCGGCGCGGCCGCTTGTCAGACACTCAGGGCCACAGCCGCGCCGGGAGCGAATACCTTTCCTGTCTTGTCCCGCTGCCGTCTGCGCGCCCTTCTGTTCCCTTGTGGAGTCTCACAATAAGTCTGCGCACCATACAGAAGGCTGGCCGCTGCAGAGCGTGGATTTGTGCTTTATCTGGCAAGTTGTCGTGCAAAAAGCCGCATTCAGGTACGGTGCACACAGTATTCTCCTGCACCATGCAGAAATGTTCTGTCTCTGGTGCTTGAGAGCATATCGATGACGTCTGACGGCAACACGCGTTTACGGTCCGGAAATTATTTTTTATGATATATTCATTTGATATAATAAAATTTTTTAAAAGATACCGGCTGCTTTATGTTTGAATAAATCAAACAAAAGAAGTTTTTTATCGAATTGACAAAACATACCCTGCCGCATGATATTTTTTTCGCATACTGACCGCGGGCAACGGTCAGCAGACACGGAAACGCAGTGTGCGCATGGGGTGCGGACAGCCATACGCCTTCACGTACTGCATATGAGCGTTTTGCCCTTGAAAAAGGCAAAACGCGAGGCGGCAGCACAGCGCCGCCCGGCCAAACGTGAGCGGAAAAACCGCCTAACCGCCTTTTTTTCGCGAAACGACAGGCCGTATGGTTTGAAATGCAAAGCATTTCAAGCTGAAAAGGCTCTGGTTGACGAATCATCCGCCGTTATGGGCGGTGCAGCGATTTTTCAAGAAGGAATCTGTCATGGCTGGAAAAGAATCCACTTCCAGGCGTTTCTTTGCGCCATCCTGCTGTCTGCATGCGGCGGTCTGCCTGCTCATCATGTTCGGATTCGGACAACTGCAGCCTGTGGAACCACTGACTCCGCTGGGAATGCGTCTGATCGGCATTTTTTTGGGAGTTCTTTACGGCTGGGTCTGTATTGAGATTGTATGGCCCAGCCTGGCTGGCCTGCTGGCTCTGATGCTTGCCGGCGGCATGAAGCCGGTGGTTCTGCTCAACAAAAGTTTTGGCGATCCCATCGTGCAGATGATGTTCTTTATTTTTGTGTTCTGCGCGGCCATCAACCACTATGGGCTGTCCAGGTTTATTTCTCTGTGGGTCATCACACGCCGCTGCGTGGCCGGAAGGCCCTGGGTATTCACTTACGCGTTTCTTGGAACCATGTTCATCCTTGGTGGCCTGACCAGCGCGTCGCGGCTGCAATCATCGGATGGAGCATCCTGTATGGCGTGTGCGAGATTTGCGGCTTCAAGAAAGGGGATGGCTATCCGACCATGATGGTTTTCGGCATTGTGTTCGCCTCCCAGGTCGGCATGTCGCTTATTCCTTTCAAGCAGGCCGCCCTGACCGTGTTCAGCGCCTATGAAACCATGTCCGGCGTAAGCATCGACTACGCCAAGTACATGCTTATTGCCTTGCTGATCTGCGCTGTCTGCTCCCTTCTGTTCATCGTCATGGGCAAGTACATCTTTCGTCCCGATATGGAGCGATTGAGGCACCTTGATGTGGGCAGGCTGGACAACGACGGCGCGCTGACCCTTACACGGGTGCAAAAAATCGTCCTGGGCTTTCTGTTTTTGCTGGTTGTTCTGCTGCTGGCACCAAACTTTCTTCCCTGTGCGTTCTTCCTCACCCGGTTCCTCAAGGGAATCGGCAACACCGGCATTGTCATCCTGCTGGTCACCGTGATGGCGGCCATCAGGATTGACGGCAAGACGCTGCTGCCGTTCA
>CALUZP010000161.1 GCA_944325325.1 uncultured Desulfovibrionaceae bacterium
GGCAAAACGCGCTGAGCCTGTCCCTGCCGGCGCACCGCAGAGCACGGCCCCGCCGCAGCATCACTCCCCCAAGCGCCAGGAAACACCCGGCAACCCCGGAACAAACCAGCACGCAACCCCCACACACGGCGGGAACGGCCGCAGGACAGCCAATTGGCGCAGCAACGCCGCGTCGCAGCAGCGCCGTGCTGCAGCGGTGGCCACAGGCACAGCAGCGCCCGGGGGAGACTGAAGCGGGACTGAACGATCTCAACGCCGTGCCGCGTGAACCCGTCTGACGCGGCGCGGCCGGAGACCGGCGCTGGCGGGGGTGCGCCGGCGTTGGTGACACGGCCGGGGACTGCCGCAGCCGGCAGGGCCCGGCGGGCTGTGCCGGAACTGGAAGGACGTTTTTTCCGGCGGCCTGTGCGCGGCGGTGGGGCCGCCGGACAGAGCCGGGTGTCAGACCCAGGGCTGTACCGCGGCGGTGGAAGGCGCAAAGGCCCGGGCTGCCTGAATGGCGGTCAGGGCGAGAATTTTGCAGCGGGGCAGGACGGTGGAGGGCACGAGGTATTCGTCGGGTGAATGGAGATCGGCGCCTTCCGGGCCCATGCTGCACAGCGAAGGGATGCCCAGGGCCGAGGAGGTGAAGCCTGCTTCGGACGCGCCGCGGGCCGTGTTGGTGCGCAGGGCGTAGCCGATGGCGTCACCGGCGCGCGAGGCCATGTCGAACAGGGCCATGGTGTCGGCCCCCGGGCGCAGCGGATGCAGGCGGATGCCGCCGCTCAGGGTCGTCCTTGTGCGCGGCACAAAGGTCTGGCCGGCAATGGCGCGGATGTCCTGCACGAGCTGTTCGGCGTCCTCCAGCGTTCTGAAGGTGAGGTGCAGCCGGGCCTCGGCGTGGGGAGCGACGGCGTTGGCGGAGGTGCCGCCGGTGATGAGGCCGGTGTTGACCTTGACGTCTCGTTCCAGATCGACCAGCCGGTCGAGGGCCACGATTTTGTTGGCCAGTTCGACAATGGCGGAGGCGCCCTGTTCATAGCAGCGTCCGGCGTGGGCTGCGACGCCCTCCACGCGCAGGTGCATGTGGCCGGATCCGTTGCGTTCTGTGGTGACGCCGCCGACGGGGAATCCCGGCTCTGCGCAGAGCACGGCCTGCGCGCCGGGCAAGAGCTCGCGGTAGTGACGTGTTGTCAGAGGCGAGCCGAGCTCTTCATCGGGCGAAAACATGAGCGTCATGGGCACGGGCATCAGCCCCAGGTCGTTGAGGGCTCTGGCAGCGAACATCACCGCGGCCACGCCGGCTTTCATGTCGGCCACGCCGGGGCCGCAGGCACGGTCGCCCTCCACGCGAAAGGGCCGGCGTGCGGCTGTGCCGTGCGGGAACACGGTGTCCATATGTGCCAGAAAGACAATGCCCGGCCCGGCCTCGCGGGCGTGCGTGCGCGCGACGACGAGGTTGCCGAGTCCGCGCATCCAGGCTTCATCTTCAGCAAGGGCAGGCTTGTCCCGTACTTCCACGTCAAATCCGGCCTGCCGCAGCCAGTCCGCAACGACTCTGCCCACGCTGTCCACATCGCCGCCGTCCATGGAAAAGGAATCCATGTTCACCAGCCGCTCGATCATATCCATGAGTTCGGCCTGACGGCGTTCGAGGTACGCGCCGAGGCGCTCCGCATTCTGCTGCATTTCCATACCGGATCTCCCGCAAAAACACCGGATGACGACGTTGAAAAAGCCTGTCTTTTGCAAGGCGGTTTCCCGCCGCCGGCATAACGCCGGCCCAAAAGACAGGCCGTCCCGGAAAGCGGCAGGCAGGCCGCAGCCCGCCCGCCGGCAAAAGGTTCTAGATCAGGCCAAGGAGCGTGAGCGCTTCAACAGACTGCGCCTTCACGTTGTCGAGGAACGGGACAAAGTCCTTGTAGTTCCTGTAGTTGGCGGTGATACCGATCTTATTGAACTTTTCGATGACTTCAGGATCAGCCAGGGCCTGCCCCACGATGTCGGACAGCTTCTTGACGATTTCTTCCGGCGTGCCCTTCTTCACGAAGATGCCATGGAACGACACCCAGTAATACTTGTCACCGTACAGTTCGGCGAAGGTGGGCGCGTCGGGATATTCGGGCAGGCGCTTGTCAGAAGTCACGGCCAGCAGCTTGAACTCGCCGGACTTCAGGTAGTTCTGGTTGGTGCCGGGCACGCCAAAGGCTGCCTTCAGCTCGTTGCCAAGCAGAGCGGTGTTGACTTCATGGCCGCTGGCGTAGGGCACATGGTTCACGCTGGCGTTCGGGAACTTATCCTTAAGCAGCACGGACAGGAACTGGCGCTGGCTGGTGATGGAGCCGGGCGAACCGTAGTTGTACTGGCCGGGATTCTTTTCGGCAAGGGCCATCCATTCGTCAAAGCTGTTGATACCGGAATCGGAGCGCACGCAGAAGGTCAGCGGCATGTCGGTGATGTCAGCCACGGGGATAAAGTCGTCGATGGTGTAGCCAAGGCGCTTCATCATGGGCAGGGTGACAAAGCTCGTGGAGCCAAACACCACGTTGTAGCCGTCAGGCCGGGAGTTCAGCACCTGCATGGCGGCCTGGGTGCCGCTGCCGCCGGGCATGTTGACCACGTTCATGGTAAAGCCGTGCTTGGTGGCGTATTCGGCCACTACGCGCAGGCCAAGGTCAGCCGCGCCGCCGGGCCCGAACACGCACAGCATGTTGATGGGCTTGGCAGGATAATTGGGGGCCGCACCGGCAGGCGCCACACACAGCCCCAGGGCGACAAGCGACGCCATGAGCAACGAGGAAAAACGTTTCATGAAAACACTCCAGCAGTTAAAGGTTGCCAGTCTGCCTTGAAATCGGCGGGAAAAGCGCCTGCGGCCCTTCTCCCGCACCGCCCTCCCGGAGCCCGGAAGCCCCGGGGCGGGCGTTTTCTGCTATTGGACGGAATCGCTCACAAACTGCTCTTCCGCTTCAGCCAGCTTCCGGCGCGTCCGGATTTCCACCAGCACGGTGCGCACGATGACGCCCAGGGTCACCAGCAGCACGCCCAGGCTGATGGGGCTGGTCACAAACACGCTGTAGTCGCCGTCCGAAATGACCAGCGCCCGGCGGAAGTTCGTTTCCGCAATGGGCGAAAGGATCATCGACAGCAGCAGCGGCGAGGCCGGCATGTTGATCTTGGCCATCAGGTACCCGAGAATACCGAAGGCGAACACGATGTACAGGTCAAAGGTGGAGTTGTTGACCGCATAGCCGCCCACGATGCACAGGGTCAGCACGGCCGGCATGAGGATGGTGGTCGGCACCAGCAGCACCTTGGCCAGCGGCCGCACAGCCATAAGCCCCATGACAAGCATCAGGATGTTGGACACGCCCAGCGCGGTAAAGATCCCGTACACCACGTCGGGATGCTCGGTGAACAGCAGCGGTCCGGGCACCAGGCCCTGGATCATCAGCGCGCCAAGCATGATGGCCACCACGATGTCGCCGGGCACGCCCAGCGTCAGCAGCGGAATGAGCGCGCCGCCGGTCACGGCGTTGTTGGACGATTCAGTGGCGGCAATGCCTTCAAGCACACCCTTGCCGTACAGTTCCGGCGTCTTGGACGCGCTGCGCGCCGTGGAATAGGCGATGTAGGACGCCGTGCCCACGCCCGTGGCCGGGATGATCCCCACCACCGTGCCGATGATCGACGAACGCAGGAAGTTGTAGGCGTTGCTCGTCAGATCCTTGAGCGACAGGCCCTTGCGCGAAATTTCCACGTTGATGGACGACTGCGAATTTTTCACAAAGGCCTGTTCCATGGTCACCAGGATCTGGCCCACGGCAAACAGCCCCACAAGCACAGGCACCAGCGGCAGGCCGCTGAACAGCTGCGGGATGTCAAAGGTGTTGCGCAGGTCGCCATAGATGGGGTCGGTGCCGATGGTCGAGATATACAGGCCCAGCAGCGCCGCAATACCGCCCTTGATGGCCGACGAGGACGCCAGCGAGGCCACCACGGCCATGCCGAAAATAGCGACCGCAAAATAGTCCTGCGCGCCAAAGGCGGTGGCCGCCTTGGCCAGCAGGGGCGAGAGGATGATCAGCATGATGCAGCTGAACGTGCCGCCGATGAACGAGGCGATGGTCGCCATGTCCAGGGCTTTCTTGGATTCGCCGCGGGCGGTCAGGCCCGGGCCTTCCAGCATGGTGGCCGCAGCCGCCACAGTGCCCGGCGTACCCACCAGGATGGCGGTGATGGAGCCGCCGTACACGGCGCCGCAGTACATGCCAAGCAGAGCCGAGAATGCTTCGACCGTGGGCATGTTGAAGGTCAGCGGCATGATCAGCGCCACCCCCATGGCCGCGGTCAGCCCGGGCAGCGCGCCAAAGATGATGCCCAGCGCCACGCCTACGCCGTTGGCAAGCAGACAGGCGGGCGAAAGGGCCGTTGCAATAGCAGAAAGAACTATATCCATAGCGCTACCTCGTGGCTTATGGCAGGGTGATGAGGAAGAACCGCGAGAACGTGAACACGATCACGGTCGGCACAAACGCGGACACAAGCACGATTTCCAGCGGCTTGCGCCGCCCGCCCACGAGCAGCGCCGACACGAGGAAGGCAAAGGTCGCAATCCAGAAGGCCACATTGTCGGCCAGCCAGAGGATACCGGTGTTCTTGAGCAGGTCACTCAGCGCCACCGTCAGGCTGGCATAGCAGAAGAACAGGGCAGCCGTATAAATGATTTTTTTCATTGCCGCGCGGTTCGGCCAGTAGGAAATCTTGCGCTTCGTCGTGAACCCCATCCAGGTCTGCACACAGCCAAGGATGAACAGCCCCGCAACAATGGCCTTGGTAAAACTTGTCGGTTCCACTACCGACGCTTCGCTCGGCTCCCCGGTCAGCACAATCCCCCAGGCGCCAAGCGCACTGAAGGCAATGGTCAGCAGCCCGGTGACAACATCCGTAGTATTTCTCATGACACCTCCGAAAAAACGTGCGTTCCGCCGGCCTTCCTCCCCTTGGCGCCGGCTGTCCCAGTGCTGAGTCTGTGGCCTCAAGCAGTACTGGTGAATATTTTAGCAAAAAGCATACCAGAATCCATGTTACAGTTTTATTCATATATAACGGTTTGTTATTAGATTGAGGCCGCAAGCACCCTCTCCTTTTGTGCAAATAATAGACAGTTTTTTTCTAATATTTGGAAATAACAGCGCACCTGCTACACCGCCACGAAACGTCCCGCCTTGCCGGAACCCTCTGAAAAGCGAAGAATATTGCTAAGTATTCCAGCATGCTGCCCCTGTCCCCGCCCCGACGGAGGGGGTCCGAACGCCTCCCGACGGAGGGCCTGTCTGCTACGCGGTCCCCTGACGCAGGCCATGCTGCGTAGTCTTTCCACACCGGTTTCTCCAGCCGTTTTCCCGTCCACAGCCTGCGTGCAGGCCGTCCCCCGTCACCACACCTGTCGGGACTTTCCTGAATTAACACCATTTTTCAAACTATTTCAGCAGATACGCATAGCTCTCCCCCTGTCCCGAAGCGTTTCATCACCCCGCTCCACGGTATCTCATCCCGGCAAATCCAGCCCGCTGCCGGCATGAAACGCACAGGCCGGCACGCTGCCTCAGCCTTCACAAAGCACCCTGCCGGTCCCGAAGCCCGGTGCACCCCGTCCCATTTTTTAGACGCCAGACATCCAGGCCCATTTTCTGGACACTCTCCGGCCACGCACCGATACGGAAAGATCAGGGGGGCCGTCCTCCTGCCGGGACTTGGGAGAGCGTCACGAAAGCAGCGCAACCGGCGGTGCCGGAACCCGGCTGAAGCAGACAGCGGGCCGGAAACCGGTGAAGCGGCAGGCGGCGGAGACTTTTCCTGCACGCGCTTGTCGTGGCGGTGAGGCCGGAAACCGGTGAAGCGCCAGGCGGCGGAGACAGACGGCAGACCGGCAGACCGGGAACCGGCAAGAGTCAGAGACGGGAAAGCCGGCGGCAGGACTGATGGCAGGGAGGCCGGCAAGAAGGCAGAAGGGACATGGACAGCCAGAGGGCCGGAAACCGGTGAAGCGCCAGGCGGCGGAGACTGCGCACCATGATGCCGGCTTCTTCTGAACTTTCGGGCAGCGGGGACAGGGAAAGGGCGAGAGAGGTGAACAGAAGGCGGGAGACCGGGGAACGGAATCGAAAGCACCTGCGGGAGGACGCTCCGTTCCCGCCGTGTATCTGCCCTGTGATGCCGCCGTACTTATCATAATAACTAAAAGGCGGGCCGCGTGCGGCCTGAGGGCGAGGACGCGGCGGCCCGGCCCCCAAACAAACGTTTTAGGAAGGTGGAGGGGGGCACGGGGGGAGGCGGAAAGCCCTTTTGACGAAAAGGGTTTCCGCCTCCCCCCGCATCACGCTGTACCATTTCTGCGCCGTCTTTCCGGCGCGTCAGCTGGCGCGGGGGCGTTTGGCCTTGCCGGTCAGGATGTCAATCGTCATGGCGTAGACGGCTGTCCTGGCGAGCGAGTGGCGGATATCGCCTTCGGCCTTGTCCATATGCTCCGGCAGGTATTTGCCGGCCAGGGCATACAGGGCCCGGAATTTTTCGTCTTCGTCCGTCACGGCGGCAACGGGGCCGAACGCCATGACGCTTTCATACCAGGTTGTAAAGTTTTTGGTATAGACCGGCCGGGTCTGTCCGACAACGGTGAAGGACACCTGGGGGCAGTGCGCCAGGTTGTCGATTTTGCGTCCCTGCATGGCACTGTGGAAATACAGTTTGCCGTCCATAAGAACATACGAAAGCGGCACGCCGTAGGGCAGTCCGTCGTCACCGACGGTGGCCAGAAACCCGTATTCTCCTTTTTCCAGCAGCGCCCGGGCCTCGGCGTCCGTCAGGGCTCTGTCCTTGCGCCGCATGGGATATTCCTTCATTGTGCGTCTCCTCTGGCATGTCTGTTGTGGCACGCCGGGCTGTGAACGCGCTGCGGCACGCCGGATGTGGCAGCTTGCCAGTATGCCACTCCTGCACCGTGTGGCAGCAGGCCGGTATGCCGCGCCGGATGCAGCAGCAGACCGGAGCGGCGCGCCTGCGTCGTGTGGCCGAACAACGGCCCTTTGCAGAAACAGACCTGCTGCGATCTGCCTGGCCTGCGCCGTGCGGTCTGCCGTGTGCCAGACCGGGACCAGCCACAAAAAAAGCGGACGCCGGCCGGCATCCGCTCTGTGCGGGTGGCGTTCACCCCTCCAGAACGCTAGGAAATCTTTTCGATATAGCGCACGCGCAGGTGGGCGTTCTGCGGCCGGTCAGGACGTTTCTTGCCGCCAATTTCTCCGGTCAGGCGAACCTTGTCCTGCGGAGTCACGTCGAGCTGACCGAACACATGGGGCGGAATGTCCACGACCATGGACCCGGTGCCGTCGGTGAATTCGTAACGGTTTTTGGTCAGGTGCTTGACGATGTTGCCCTCAAGCACGCAGGTTGCCATTTCGTCAGCGGCCAGCGCCTGGCTCACCTGGGTAAGCGGCCCGGCAGACTCGCTCGGCCCGTTGAACCCCGCAAAGGACACCCCGCACGCCAGCAGCAGCGCACAGCACACACTCACAAGCGTTTTCATGGCTGATCTCCTCCAGGATTATCTTTATCATAACACATGCAGCAACGGCTTTTCAGACGGCCGCAACCCGATCCGGGCCGCGCCTGCACGCCGGCCTGCGCCGGCAACCGTGTCGCACGGCTGCCGGTGAGCCGCATTTCATTCTACGCAACTCGGACCCGGCAGGCAAGCGGCCGGCATATGGCAGCAGCTGGCAGCCACGCGACCAGGTGCAGCCATGTTCTGCACCACGGGCAACCCTGACGGCACATGCAAGCCCGTACCAGGACTGCTCCGGCAGCTGCCAAAAACTGCCGGCATGACCGCCGGACACCGTTTGACTTCTGCGGGCAGAATGATACCGTAACTGCCGGTTTTTCGTCACGAAGCACCAGGAACCGGTACGGCCAGGGCCCCCCTGAAGGCTCCCCGGAACAGCTCCGGAGCCGGACGCCAGGCACGGCCAGGCAACCCCCGCCCGCACAGACGCAGGTGCACCCTCCGTGCAACCTTCGCTGAAGCATTGCCGCGGCAAGCCGGACAAGCCGGCCTGTACGGCCCGGCAGCGCCTCCCAGTGCAGTGTTCCCGCCGGACAGGACTCCGGCCGGACGCTGCCCCGGCAGCGGCGGCCCGGCAGTGTACTGTACCGGTGGTGGCTGTCCCGGCAACAGGACACCGCCAGTCCGGCGCGCCGGTACGCTGGAGCGTTGCCCCGCCGGTACGCTGTCCCGGCACAGGCCGTTATCCCGGCCGGACAGCATCCTGACAGGACAGCATCCTGCCGGGGACTGTCCCGGACGGCGCCTGACCGGCAGTGCCCTGCTCATGCCGTGCAGCCGCCCCGGAGGACCGCACCTGCTGCCCGGCGCGGCAGACGGCGACTCCTTCCGGAAACGCCCGATGCCCACCCCGGTGCCGGTTGCCCGGCGCGGCAGAAGCACACCTCCGGGAATCCGGAAAAGGCCGGAGGCAGCTTTGTGACGCGGTGCTGCAACAAAACCCCCATCCCCGCGGGCGGCAAGGCCCGCACATGTGTACGGAGTGTCCCAATGAAAATCGAAACGCAATGCCTGTATGCCGGCTACACCCCCGGCAACGGCCAGCCCCAGACGCTGCCCATCTACCAGAGCACAACCTTCAAGTACGAATCCACCGAACAGGTCAGCAAGCTGTTTGACCTCCAGGAAGCCGGCTTTTTCTACACCCGCCTCGGCAACCCCACCGTGGACGCCGTAGAGCAGAAAATCGCCACCCTCGAAGGCGGCGTGGGCGCACTGTGCACCGCGTCGGGCCAGGCTGCCAACATGCTCGCCGTGCTGAACATCGCCTCGGCCGGCGACCATATCGTCAGCTCGTCCAACATCTACGGCGGCACCCTGAACCTGTTCGCCGTCACCCTGAAAAAACTGGGCATTGACGTCACCTTCGTGGATCCCGAAGCCCAGGCGGACGAAATCCAGGCCGCCTTCAGACCCAACACCAGAGCCATGTTCGGCGAAACCATCGCCAACCCCAGCATTGCCGTGCTGGACATCGAAAAATTCGCTGCCATCGCCCACACCAACGGCGTGCCGCTCATCGTCGACAATACCTTCGCCACCCCCGTGCTGTGCCGGCCCTTTGAATTCGGTGCAGACATCGTCACCCACTCCACCACCAAATACATGGACGGCCACGCCCTGCAAATGGGCGGCGTGGTGGTCGACAGCGGCAACTTTGACTGGACAAACGGCCGGTTCCCCGAATTCACCGAGCCTGACGAATCCTACCATGGCACCGTCTATACCCGCGACTTCGGCAACATGGCCTACATCGCCAAAGCCCGCGTCCAGCTCATGCGTGACATGGGCGTCTGCCAGACCCCGTTCGGCGCGTTCCTCATCAACCAGGGCCTCGAAACCCTGCCCCTGCGCATCGAACGCCACAGCCAGAACGCCAATACCGTGGCCCACTGGCTGGCCCGGCACGACAAGGTCGAATCGGTCAGCTACCCCACACTCGAAAACAGCCCCTACCGAGAGCTCGCCGCCAAATACCTGCCCAAAGGCTGCAGCGGCGTCATCTCCTTCGTGCTCAAAGGCGGCCGCGAAGCCGGCGCACGCTTCATCGACAGCCTCAAAATGGCCTCGCTGCTCGTGCATGTGGCTGACATCCGCACCTGCGTGCTGCACCCGGCCAGCTCCACCCACCGCCAGCTGAACGACGAACAGCTCGCCAGCGCCGGCATCTCCCCCGGCATGGTCCGCCTCTCCGTGGGCATCGAAAACATTGACGACATCCTGGCCGACCTCGACCAGGCCCTGGCCAACGCCTGAAACAACCGCACCGTCCCCTGCCCCGGTCAGCCGGAACAGGGAACGGTGCCCCCCGCAACGGGCTCTCTCCCCTCCCCCCTTCCCCCCGCACTGGCTATGAAAGAACCCGGGGCGCTGCCCCGTACCCCGCCGGGGGAGCACGCCTCCCCCGGGCCCCCGTAACAGGACAGACAGCCAGAACATCCCCGACTTGCGGAATACGGCGCACCCCGGTCAGGCCCGCCGCCCGGCCCTGACCTCCCCAAATACACGTTTTCGGAAGGTGGTTGGGGGGACCGGGGGGAAGGCGGATGGGGATGGACAACATGACTAACAAAAAAACCGTAAAGGATGCGACATGATCCTGCTTGACAGACCGTACGTTTCAGATCACCTGCTTGACTACCTGGCCGCGAGCGGTCAGGCGGTGCTTTCCACGCCGTTCACCCGGGCAAAGGCTGCGGGCCGTGTGCTCAATCTTGTTGACGACGCCGAAGCCGAACGCCGCTGCCGTGCCGGCGAGCGGCTGTACACCTCTTCGGAAAACGCGCTGGACTGGGTACAGGCCCACCTTGGCGATCTGCCGCTGGCCCGTCATGTGGCCGTCATGAAGGACAAGGCTGCGCTGCGCCGCACGCTTGCGCCAATCTGCCCAGGCTTTCTGTTCCGCGAAGTGCCTGCCGCAGAGCTGGCCGGGCTTGATGTGACAGACTGGCCAAAACCGTTTGTGCTCAAGCCGTCTGTCGGCTTTTTCAGCCTTGGCGTGCATACGGTGGCCTCCATGGAGGACTGGCACGCTGCCGTTAGCGCCGTTGAAAAGAGCCTGCACGAACAGCGTCAGGCCTTTCCCGCAAGCGTGGTCGACCAGTCGACGTTTTTGATCGAAGCCTACATCCAGGGTGATGAGTTTGCTGTGGACGTCTATTTTGACGGCCAGGGCGAGCCGGTCATCCTGAACATCTTTGCCCACCGCTTTGCTTCGCTGAGCGATGTCAGCGACCGGCTGTACTACACCAGCAAGGATGTCATCGAACAGAACAAGCCCCGTTTCGAGGCATTTTTCCGCCAGGCCAACGCCCTGATGGGCGTGCGGGACTTCCCCGCGCATGTGGAATTGCGCGTGCAGGACGGACGTATCCTGCCCATTGAATTCAACGCCCTGCGCTTTGCCGGCCTGTGCACCACCGATCTGGCCGACCTGGCCTATGGCATCAACACCATAGATTTTTACCTCAACGACCGCCGCCCGGACTTTGACACCGTGCTGCGCGGCCGCGAAGGCAAAACCTACAGCATGATCATCCTTGACAAGCCGGCCAGCCTGCCGCCCTCGGCCCGGTTCGACTACGACGCGCTCGCCGCCCGCTTCCAGCGCGTGCTTGAGCTGCGCCGCCTGGACTCGCCCGACCTGCCCGTGTTCGGCTTCCTGTTCACCGAAACCGACGCCAGCCACGCCGGGCAGCTCGACGCCATCCTGCGCTCGGATCTTACCGAGTTTCTGCGCTGACTCATGCCAGCTCCGCCCCGGCGCGTACGGTACAGCGCAACAGAGGCGGTCATGTGATTTTCTGTGCGGGGGAAGAGGGAAACCCCTTTGTAAAGGGGTTCTCCCCCTTCCCCCGCGCCCCCATGCTCCTTCCCGAAACATGTATCAGCCCCACAACGCGGCCCCCCCCTGAAGCGCCCCCACTCCGAGTACCCGCCATACGCCGCCCCCCGGCTTCCGCCGTACGCGCCTCCCCAGAACCCGTCCGCAATGGCCAGTTGCCGGGTACAGGGTACCCGGCTGTACACGCGCCGTCAGACTCCGGCGCTGCGGGGACAACCTTTCATGGCAGGTTCCTTCAGAAGCAGAGAAAGGCAGCCTCCGGCGCTGCGGGAGAACGTCCGTCATTGCAGGCCTGACCGGCCACACACGTCAGACAGCTTACGGAAAAACCCTGCTCCAGGAACGCAGGAACAGCTCCGGCTGTCTGACGGCCTCCCTGCACCGTTCGTACGCTGCTTCAGTGACGCAAAGGCGGCCGGCGCATACGGTACGGCCGGTGGTGCTTTGCAGCTATCTGCAATGGAGAGGGAGGTATCCCGGAGCGTTCCGGCACGGCCAGGATGCAGCCGGCACAACGCCGCGGTTCCACACCCGGCGCACCCCGGTCAGGCCCGCCGCCCGGCTCTGACCTGCCAAAATACACGTTTTAGGAAGGTGGATGGGGGGACCGGGGGGAAGGCGGAAAGCCCTTTTGACGAAAAGGGTTTCCGCCTTCCCCCCGGAAAAGACGCTCCCCGCAGCCTTCCGGCGGGGGGCAGTGAGGAAGGGATCGGTCAGTTATTCAGCTCGCTCAGGGCCTTGACGCTCTGCCAGAATGGCGTTGTGTCCTCGCTGGTTACGGCGAAGTAGATGACACCGTTTGTGGAGTCGGGGTTATCGAGCCAGGCGACGACAGAAGTGACAGGCGGCGTGGAGGCAAGGAACTGCTGGATGATTGCGAGTCTGCCAGGTCTGGCTGCCTCCAGCAGGGTGCCCATCAGGGGATCATTCAGGATGGCCTGCAGTTCCTGAAAGTACTGGCGCATGTTGAGCAGGGTGACGCTGCTCATGGCTTTGGGCAGGACAAGGCCCGAGCCGTCCAGGGCGGCGGTGAGTATGGCACGGGCGTCCTGCCGGGGCTGTGTCAGCGCCTGCGGGTTCATGAGTCCGCCGACCAGGATGTTGCCGCTCCGGGCCAGAAGGATGTTGACGGGCATACCGATCTGCTGTTGCAGGGAATGCAGGGTAACCTTGTCCCAGCCGGCTGTGGGGGTCTCCTGTCCGGGGAGCGTGCCGGCAATCTCGGCCATGAGGCTCTGCAGGGCGTCAGGCGCGCCCTTGACACCCAGCGTCAGAACAGGCAGGCGCAGGGGGCAGCCATGAACTGGCCGCCGCCGGCAGCAAGCAGCGCGCAGTCCAGCTGTTCAAGCAGCGCCCGCCGTTCTGTGGAGAGAGTGCCGTCAACAACCAGGCTGTCAAGCAGCGCGGCAACGTACGGCTCCTTGCCATAGCCCAGGATGAAGAATGGCGGATTGCTGTCGCAGACAAGCAGTTTTGACAGATCCACGGGCCGGGGAGGTGTCTGTCCGGGCTGGAGTTCGTTCAGGTTGGTATGAAACCGGACAACCCAGCCGCCTGAAACCGGTGTTGCGCCAAACGTGAAGCGCCCGATCCTGTCTGATGCTGCGGCATTGTCCGCGTCCAGCTCGTTGCGCAGGCAGGCGCGCAGGGGGGCGTTGCCTTCCAGCCCTTCACTGAAGGGGATGACGCCTTTCTGAAGCATCTTCAGGGCTTCCGTGACGTTGGGCCCGTGGTCGCCCAAAAGCACCCGTCCCCCGGCATGAGCGAGGTAGGCGTCATGGCCCTGCAGCCGCAGCACGGAGGGATCCTGCTGTGCGACCTCCAGCCGGCAATCCAGATCTGCCGTTATGCCAGGCGGGCAATCGTCCTCTGTGAGACCGAACACCGGCAGCAGCTCCCGGGCAGTCCTGCCGGCGGCAAGAAGAGTTTCCAGCTGTACCGGTTTGGCCGGCGTAAACAGCAGCGTAAGATACCCCTGTTCGTCAACGCGCAGGCGCACGTCCCGGATGTCCATGTCAGCCAGAAACTGGACCAGGTTCTGCACCTCACCCTCAAAAAACAGAGGCAGCATCGGCGACGCCACAAACGGATCCACCAGCGTGTGTATGTCCTCGGCATAGATGTCCGCACCGCTGGCGTCGCTGCCACGCACATAGGCCTTGTTGTCCTCCTCCTGCTCCGCTGGCGCGTCCTCTGCACCAGACGCGCCGTTCAGGGCCGCCGCCCCGTCAGCATCCGGAGAGACCTCTGCCGGAGCAGCCGGTTCCACCGGAGAGAGCCCAGCCGGGAAGATCGGCTCTGCCTCGGCCACCGTCTGTACGCCGCCGGACGCCCCATCAGCCAGGGCGGGCGTGACGTCCCCCGGTGCAGCCAGCGCAAGGCCCGCCCACAACAGCACAATCGCACACAGACTGAACACTGCCGCTTTCTTCATAGATACGCTCCTCAAAGGGGGTTGCCAGGCAGATGGCGCCAGCAGACCGGCGGACAGAGACAGATCCCCTGCACTGGCTGACCGTTCCGTCCCCTTTCAACAGAATTTACGGCTGTTGTAGCAGTCTTTGCGCCATCCCTCCAGCAAAAACTGCAGGGCCTGACCGAAGCTCCCAGCCTGGATACATCCTGTCTGGCCCGCGTCACACCGGACAATCCCAGGTCACAACCCCTGTGGCGAAAGGCTCCGGCGGCTGTCACGCGTCACAACGGGCGATCCCCGGACGGGCTGGCCTGCACAGCCTGGAGCGCTGTGTCATTGAAAAAGGCAAAACGCGAGGCGGCAGCACAGCGCCGCCCGGCCAAACTGCGCGGGAACGCCGCGTTTTTTGCGCGAAACGACAGGCTGTATGGCTGGAAGTGCAGTGCACTGCAAACGCAAAAAGGCTCTATGAACAGCAGGGCTGGACAGCAGCACAGCGCCCCCGGCCCGCACCCGCATCCGGGACACCTGACAGACGGCGCGCCGCCATGGAAGAGGCACCGCCCCATGAGGCCCCTGCTGCGGGAGCCCCCAGGCCGCACGCCTGCCATGGGCGCTTCATTGCATTCCTGAGAGCGGGGAAAGGCGAACGCTGTCTGTACCGGAGTGCCTGCCATGAACATATGCCCCTAAAACGCCGGAAAGGCCTGGCAGACGCGCTCTTTCGTACAGCCGGTGATGCCGCGTCCCCGCCAGATGGCACCGCACTGCCGGTGTACCGGCTCCCGAAACGCGTGCGGCCGCATGACGTTGTGTCATGCGGCCGCAAAAAGATGGTGGACCCACCAGGGCTCGAACCTGGGACCGACCGGTTATGAGCCGGTGGCTCTACCAACTGAGCTATAGGTCCAGTCGTTGAACGACGTGTTATCTCTATCCTGCAGGGAACACGCTGTCAATGCGCACGACCGGACGAACGGCAAAGAACCCGCAGGAACCTGTCATGAAAACAGCAGGAAAGCCGTCCCCACCCGAATCCCCCGGCGGCAGCAGGAACATGCCGGCAGGCTCCCCGGCCAGCGTCAGGCAGCGCAGCACAGGATCCGTTCATCCACACACGGCGCCACTCTGCCAGCCTCCGGACGCCAATTCCGAAGTGCAGCCCCGGCGTTCCCGTATTCCTGCCCGGCGGCCTTCCCCGCATGCCAGCCCGCACACGACTTCCGGTTTTCTCCTTCCGACCGGCCAGGGATTGAGGTGCCGGCCTTTCCAGCGCGACAATTTCAGCCCCCGGCCACACCAGTCCGCCGGTTCCGCAGCCGGGCCTTTCCAGCGCGCCAACCACAGGCCGTTGCCATCGTGACCTGCGGCTCTGCGCCAGGCAATCGCTCCCCGCGCCGTTCCTGCAGCCAACACTCCCCGTCCCGTCAACGCCCCCCGCGCGCCAATCCACACGCCCCCCGGAGGACACCTCAGGCGCGTTGAATGTTCACTGTCGCAGCCTTCCTCCCACCCGCTACCCCGGCGGCAACGCCAGAGAAGCGTCCTCCGTCAGGCGGCAGCCCTCCCCCGCGCGCCACACACAGGGGCTTGGTTGAAGTCCTTAACCATTGTTCCCAAAAAATCCCTTCCCCGTGCCACACAGGGGCACCGTCTTGCGGGCATCAGCCATGGCCGAGCGGCAGCGTCATGCGTCGCCGTTGCCGGATTTTCCGGGTCTGGAGGGGGCAGCCGGCACGGTTTGAAGGTGTGCGCCGGCTTCCGGATTTTCGGGACAGCGCGCCTGCCAGAGCGTCAGCCATGCCCGCTTGCGGCATCCGACCGGATTTTCAGCGACAGGGCCGTGTTACAGGGCTTTCGGGACTGCTTGCGGGGACGGCGGGGCAAGGGCGTCACGGCACACCGGGGGCACGCCTCTGCCGGGCATCCGCCGGAAAACACGAAGCTGCCGGAAAACACGACGGACACGAACCTGCCAGAAACACGAACCTGCCGGGGACACAGAAGACATCCCGGCGTGTCAGACGCATCCTTCCTTGAGCAACCAGCCACATCGGGCCGTCAGGGAGAGGCACCCGCCAGGGAGCGGCCAGAACGTCAGGCAGTCCGGTCCGGCCACGGATGCCGCTCCACAGCCCCGGATACACGTTTTCGGAAGGTGGAGGGGGGCACGGGGGGAGGCGGAAAGCCCTTTTGGCGAAAAGGGTTTCCGCCGCCCCCCGCATCAGCGGTCTGTTCCGTATCTATCCGGCTGTCCGCCTGCATGCGCCTGGGCGCGGCGACAGCGCCTGCTGCAACGTGTTCCGTATCCGTCCGCCTGCATGTGCTTCTGCCCCGTATCCGTCATGTTTTTTTACAGTTCTGCCGTCTGGCTAATCGAAATCTGCCATGATGGTGCTCAGGGCGAGCCGGCCCAGGGTGACGGCACGGAGGTTGCAGGCCAGTCTGAGGCGGGCTTCGCGCAGGATGCCGGGTGCGATGCCGTTACGGATGGAGGTTTCGGCTTCCATGAAGGCGGCGAGGTTGTCGCAGGCTTTGAGCAGGGTTCCGTCCTTGGGATCCTGCTCATCGGTGTTATGGGCGTTCAGGCCGTCGAATTCGCCGGGGACGTGCCAGGCAAGGCCGCTCCTGTTGCGGGCGGTTTCGTCGAATTCCGAGGTTACGCCGTCGCCTTCGAGGCCCAGGAGGTAGCGCAGGCGGACTTCCAGGTCTTCGTAGCCTGCGGCGTGCAGGGGGGCCAGGATGCGGCGCTGCATTTCTTCCGCCTCATACTTTTTGATGAGTTCCGGCAGGTCGCTGACCGAGCGTTTGACGGGTGAAATGATGTCTCTGGTGAGCAGTTCCGGCAGGTCATGGAACAGGCCGGCGTGGAAGTTGTTGAGGCAGCGGGCCCGGCAGCAGCCGGTAGCCAGGCTGAGGCAGTAGGCATAGACGGCCACGAGGTATTCGTGCCCGAGCACGGAGGTTTCCGGAATCCTGGATGTGCCGGACCAGCGGATCTGGAAGCGGAGCCGTCCGCAGAGCGCGGCGAGGCTGCCGAGGGCGGTGGTCTGCCCCTTGCGGATGTCTGCGAGGCCGGCCACATCGTCCATGGCGTTCAGCTGACCGTCGAAGGAATGGGCGATGCTGTCCATTTCCTCATCAAAGGTGTTGAAGGGGCGGATGATTTCAAATTCCCACCGGGAGGCGTACAGGTGTGCGGCCCGGAGGATGCGGTCGGCGGGCTGGTTGCGATCGGTGCGGCGGTGATAGGCGGCAAGGCGATCCCAGAATCCGCCCTCTGCGGGGTCAAGGGGCTGAACCACGGGCTTGAGCTGACTCAGCACCCATTCCGTCAATTCGGCATAATGCTGCGGATTTTCACGGATTTTATAGAATACAGGGGGTTTGATGTCAGTGATGATCAGCCGGTACAGATAATCAAACAGGCCCTGTTCGACAACTTTCTGTTGCAATTCGAGCCGTTTTGAGGCACAGAGAGAACGGCTGCCGATATGGGTAAGCAGAAAGGCCACAATCATCTTGTGTGCCTGTTTGTCGATCTCGAACAGTTCCACCGGTCGGAGCTTGTCGTTCCACCGGCGCATGGTAAAGCCTGAAAACAGCAACTGCAGAAGGCTTTTACGAATAGCGGGCATAACCTCTCCTTTCGGACCCGTTACCCGGAAGGGCGCAGGCTGGCCGGAACTGCCATACTCTGCCTGAACGCTCCCGTTGGCAACCAGCAAAGCGCACTCCGCGGCAAGTCCTGCCTGCGGACGCGACGCGCCGGCCACGACCGGCAGCGGAGGCCCTCCCGAAACCGGGGGCGCTTTCGCACCGTATGCCAGATGGTGCTGTCCTGCCAGACTTGACAGGCCATCAATGGTAAGGTATGTCTATTTCTTCGCGCAATTGCGCGCCAATCATCGCATGAGGAGACGCTTCACATGAAGACGTTTAGCCCCACTCCGGAGCATATTGAGCATCAGTGGTATGTAGTCGACGGCAACGGGCAGGTGCTCGGCCGTCTCGCCGCCCAGATCGCCCATCGCCTGCGCGGCAAGCATAAAGTGGAATTTGCCCCCCATATGGATAACGGCGACTTCATCGTCGTCGTCAACTGCGACAAGATCAGAGTGACCGGCACCAAGCCGGAAAAGAAAAAATATTACCGCCATTCCGGATATGTGGGCGGCCTGCGCGAAACCTCGCTGGCCCGCATGATGGAAACCAAGCCCGCCGACGTGCTGATGATTGCCGTGCGCGGCATGCTGCCCAAGAATCGTCTGGGACGCGCCATGCTGAAGAAGCTCAAGGTCTATGCCGGCCCCGAACATCCCCATGCGGCGCAGGCTCCCAAACCTTTGACCCTCCCCTACTAAGCAGGAGTCGACCATGTCTACATTCGATTACGGCACCGGCCGCCGCAAAACCGCCACTGCCCGTACCCGCCTGTATGCCGGCAGCGGCTCCATTGAAATCAACGGCCGCTCGCTGGAAAACTATTTCCCCCGCAAAACCCTGCAGATGATCATCCGTCAGCCTCTGGTGCTCACCAAGCTGACTGACAAATACGACGTCAAGGTCACCGTGCGTGGCGGCGGCGTGTCCGGCCAGGCCGAAGCCGTGCGTCACGGCATCTCCCGTGCCCTGCTGGTGGCCGATCCCGCGCTGCGCGGCGTGCTCAAGCGCGCCGGCTTCCTGACCCGCGACTCCCGCAAGAAGGAACGCAAAAAGTACGGCCAGCGCGCCGCCCGTGCCCGCTACCAGTACAGCAAGCGTTAATCTCTGTGCCCCTGCCGCCCCGCCGGATTCCGGCACGGCAGGGCCTGCAGCAAGAGCGTTTCCGACAGGGGCCTCCAAACTTTGGAGGCCCCTGTTCTTTCATGCGTGCACAGACGGCGGCTGCCACGGCATGTTCTGCCGGCGATGCCGCCGGCCCGGGGAACGGGGGCGGCAAGGACGGCGGTGCGCTGGCCGGATCGGCACAGGCAGGTTCTGTATCCGGTGAGGGCCGCGTGCCCCGCTGCGGGTTCTGTGCCTGCTGTGTGCCCCGTGCCCGTCAGCGGCTGAATCGTGCTGCCGCTGAGAAAGACAGGACGCGACAGCAGCACCGCGCCGCCCGGCCGGAACTGAGCGGAAAAGCCGCGCTGTTTGCGCAAAACGGCAGGCCGCATGGCTGGAAACACGAAGCCTTTCAACCCCGGGCAGGCTCCAGAAGAGCGCGCCTGCCGGATTGCGCCTGCTGATGTCTGCTGGTGCCTGCTGATGCCGGATGACGCCTGCTGATGTCTGCCGGTACAGGCCGGCTGTCAGGCTGCATCTGTCGGCTGCATCTGTCAGGCTGCATCTGCCGGTACAGGCCGTCAGCCTGTGCAGCTGGCGCGTCCAGCGCAGAATCCGTCCCGGCACAGGGCGTCCTGCCGGGCTGTGATGATGCCGGAATGCGTCCCCTGCCGGACGCGCCGTCAGAACGCCATATGCCGCCACCGGGCACGCCGCCGGTGCAAACCGGCCGGCCCCCGTTACTCAAAGGAAGACCTTATGCGTACCGTTGACACTCACCTTGCCGCGTTCTGCCGGAACGTGCAGGCCCTGACCCGGCGGAGTCTCACCCGGCGGGCTGTTGCCAGAGAGACTGCAGCCCACCAGCCGGTTGCCCGGAGGACTGTTGCCCGGAGGACTGTTGCCCGGAGAACGGCCACTCTGGGGGCTGCCATCCTGTGGAGCGTGTGGTGCCTGGCCGGCGTCTGGCCGGCGCTGGCCGCTGAGGAAGAAGAACTCGCCCCCGGGTACAGCGCCTGCCTTGAAAAGGCCGTCTCCACCCTGGACATGCAGCAATGCACGTCCGACGCCTACGACTACTGGGACAAAATCCTGAACGAAAATTATGCGCAGGCGCTCCAGCAGTGCACCCAGGCTGAGGACGAGAAAGCCTGCCGCGACAAAATCCGCACCGCGCAGCGGCTCTGGGTGCAGTACAAGGAAGCCATGACCGACGTCATCGTCGAGCTTGAAGGCGGCGGCAGCCTGAGCCGCCTGCTCGCCTCGGACTTTGCGGCCACCGAAACAAAGAAGCAGGCCCGCCTGCTCGAACCGAGCAGCGGCTACTAGAGTGCTGTATCTTTGAAAAAAGACAACGCGCGGCGGCAGCACGGCACCGCCTGCCACAACCATCCGCCCGGCCGCCGGAATTCCGGCGGCCGCCGCCAGCAGGGCCGCCGCGAACACAGGCCAGGTCTCCCGCTCTCACCTCAGGGTGCCCGCCCTCTCCGGCCTCCCGGTCTGAGCGGCCACAGGCATACACAACCTGCGCGGGCCCGGTCAGGACAATCCGGCCCCCCGGCCAGCTGCGGCCGCCAGCCGGCACGCTCCAGGCCAGTGCCTTCCGGCAACGCCTGCTCTGGCAACGCCTGCTCCGGCAATGCCTCTCTGCCTGCACCGGACTTCCGTTTCCATCCCCGGACGGACAGGTTTTTGCCGCCAGCCTCCCTGCCTCCGGCCTTCTCCAGCCTCTTGCGGCCCGATGCGGCCGCCAGCCTTCCGCCTCTGTACAGGATCGGCCGGGCGCCGTGACAGATACCGCAGCATGCCACCAGCGCCTCTTCTGTGCAGGGCCGCCTGACAAGAACACTCACGACCGGCGCACGAAACAAAAAAACCACCCTGTACGGGGCGGTCTGACGCACGCAGCCAGCGCAGGAACCTGCTGCAAAAACGATGGAACGACGCGGGGAAGGACACAGCAAGGCGGACACGGGGGAAAGGGGAGAACCCCGGGGGTTTCCTCTTTCCCCGGCAAACAAGGCGGGGCTGTGCCCTCAGCCCTACAGCCGGTCAATAGGCTCGTAGGTGCCGTCAGGCAGGGGACGGAACACATAGTGTTCCTTCAGGTAAATGATGTCGGTGCGCTTGACGGACTGCAGTTCGGCCAGAATGGCGGCACGCGCCACCACCGTGGCGCCGGCGGCCAGGGCCAGCTTTTCAATGGCTTCGATGGATTCGCCCGTGGCGATCACGTCGTCGATCAGGGCCACGCGCTTGCCCTTGAGCTTTGCCGCGTCACAGCCATCCAGCCAGAGCGTCTGCTCCTTCTGGGTGGTCACGGAATGCACCGTGTGCGACACCACGTTCTGCATGTAGGGCTTGCGGCTTTTGCGCGCCACGACGAAATCCTTCATGCCCAGCAGGCGGCTGAGCTCATAGGTCAGGCATATTCCTTTGGCTTCGGCGGTCATGAGCACGTCGACTTCAGGCAGGCGCTTCAACAGTTCCGGCGCGACCGTCTGGATCAGTTCGGTGTCCGACAGCACCACAAAGCTGGCCAGAGCCAGATTTTCCCCAATTTTCACATAGGGCAGCTTGCGTTTCAGCCCCATAATCTCAAAATCGAAATACTCCACGGGATCCCTCCTCGACGTTGGCTCTCCCCACCTTACCAGAGCCCCGCCCCCTTGGCAATTGCCGGCGTGATTGTACAGCCCCGGCAGCCCCGCTGCCCCGCAGTCCCGCTGCCCCGGCGCGGCCGCCCCGCCCTGCAGGCGCATGAACGCCGCACAACCCGCATCCGCCGGAACGCGGTGCATGCCGGGGCATGGTACATCCAGGAACGCCGCGCATGCCTGCTGCCTGCCTCCGGCACAGCCTCAGAAACGCGGCCGGAAGGCCGACCCTGTCCGGCTCTCTTCGGCAGTCCGGCTTTCTGCGCCAGTCCGGATTCCTGAACCGGTTCAGATCCATGAGCCGGTTCAGATCCATAAGTCAGGCCGTCTTTCCGGGCCGTGCAGAACGCGGAACGCCACTTCAGCCAGGGACTGCCGTCCTGGAAAACTGACGGGGGCCGGCCAAAGACAGCATTGCCGCCTGTGCGCCCCATGAAAAAGCACCTTCAGTCCCGGCACCGCGCGGAACACGGGGGCCGGTTCCTGCCGGATGCGATGAGAGCCGCGTCGTCATGGGAACCGGTTCGGAGCCTCTGCCGTCCCCGCCTGCTGCGGAGCAATGATGTCAACAGCGTTGGCGTCCTGCTGCAACACCTGCCATCCCCGCCTGCTGCGGAGCAATACCGGCAGACACGGACAGGGAGCGCCATGCGGCTTTTTACGCCTGCGCGGGGGCGCCGTCTCCGGGGGGACTCCGGGTTCTGGCCATGGTTTCTTCTGCCTGCTGCGGGGCGCTGCCCCTTCCCTCTGTCCGGCGCGTAGGGTATGCTCGATCCATGCAACGCAGACGACTGATCATTTCGGGCCAGGTTCAGGGGGTCGGCTTCCGCCCCTTTGTCTACCGCGAAGCCGTGGCGCGCGGGCTCTCGGGCTATGTGGGCAACACGCCCGACGGCGTGATCATCGAGGTGCAGGGCCCGGCCGCCGCGCTGGACGGGCTTGAAGACGCCCTGCGCCACAACCCTCCGCCGCTGGCGCGGATTGTGACCCTTGAGACCGTGGCCGTCCCCCTGCTGGCAGATGAGGCCGCCTTCAGCATCCGGCACAGTGACGCCGGCGGCCACGGCCATAAGGTGCTGATCAGCCCGGACGTGGCCACCTGCGACGACTGCCTGCGCGAACTGTTCGATCCGCACGACCGCCGCTATCTCTATCCGTTCATCAACTGCACCAGCTGCGGCCCGCGCTACACCATCACCCGCTCCATCCCCTACGACCGGGCCACCACGTCCATGGCCTGTTTTCCCCTCTGTCCGGACTGCGCCCGTGAATACGCCGATCCGGCCAACAGGCGCTTTCACGCCCAGCCCAACGCCTGCCCTGTCTGCGGCCCCAGGCTCTGGACGGCGCTGCCCGGCGGCAGCAGCCTGCCGCCTGCCGGCCCGCAGACCGACTATCTCACTCCCCTTGCCGATACGGCCAGGGCCCTGCTGGCTGGCGACATCGTGGCCATCAAGGGCCTGGGCGGCTTTCACCTGGCCTGCGACGCCCGCAATCCCGCGGCCATCGCGCGGCTGCGCCAGCGCAAGCGCCGTCCGCACAAGGCGCTGGCCGTCATGGTTGCCGATGCCGAAGCGGTGCGGCAGCTGGCCCTGCCGCGCCCGGAAGAACTGGCCCTGCTGGCCAGCCACGCCCGTCCCATAACCCTCATCGCCCGCCGTCCCCCGGAAAACGGCGGACTGCCCGAACTGCTTGCCCCGGACGTGGATACCCTGGGCTTCATGCTGCCCTACACGCCGCTCCACCATGTGCTGCTGCGCCTGGCCGGACAGCTTTCCCCGGAACAGGCGCGCCCTGCCGCGCTGGTCATGACCTCCGGCAACGCCGGCGGCGATCCCATCTGCCTGGGCAACCGCGAAGCCCTGCACGCCCTGAGCGCCATTGCCGACCGTTTTCTGCTGCATGATCGGGACATCCTCATCCGCGCCGACGACTCGGTGGCCCGGGTGCTCGGTGACGGCGGCGTCCAGTTCATACGCCGGGCCAGGGGCTATGTGCCTTCCCCGCTGCCCCTGCCGGATCCCGCACCGGGACGCGCCGCGCCGCCTGTGGTTGCTGTGGGTGCGGATCTGAAAAACACCCTCTGCCTGACCCGCGCGGGCGATGCCTTTGTCAGCCAGCACATCGGCGATCTGGGCAACCCGGCCATCAACGCGTTCCATGGCGAAATTCTTGACCATCTGACCGCGCTGCTCGAGGTCTCGCCCGCCGCCGTCGTGTGCGACCGGCACCCCGGCTACCACTCCACCCGGCTGGCTGAAACCCTGGCCGGATCCGCCGGACTGCCCGTCCACGCGCTCCAGCACCACGCCGCCCATCTGTTTGCCGTGCTCGGCGAACACCGCCATCCCGGCCCCGCGCTGGGGCTCATCCTCGACGGCACAGGCTACGGGGACGACGGCACCATCTGGGGCGGAGAAGTGCTGCTGGCAGACGCGTCCGGCGCGGTGACGCGGGCAGGAAGGCTGTCGCGCTTTACTCTGCCGGGGGGCGAAGCGGCCATCCGCGAGCCCTGGCGGCTGGCCTGCGGCTTTCTGACACGCCTGGGCCTCGAACAGCAGGCCGCCCGGCTGTTCCCCGCTGTTGATCCGGCGCGCCTGCACGGCGTTATCGAGCTGGCCGGGCTGGGCCTCGGACCGGTCACATCCAGCTGCGGACGGCTGTTTGACGCGGCTTCCGCCATCCTGGGCCTGTGCGACTGCATCAGTTACGAGGGGCAGGCTGCCATCCGCCTGGAACACGCCCAGCGCCACGACGCCCCGGGCCGCCTGCCCTGGACCGTGCACAGCACAGACAGCGACGCAGAACCGCTGGCGGAACTCGACGTGGACAGCCTGATCCGCGCGCTCATTCTGGGGCGCCTGGCCGGAACGCCTGTGCCGGATCTCGCCCGGCAGTTCCACCGCAGCCTGATTGACGGACTGGCCGCCCTGTGTGCCGAAGCGGCCCGCCGTACGGGGGTGACGGCCATCGCTCTTGGCGGCGGCGTGTTTCTCAACAGAACCGTGTCCGACGAGCTGCCGCCCCTGCTGGCCGCACAGGGCCTTGCCGTGCTGCGCAGCCGGGAGCTGCCGCCCGGTGACGGGGCTGTCAGCTACGGACAGAGCGTGTGGTTTGTGAAAAAAAGCATGCAGCAGCATCTGCCGGCGTAACGGGCTTGACTCTTTGGCCTGCCGGGTGAATGCTGCCCCGCACAGACGCCCTGCATGCCCCTGCCCGGCACCGCCCGCACGGCACCGCCCGCACGGCGGACACCCGCATGGCGGACACCCGCATGGCGGACACCCGCACGGAAGACGCGCATACAGTGCCAGCCCGTGCCGTGACTGCCCGCGGCGTTGACATCCGGCACGTTACAGCGGAAAATGCCACCTCCGGCAACGCATCCCTGCCGCATGGCCGCCTCCGGCAACGCATCTGCAGGCGGCCAGAGGCCCCTGCTGCCGTGCAGCAGCCCGCGTCTGTCCGGCTCGTCCCTCCGGCCAGGCCGGAAGGACGTCATACGGCGCCCTGAAAACGCTGTACCCGGCGCCCCCGGAAGCCTGACTCTCAGGGAAACGGCTCCCCGGGAGCGCTGCACGTGCGGGGTGTCACCCCGCCGGGACGTTACGCCTGCGAGGCGTTGCACCTCCGGGGCGTTGCTCCTCCGGGGCGTTACCCCACAGAAGCGGTACACCTCCGGAAGCTTTGCGCCTGCAAGGCGTTGCTCCACCGGGGCTTTGTGCCTCCGGGGCGGTGCTCCACCGGGGCATGGTTCCGCCGGGATGGTATCCCGCCGGAAGCGCGATCAGGACGTCCGGGCTTCAGTCTCAAACGTGCAGGCCCGCAGCCTGCCATGAACCGTTTTATTGAACATACAGAGTGAACAGGAGGTTTCCCCATGGCCAAACACGTTGTCGTCATCGGCGCTGTGGCGCTGGGCCCCAAGGCGGCCAGCCGGCTGAAGCGCCTTGCCCCGGATACCGAAGTCACCATGATTGATCAGGCCAACTTCATTTCCTACGGCGGATGCGGCATTCCGTATTTCGTCTCGGGCGAAGTCAACAGCGTGGACGCCCTGCGCTCCACCAACTACGGCGCCATCCGCGATCCGCACTACTTCATCGAACGCGGCATCAACATGCTCAACGAAACCCGCGTGACCGCCATCGACCGCGCCGCGCACACGGTCTCCACCGAACATGTGCGCACCGGTGAAAAAAAGACCTTCTCCTACGACAAGCTTGTCATCGGCACCGGCAGCGTGCCCAAGATGCCCCCGGTGGAAGGCCGGGATCTGGGCAACGTGACCTCGGCCACCAGGCTTGAAGCCGCCCAGCTTGTGCGCAACGCCTGCGCCTCGGGCAAGATCGCCAGCGCCGTTGTGGTTGGCGGGGGCTTCATCGGGCTGGAAATGGCCGTGGCCCTGGCTGACATGTGGGGTGTCAAAACCTCCGTCGTCGAATTCATGGATCAGGTCATGCCCGGCGTGCTCTCGCCCGTGCTGGCCGACATGGTCCGCCACGATCTCGAAAGCAGCGGAGTGTCTGTCTACACCTCTGAAAAGGTCATGCGCCTGGAAGGCAAGGACGGCATGGTCGCCCGCGCCGTGACCGACAAGCGCACCCTCGACGCCGATCTTGTCATCTTTGCCACCGGCTTTGCTCCCAACACGGCCCTGGCCCAGGCCGCCGGCCTGGACATCGACCCCGCAACCAAAGCCATCCTGGTCAACGACCATATGCAGACCTCCGATCCCGACATCTATGCCGGCGGCGACTGCGTGGCCGTGCCCAACCTCATTACCGGCAAGCCCGCCTGCGTCCAGCTCGGCTCCCTCGCCAACCGCCAGGGCCGCGTCATCGGCACCAACCTGGCCGGCGGTGACGCCACCTTCAAGGGCGCTGTGGGCACCTGGGCCGTCAAACTGTTCAAGATCTCGGCCTGCGGCGTCGGCCTGACCTTTGCCCGCGCCGCCGCTGCCGGCTTTGACCCCCTGGCCGTCAACGTCGAACAGCTCGACCGCGCCCACTTCTATCCCGAAAAGGAAATGATGACCCTCGAGCTCGTGGTGGACAAAAAGACCCGCCAGATCCTCGGTCTGCAGGGCGTCTGCTCCGCCGGCGATGCGCTCAAGGCCCGTATTGACGCCGCCGCCACCATGCTCCAGTTCGGCCCGCGCACCCTCGACGACCTCTCCAACGCCGAAGTCGCCTACGCACCGCCCTTCTCCGGCGCCCTCGATACCCTCAACGTCGTGGCCAACGTGGCCGACAACGTCCTGGCCGGACGCCTCACGCCCCTGTCGTCCCGCGAATTTTCGGATCTGTGGAAGCAGCGCGACACCAACCACGTCTATTTCGTGGACTCCCGCCCCGCCGCCGCGTCCGAAAAAACCGCCGCAGCCTACCCGGGCAAATGGCATTCCCTGCCGCTCGAAGCCCTGTTCGCCGACGACGCCGCAGCCAAAATCGCCGCCCTGCCCAAGGACCAGCCCATTGCCCTCATCTGCAATACCGGCCTGCGC
>CALUZP010000162.1 GCA_944325325.1 uncultured Desulfovibrionaceae bacterium
TTGAGTTCAAGCAGCTGCTGCTGCGGTTTGCGCGCACCGACGGCACCGTGCTCATCACCGGGCAGACCGGCACGGGCAAGGAACTGGCCGCCAGCGCCATTCACAACGCCAGCAGCCGCCGTGACGGCCCGTATGTCAGCATCAACTGTGCTGCTATCCCTCTGGAATTGTTTGAAAGCGAGCTGTTCGGCTATGCGCCTGGGTCGTTTTCGGGAGCGAGCAGGGACGGGCGGACAGGGCAGATCGAACTGGCCGATCAGGGAACACTCTTCCTGGATGAAGTGGGTGATCTCCCGCTGGGGGCGCAGGTCAAGCTGCTGCGCGTCATCGAGGAGCGCGCCGTGCGGCGCGTGGGCGACAGCACGCCCCATCCCGTCAATTTCCGCCTGATTACGGCCACGAACCGCGATCTCAGCAAGATGGTGGCCAACGGGACGTTCCGCGAGGACCTCTACTACCGGATCAATTCCATGATCCTGATGCTGCCGTCGCTGAAGGAACGGCTTGAGGACATCCCCGCGCTGGTGGATTACATGCTCGAGCGGCATGGCCGTGTGCGCTGCAGTCCGGAAGTCATGGACATCCTGCAGCGCTACAGCTGGCCGGGCAACATCCGCGAATTGAAGAACGTGCTGTTTCATGCCGTGAGCCTGGTGGAAGGCGATACGATCACCGTCAGAGAACTGCCTCCGGCGCTGCTTGCCGACATTGCCCTGCAAAACGGCGCTCCGCCTCATGCCGAGCGGCTGGAGGCCATCCGCGGCAGCAGCGAGCGCGCCGCCATTCTGGCCGCCCTGCGCGAAAGCCGCTGGAACGTCTCGCGCGCGGCGCAGGCCCTGGGCATTTCCCGGGCCAACATTTACGAAAAAATGCGCAAACTGGGCATCCAGCGCAATCCCAAATAGGCCGGCGCGCTGTCCCTGACGGCACAAAGTCGCCTGCCACGCCGTTCGATCCTGCTTTCCGGCTGCCTCCGGGACTTCCCTCCGGCGCGTCATGACTGGCCGGTGCGGGGAGCGTGTGCTGCGTCCCGGGGCCCCTCCCCGGGACCCCCTGGCTCGGGACGGTGCCGTCTGCAACGAGACCGTCCCGGGCGGCGCTGTCGTGTGTCCCGACCGGCTGCGCTGCCTTTCCGGCAGCACGGTCCGGGGGCGCCTCTCCGGCTGCGGGTTCTGCCCTCCCGGCCGATCCGGCACGTCTTCTGCCGCGCATTCTGCATGCAACCCCGCGTTGCAGGACGGTTTTTTCAAGAAATATGCCAGACTGGCGGCCTGAGCCGGTCTGCCTCCGGTTCTCTTCCCGTATCCGGCTGCACCGCCTGTCCGGGGCCGGCCAGACCCGGCCTGCACAGCCCCTTTCCCCGCTCCGGCAGCCGCCTCCGGGGTCTTCCCTTTTGCCCTGACCGCGCTGTCCTTCTCCCTGACACCGCGTTTCCCTTTTTCTGTCGGCCGGCGCCGCCAGAGCCCTCCTCCCGCGCCCGCGTCCTCTCCCGTCCGCTCAGGTGCCTCTCTACACAATCTGGACAGTTTCCAAGACACTTTGTACGGCTGGCCTGTACACTTGTGCGTTTTGGGACGGTTGTCCCCGTTTATCAGACGAAAAAGTCTTAATTTGTATAATTATCAAGTAATTACATAAAATTATATGAAAAACAGGCTGTCAATCCGCAGTTGCCTTCAGGGGAACCCCCTGCTGCTGCGGCGTTCTCTGCGGCAAAATGAGGCGTTTGCAAGGCAGGTTTGTCTTGATTTTAAGACAGATGTCAGTCATACATGTCTTTATAACAAGACATTTGTGACGATTGTGAAAAGCGCCTTGAGAGGTATGACGATTTAATACCTTGAATCCGTTCTATAAAAGCCCGAAATAGCGTGTTGGCATGCCAATTGCTAAAAAAATCACAAAAAATGCCGCACAACGAACAAGGAGTGTCTCTGTGGAACAATTTTTACATCACCTGCCGTATGTCTTCGATTGGATGAACCTGCTGGCGCTGCTGTCAGGCACCATCGGCGGGCTCTTCTTCGGCGCCATGCCCGGCCTGAGTCCAACCATGGCTGTGGCGCTGTTGGTACCCATCACCTTTTACCTGCCGCCGGCCACCAGTCTGATCCTGCTAGGTGCTGTGTACACCAGCGCTGTGGCGGGCGGTTCCATTTCCGCCATCCTGCTGAGTATTCCGGGTGCGCCCGCAAGCATCGCCACGCTGTTTGATGGTTACCCCATGGCCAAGCAGGGCCGGGCGCAGGAAGCCTTGTACACCACGTTCGTAAGTTCATTTATCGGTGGCCTGTTCGGTGTGCTGGTCATGATCTTTTTCTCGCCGCCCATGGCCGAGTTTGCCATGCACTTCGGCCCGTCCGAACTGTTCTGGACGGCTATTTTCGGTATCACGGTCATTACCGGTCTGTCATCCGGCGCCGTGCTCAAAGGGCTGTTTGGCGGGGCGCTTGGCGTATTGCTGTCCACCGTCGGCTACAGCACGCTGACCGGCGAGCCGCGTTTTGTAGTGCATGACGCGCTCTCCAGCGGCATCACCATGGTCCCGGCGCTGATCGGCTTCTTCGCGGTGCCGCAGATCATCGAACTGATGGAACAGTCCCATCTCCTGATAGAAAAGCTGACCTTCAAGCCGCAGAAAGGCATGCTGCGCAAGGTCATCAAAAATCACTTCAGGTACCTGCGTACGCTGGCCCTGGGCTGTGGCTTGGGCACGCTGATTGGCGTTATCCCCGGCGCAGGCGGCAACGTGGCGGGCCTTATGGTCTATGACCAGGCGCGCAAGTTGGACAAGAATCCCGAACGTTTCGGCACAGGCGACCCCGAAGGCGTGTGCGCCTCCGAATGCGCCAACAACGCCACGGTGGCCCCGGCCATCATTCCCCTGCTGACCCTGAGCATTCCGGGCAGCCCCACAGCGGCAGTGCTGCTGGGCGGCCTGCTGATCCACGGTCTGTTCCCGGGGCCGGACCTGTTCACGGAAAAGGCGGACATCACCTACACCTTTATCGCCGGCCTGTTCGTCGCCCAGTTCACCATGGCCATTTTTGGCCTGCTTGTTTCGCGCTACTCGCACCTGGTAGCCAACGCGCCCAACTACATGATGTTCGCCGCAGTCATGATCCTGTGTGTGTTTGGTGCCTATTGTGTGCAGAACAGCTATGAAGACGTGGTGGTCATGTTCATTCTGGGCGTGCTCATGTTCCTTTTGGGCAAGCTTGGTTTCCCCAGCGCGCCCATTGTTCTGGGGCTGATCCTCGGGCCCATTGCCGAGGAAAACTTCCTCCGCGGCGAAATGATCGCGCGGACAGACGTCGGGGTGTTCAACTACTTCTTCACCGGCACACTGAACCTCGTGCTGA
>CALUZP010000163.1 GCA_944325325.1 uncultured Desulfovibrionaceae bacterium
TGGCGAAGATGCCGACGCGCTGCAGCAACGGATCCATACTATGGAGCACCGCATTTATCCCCAGGCGCTGCAATGGCTTGCCGAAGGCCGTCTGGTTGTTGAAGATCGTCATATCCGGCTGTTGCCAGGCAACCGCTCTCTGGCGACCCCGCCGGCTGATGCGCTGGTCTGGCCGCCGCTGGAAGAAGGTTTCTGACAGCCTGTGCCCGCCAATGGCTTTATCAATCCGCCAACGCAGACTTTCCATATCCCGCAGCGCAATGCGGCTCAGGCAAAATAGAAGCAGCAGGCCTCACGGATTCTAGGCTTGAGAACTCCTGCCGCGTCTGTACATTGTTCACACAACCTGCTCCATGAGCGTTTCCCCTTTTTCCAAGGGGAAACGCGAGGCGGCAGCACAGCGCCGCCCGGCCCAAACAGAGCAGAAAAACCGCGTTTTTTCCGCGACACGACAGGCCGTATGGTTTGGAGCCCACAGCGTTTCAAACCAGAATTGCTCATGGATAAAAGCCTTCTGACCCTGATGCCTGTGCATCAGGGTCAGAAGGCTTTGCTGCACACGCAGGAGCTATTGTTGCAGCACCTCTGAAGATGTCTTCTGTGCCATGGCAAAATGCCGGACACAGGTGCTACAGGAACGCACCTTCAGCCGTCGGCTTCTTACCCTTTCAGGCGCACTGCACGCCGCAAGGCACAAGCCGGCCTTTTCCAACATGCTGCCCAGCCGGCCTGCCTACTGACACAGCCCGCAGACAGCCTTTCCTGTCCTGTGTCCGTCAATGCCGGCAGCCGCATCGGCACCCCCGCACCTGGACAGGCTTTTCCTTTTTGTCTCCTGCCAGACTTGCTGCCCCGTAACATGAACGGCGCATGATAAAAAAATGCCCAAAAGGTGACACAACCCAACGCATACAATGCCGGCTGATTTCAGGGGGCCTGTCTGCGCCGGCCAGCAGGGGGCCAGGCAGGCAAGGCACCGCGCTGTCCGCACAAAAACGCTTTCGGACAGCATCAGACAGGCAGATGCTGGACAAAGACTCTCACGTTCTGTGGATACCACTTGCAGCACAAGCCAGATAAACGCTTTCCCCGGAACAGGAGAGGCGTCTGATTTCTGTCAGGGCTTTTCGGCGGCGATGATGCCTGTGCCGTCCTCAACACCGGAAAGGATTCTCCGGACATTCTCACCACCGGCGTCCACAAGAAGCGCCTTCAGCTCCTCTTCGGAAAAGGCCTTGCCCGTCGGCGTTCCTGTCAGCATGTTGAGTCCGAACAGTGCCGGAAACAACGGTCCGTCCTGTGTATCATCAAGAATGAATTCCTGAATCAGCACCTGCCCGCCGGGAGGCAACAGCGCCATGACCCTGGCAATGAGCTGACGAGCTTCATCATCGCCGGTTCCATGCAAGATGTGTGACATCCATACGACATCCACACCGCCCGGCAGAGGATCTTCAAAAAAGTTGCCTGGCATGAAGATAATGCGCGCCTCCAACCCACTCTTGCGGACAACCTCCTCGGCAATGCAACGGGAAGTAGGCAAATCAAAAATGACAGCCTGCAAGCCGGGATTGGCTTCACAAAAGCGGACGGCGTATGCGCCAGGCCCCCCTCCCAGATCAAGGAGACACCGTCTGCCGGACAGATTCACCGCCGCCAGCGCCTTGTCAGCGCGGACTGAGGCCATGTTGTACATGCCCATTAAAAAATGCCTGCGTTCGTCCTCTGAGGCAAACCCCATCCGTCCCCTGGTCGGGACCCCTTCGCGCACGGCCTGCCCCAGTCTGGCCCATCCCGGCATCAGCTGTCTGTGGTGATTGATTATATGGCCAAGATACCCTTCTGCATTACGACACAGGCAGTCTCTGGCAAAAGGAGTCAGTGTGACGGTCTCACCTTCCTTCTGCAGAAGAGACATTGCACACAGCGCAGGAATCAGCGCCTTGATTCCCCGCAAGGAACAGTGCAATCGTGCGCCGAGGTCTGTAATCGTCATGGGACCGTCATAAAGCGGGCTGAACACATCAAGCTCAACCGCCGCGTGCAGCGCACACACGCCCCAGTAGCTGCTTGAAAAACGGATAAGTTCCGCCGGTGACCACTGCTGCATCTGCGTCTCCTCCAGTTATGCCATCCGTTCATGCTGCATGGCTGAACAACCGACCAGCTTGCCTCACCCCAAAAAAAGGATTTCCCCGGCTGGTGCACACACTGCCCGGCGTACCTTGTGCTGGAGTCAATACCTGCATTCTGTCTTCATCTGAAACGATACGCGCCCAGACTCAGAACTTGGTGCACGTCTGTACAACCAGTGCATGGACGCAATCCGTCGCAGGCCTGCTGTGCAACGCCGTTCTTCCAAAAGGCAGCTGCAAACGCCAGCCATGTGCAGATGTAAAAGAGAGACCACACCTCTTGACACCGTGTGCTTTTTGTCAGCGTACCATTATTTTTTTAAAGGATAAACCCCCAGTCTAGTTATGCAAGACAGCTTTCTTGCAGGACCACTGATCTTTTTGTCTGACGGTCACACAGCCCTTGCATAATAGCCTAAGTCCGTTGCAGACGTTGCCAGCCTTCTGACAGGGTTGAAAGCTGACACACAATCAAGCTGGCGTCCGGCGCGTGTTCCCATGCCTGGCGGCAGCAGGACAGGAGACGAAAGGTGTTTTCCGCATGGCGATACAGGCTGTGCTGCCTGCCCCCGGCAACCATTTTCAGGCCGTCCAGGCTTCCTGCCTCAGAAAACCACATGCGGCCCGTGTTCTGGTCCCCCCCCCCGGTACAATTGACTCCGCGCGCCAGAGGACGGAACAACAAGGCAGCCCGGCTGGAAAAC
>CALUZP010000164.1 GCA_944325325.1 uncultured Desulfovibrionaceae bacterium
CAGAACATAATCCGGAGCCACGTAGGTCTGTCCGGCATTAAACAGCTTTCCCCAGGCAATTCGCCTGGCGGCTACAGTCAGGTCGGCTGAATCGGTAACAATACACGGGCTCTTTCCACCTAACTCCAGAATCACTGGCGTGAGGTGCTGTGCGGCGGCCTGCAACACCTGTCTGCCCACACGGGCACTGCCCGTAAAGAAAATGCGGTCAAAGCACAGCTGCAAGAGCGCCTTGGCCATGTCCGGCCCACCCTGCACAAGAGCCACATGTTCTGGCGCAAAGGCTTCTTCAACGATCTTTGCAAGCAGTGCCGAGGAAGCCGGGGCATATTCCGATGGCTTGAGCAACACGCAGTTGCCGGCGCTGACAGCAGCAATCAGCGGTCCTAAAGAAAGCAAAAATGGATAATTCCAGGGACTGAGAATCAAAGAGACGCCGTACGGTTCAGGAACTATCCTATCGAAAGAAGGAATGTTGAGCAGGCAGCCTTTGACGCGCCGGGGCGCAGCCCAGCGCCTGACCTGGGACATGGACTTATCCAGCGAGTCCAGCAACAGGACAGTTTCTGCGAGAAAACTTTCCATGTTGCAACGCCCGAGGTCGGCCTGCATGGCTGTCTCCATGGCAGTATGGTGGCGGACAATCGCGGTCCGGAGACGCCCGAGAGCAACAATCCTGTCTGCCACAGGCAGCGTGTGTCCAGCCATAAACCACGCCCGCTGCCGCTCAACAAGACGCTTCAGGCTATCCATAATCCGTCTCCCGTTCAATCTGAAAAATTAAGGGAACCTACTGACCAGTCAAGTGCACATCTAATTAATTTTATTATAAATATAAATAGATGCCCCTTATAATCCAAGGTTGAACTTCCAGTGATAATGGTCTATGTTCTAATCCAATCCGAGCCTGTGAGGCACCAACTGTTTCTCTGGTCTTCGGGTACAAATGTCTGGTATCCCAAAGCGATACATACTTCCCAGACAGCCTGCCGCGTTTTCCGCGGACAAGACGGCTTGTCTCGCCCGGCAATAGCCTTTCGGTGGACCAGTGCTTGTCCCGCCCGGATTCCCAGGCAGCCCAATCCGGCAGTCCGCCAAGAGTCTGCCTGCCAGCTGATCCGGCACATCCCGGCTTATTTCTTGTCCTTCCTTAGCTTGTCTGCTTACGTCACTCTGTGTACTAAGCCAAAAGGTGCCTTCTCATGCTTGATACCGTTCCCCCTGGGCAGTCAGCTTCACCAGGTAAACCACCACTCTGGACCAGGGATTTCATCCATATAACACTGATCAACACTTTCTTGTTCTTTGGATTTCAGTGTTATCCCGCCGCATTACCACCCTACCTAAAATCACTTGGTGCGAGCGACGCCATCCTGGGCTGCCTGACAGCGCTTGCAACGATCCCGGCGCTCCTCACACGGCCTCTTGCCGGCATTCTGCTCGACATGCTGGGACGACGCAAGGTATTTCTCAGCGGGCTGGTCATGGTGACTGCAATCAGTCTGGCTATGTACTTTTTCCCCATCGTTGGCGTTATCCTTCTGCTTCGCTTTGCACACGGTCTGGCCTGGGGCATCGCCAATACATCCTCTAATACGGTTGCCACCGACATTGTCCCTAAGTCCCGGCTTGGAGAAGGCATGGGCTTTTTCAGCCTGTCCACAGCGTTGGCCCTGGCAATTTCTCCGGCTGTGGCACTGTCCCTCCCTTCAGAATTTATGTTCGTGCTGGCAACATCCTGTATGGGCATGGCCACCATGCTGGCGTGTTTCCTGCGGTACCCCCGTGTTTCTCTGTCTAAGAGAAAACATCACTTTCCTTTTGAAAAAACGGCCATGTGTCCGGCGTTGGTCGTCCTCTTTTCCAACACAGCATATGGATCAGTCATCACGTTTCTGGCTGTATATGCGGCCGAGCGCGGCATCACAAACATTGGACCCTATTTCACGGTATACGCCATTGTGCTTCTGCTCACCAGGCCAAACATCGGCCGGCTTGTCGACAGAAAGGGGCACAAAGCAGCCCTGTTGCCGGGACTGTTCTTTCTGGCGGGAGCACTGGTTTTGCTTTCACAGTCCACAAACATGATTCTGTTTTTAACAAGTGCTGTGCTGTTCGGCGTGGGACAGGGAAGTGTACAGACCAGTGCCCAGACACTGGCTGTGCTCTACACCCCCAAAGATCGTATCGGAGCGGCCAACGCCACATTCTTTACCGGTTTTGACGGTGGCATGGGGCTCGGTGCACTGCTGGCAAGCGGCCTGGCTGGCCTGTTTGGATATTCCGGCATGTTCCTGTGCCTGACAATCTGCCCTCTGCTGGCGGCACTGCTTTTTGTCGTGATGTCCGGCCGGCAAAAAAACCAGCCAATGGACAGCCCAATAAGCAGACTTGAATAGCCAATCCAGGAACAGATACGCCGCATTTCCCCTTGACGGACACTCCGACAGTTCTGAAAGGCAGCGCTGTCTGCAAAGATTGAGCAGAAAGAGCCCTGTTCGGTCGTTCTCTCTCCAGGTTGCACGGATACGCTGGCACTATAACGGAAAACGGCTCGAACCTGCTTGCAATGCAGCTCAAGCAGCTACACGGCTGTCTTTAGCCTCTTACTTGGCTCACGAAGGCAGCAACATAAAGCCGCACCATATGACGTTGTGTCATACAGTGCGGCTTCATATATGCTCCAGGACGGCACCTGCTCTATCAGCCACATTCAGCCCGTCAGGATGTCTTGTCCTTACCTTTTCAAAAAATTACCGACCGGGCAACAAGCAGCTCCATGCCGTGCACGAGCCTTCAGCTGCAGCTGCAGGGAAAATGAGAACTCGAGGAAGAAACAGGCTGTTATCCATTCAAAAGGGCCCTCTCCCTCCTCTGAGTCTGCCTTGGCTAATAATGTACCTGCTGAACAGGCTGATACCCACGGAGCATCTGACGGTGCCGCGGGGTCCAGAACAACGGTTTAAGACGGCGTGCCCAGCCTGACGTCAATTTGACAAACTGCCCTACAAGCAGGGCTGACAGGACAGTCCCTTCACGCAGCCCGACGACTTCACCCAGGACGACAAGGGCCAGGGCGGCAGCAACAATGACCAGCGAAATATCAAAAAGCACCTTGATGTTCGCAAAAATCTTCCTTGTCTTGTAGGCGATGGCAATAACCATGCCTTCACCAGGCAGCACGGTGGCGTTGCAGACGATCTCCAGACTGATCCCCAGCCCCAGGACGGCAGAACCGGCAACACACAGACAAAGCTGCCAGAGGTAATTTTCGCTGACAAGCGGCGCTGTCAGCCACATCCAGAAGTCGATGCCTATGCCGAACAGCAACACTGCCGGCAGCTGCATCATCTGGACAATACCGAACTGCTTGCCCAGCAACATTTTCTGAATAACCAGGAAGATGATATTGCTCAGAAAGGTAAACGCCCCAAGGCTGAGCGGCAGCATGAAGGTCAGGGCATACGGCAAGCTGGTTATGGGCGAAGTGCCCAGATGCGCATTGGTGATCAAGGCGACCCCCAGAGCGCAGACAAACAGGGCCACGCACAGGCCCCCATAGCGTTTGGCAATTTCTTGTTTCGTTCTCATCCCCCTAATATACATCACTGTGGGACTTTTTCAAGCAAGTCATAAAAATGTTCTTTTTTGAACAATAAGTCTAACTGTATTAAAAAACATGACCAGCAGCCACCCTTTCAGCAACCAGAAGAAGATTCATTTTTGATCATCATATTGCAGAGTTGCATTGGCTTTATGCTTCTAATGTACGCATAGGGCTGCATACATCATCCTTACGGTATATGCTGGTGGGAATCATGACTCAATAGTTGATATTGTCAACTATATACGCTATTCATTAAGCATGAGCGCACTGTCCTATATTCCCGAACAATCTCTTGGGTTCATGACGATTACGGCCAACCGGCTCATGAATGCCCTGCTGCGTCGCAATATGCGCAAAGCGGGTCTTGATCTGAGCGGCGAACAGTGGGGGGTGCTGGTCATCCTCTGGGATAGAGGCGAGCTGTCACAGGAAGAGCTTATACGCCTTGCCTGCATGGACAAGTCCGGAATGAGCCGCCTGCTTGCCCAGATGGAAGGCAAGGGGTTGATCGCCCGGCGCCCTGACACGGCCAGCCCCCGCCGCAAGCTCATCCAGGTAACGAAACACGCTCAGAACCTGCGAAAAAAAGCCGTGGAAGCCACGCGGGAAGCGCTGGAGCAGTCGCTTGTGGATGTGACGGAAGAAGATCTTGCCGTGTGCCTGCGTGTGCTTGAAACGGTCAGACGGACCTTGCAGCAAGCGCCCCGCCAGCCGTTTCCCGGCACCAGTCACAGTACCCCTGCAACATCGACGAAATGGAGGGCCCGTTATGGAAACCGTCATGAAGCGGACGCAGAGGCTTCTGGAGCTGCTGGGACATGATGAAGCGCCGTTCGGCGTATATTACAGCGACGCCAAACCAGACGGCTTTGGCCCCAGCAAAGGCGAAATCTTTACCCGCGAACGGGAGCAGGCAGGACAAATCAACTGGGCAAACGCCTTTGGCCACAACTTTTCATGTCTGGTCGGCAATATCTGGCTGGCCAGAAAAAAGAAAAAGGCTGCATGGATAAGCCATGAGGAATGCGGCTGTATGGGAGGGGGCTTTTATTCCGGCATGTATGCCCCCTATCTTGAGACCAACGTTCTGTATGTTTCCACCGGAATTCCCGGCACTCCCATGGAAGGCGAACACTATCTGCCCTCCCCAGCATCCATGCGGGCCTTCATGGAAGACATCGCACCGCCAGCCGCTCCTAAAAAATACTGTGTCATCAAACCACTGGAGCAGTTTACAGAGGAGGAACCCCCTCTGGTAGTCGACTTCTTTGCCAGACCGGAAGTCATCAACGGACTGTGTTCACTGATCTTTTACGCAACAGGCGATCATCTTGCCGTAGCCTCTCCGTTCAGCGCCGGATGCGGCAGTCTCATCGCCTGGCCGCTGACCTACTGGCAGCGGGGCGAAAAGCGTGCGGTCCTCGGCGGCTTTGACCTGTCGGCGCGCAAATTCCTGAAAACGGACGAGCTGACATTTGCAGTGCCCTTCCCTCTCTACAAGAGCATGCTGGACGTGATGGAAGAATCCGCGCTCACCCGGGGCACCTGGGCAAACGCCCGCAAAAAGGTATTCAAAAGCCGGCGCGCCTGGGTCGATGAAAGCGTATCCTGATCCCCGGCAACAACACGCATGACGTCCAGCATAAACACCGTGTGAAAGGCATCAGATCATGGACTGACATGACCAGCCAGCACAAGCCCCTTGCACTGCACTGGCAGATGTAAGGGGCTTATCTGAATACTCTCAGCTTCAACACGCTGTCTTTTCGCATGTCACGACAGCAGGCAGGAATCTGCTCCAGAGGTACGGAACACGCTATCCGATTTGCCTGTTCTGCCATATGCTGTATAAGCCACTTGCTGTTTTGGCTCTTTTGTAAAAAAGTTGAGAAAGGAGACAACCGCGTGGCAACAAAGTTGCCTCCTTCCCTGGTCTTAACATTTTTTTATTCTCAGCCAGTGTGCGAACCGTGCTAACCGACGCAATTATGCCGCCACACCAACGAGTCTTGCCCTTCGTAAACACCAGCTTGCTCTCGGCACTCTAACTGTACTCTTCGCCTGCCATGAAGACGCAGACGGCCACTCTGAATCAATTTTTCCTGACAGTCGTTCAACCCTCTTTTCTCAACTTGTTTCCCCAGCATGATGGGCCTAGAGCGTTCTGCCATTGAAAAAGGTAAACTTCGAGGTGGAAGTACAGCTCTACCCGGCCAAAACTAAGCGGAAAAACCGCGTCTTTCCGCGAAACAACAGGTCGTATAATTTGAAACACAAAGCGTTTCAAACTGAACATACTCTAAAAGATGTCATACTCTGCCGCCTGTTAGATTCGTGTTCCAAACGCTTCTAGCTGGCCAGTCAACATGCCTGCATATCATGCACCACCATCTCTGGCCGTTCCGGCAGCCTCTCCCAGCACGGAGCCGCAGACCGCGCACGGGACACGAAGCCTTTCTCACCCTATGGAGCCTGAAGCCTTCCCGCCTGTGCCGGACAGTTATTTCCATCCGGCTTCAAGCAAGGCATCGGCCAATTCCAGCGCATCCACAGGCCAGTAGATAGCGGGTCGGGGGCACTGCACGCCCGGGCGACCTGCTTCGGGACGGCAGTGCAAAACAGCTTCCCGCCACTGGACCGGCACGGCCTGTTCGCCATACATCGCGCCAAGCAGCGCCCCGGCAATCGCGGCGTTGGTGTCGGTGTCGCCTCCACGCATCACGGTATCAACCACCCCTTCCTCAAAAGAAGGTGCGTTCAGCATCTGCCACAAGGCATTCTGCAAGGCAACAAGCACCCAGCCCATCTGTGACATATAATCGGCAGGCGGCTGATGTGCAGCCCTGTCCACAGCTTCCCGCAAGGCAGGTTCAATCTTCATGCGCTTCATCCAGCCAAGGAGCGCCTCATACAGCCCGGCCCCTGTACCGCCTTCACGGACGGCATGGGCCACAAGCGCTGCATACAAGGCATTGGCCTGCACACAAACAGGATTTTCGTGTGTAAGAAGTGCATCTTTTCTGGCCCACTTCATTACATCGGCCCGGGTACGGCCTGCACCAAAAATGCCCAGCGGACTCACGCGCATGAGTGCGCCGTTGGCCTGACTTTGCGGGTTGGGTACGCCGCGCAGGGCATTGGCAATGGTGTTGCCGCAGTCAAAGGGACCGGACTTCAGCCAGTCGCGGTACTGCTTGCCGGTACGCAGGGCGCAGTAGCGCCCAATAGCCACAAGCTGGCGCGCCATGGCCAGCGCCATTTCAGAATCGTCCGTAGGCTGCCCGGCCAGGGTGCCAAACGTGCCCCCGTCAGCGAGCTGACGCACCCCGTCCGGATATCTGGCACGGATGCTTTCCGCTGACTCAAATTCTACCAGACTGCCCAGCGAATCGCCCGCAATCTGTCCCAACAGGCAACCACGGGCGCGGGAACGCACCGCTTCAGGGATAGCGAAACTTCTTTCTATGTGGCAGGACGATGCTTCTGCACATTCCATGACGATTCTCCTTGATTTTTCGCTGCCGCTGTCCCGGCAGCTGACTATGCGGTACAGACGGCACGCAATAAGCCTGTCCGTGTCATGGCACACCGGCAACGGCTCCTTCCAGCAAAATGACAACAGGCAAGATGCCTTGCGGCTCTTCCACTGGCAGCGCTTTTCCCCGAGCGCCTGACACAGCTCCTTCTCCTGCGTGCTGGCTCCTGACACCTCTAACCCGCACCAGTGAATGAACTCAGCGGCACAGCACAGCCTTTTTTATGCTAGATGCTGTCGTTCCCAGCTCCATGCATAGCGTGCCCGGACTATGCAGCACGCCTCTGCCATATTGACGGCAGGATGAAAAAGCGAACCCCGCCACGCATCCCGGAATTCCACCTATCGCTCTGTATGTTAAGATACAGCAGACAGAAACGTAGCCAGGCAGCACACCGCGTTGCACAGCTTTCAGCCTTCTGCGTTCCCCTCTGCCGACGCTCTCAAACACGGCCATATCCCCGAATCCTGGGACAGGTTTCCCGCACGAGAGAATTTATACGGCGCTTGTCGTGCCGGGGCTTGTTCCCTCCTTCAACAGGCTGACGGCATGTCGGTAGTCCAGAATCTGATGCCTCGAGGCAATGTCATGCAATGTCGCGGCTCCCTGCCAGAAGACGCGGGTCAGTCGGGCGTCCAGCAATTCATCGTGGTCGGCAAGGAAAATGTCACGCCGAGGAATGCGCTCAGCTCCATCTCCCGTGTGATTGGCTAGTGCAACACCTCCCCGGGGCAAAGTTACGGACAGCGCACCTCTCTGTGTGCCTGGCGTAACCGGACAGTCTTCCGAAGCCTCTCTGTCCTCTCCGGCAACATCCTGTTCATAAAGCCACAGGTCGTTCCACCATGGACGCGGATCAGGAGCCTGAGCGTAGGACAGCAGAATCTCCCGCGTAAATTCCCAATCCGTCCCGTCAGAAAAACGCGTATTGAGGCCAAGGAACTGTTCGAGCTGTATGGCGGGGAAGACTACGGGATTCCAAGCCACTGCATGCACGGTGGCAGGATGGCGCAGCTGCAGCGCAAAAAAGCCGCCCAGTGACGAGCCCATGACTGTAAGGTGATCATGCTGCGTGTCGACGAATGCAGCGATCTGCCGGCGCAAGCTCGCAAGACATTCGGCAAACGGCCGGGCATAATCGTATTCCGGGCAACAGACCGGCACGCCAAGAAGCTGTGAAAGTTCTTGGCCGGATCGGCTGTTCCCGCCACTGTTAAAGCCATGGATGTAAACAAATTTGTCCATGCGTCCCCCTTTGCACTGTCAGGCCGGATTGCTCTGCTGCTTTTGCGCCTGATGCCTTTTTACCCGTGCGGCAGATCATGCGGCGCTCAGACGTCCTCAGCAGCAATGACGTTTGTCCTGCATGTTTCTGACAAGCGTAAACAAATTCCACAGGATATACAATCCAGCACAGCACCGCTTCCTTAACTCGACGGCTACACCAGCATGCCTGTATTGCTGGCCTGACCACGCACGGAGCCTTTTCCAGAAGCCGGCACAGCGATGGGCAAGAACTGCGTCAGCAGGAGGGGCCCGCGTACATTGCCACCCCAAAACCGCTGACAGCAGATCTCACCCTGCTAGAGAAACAGCAGCTACGGCACGGTTACAGTGCCTGTGAAAAAATCAGGCAAGTTTTTGCAAAAATCGTATCTTCACCGACAAGCCTGTCCCACCTATTCTGCAAACCAGAAAAGGATGCCCCGGTGCGCCAGAATACCGGCGCCCACCTGGCAACAAGGCTTATGCTCCATAGCCCGGCACCCGTCATGAACCCACAGAGGATCGCCAACATGAATATCCCCCTGTCAATCCTTACAGACAGTCTGATGGCCGTGCTGTTTGTCCTGCTGATGGCCGACGTTCACACCGGCAATCCCGCCCATGAATGGCTGGGACTTCTTCTGGCGGTATCCGTCATGCTGCACACCTGGCTGAACCGCACCTGGTACAGCACTCTGCAAAAAGGCTCGTACAATGCCGCCCGCATGTTCAGGCTGCTGCTGAATATCCTGCTGCTTTTCTTCTTGATCGGCACGCTGGCAAGCGCCGTGCCC
>CALUZP010000165.1 GCA_944325325.1 uncultured Desulfovibrionaceae bacterium
GGCGGCGCAGGGGAGAGGCGTGGTTGAGATCCGGCGGGAGGCGGCGTTCGACCTCTCTGCGGACGTCGTCGGTGCTGTGGCGCCGGGCGCGGACGCATTCGCGCGCGGTCTGGCCGCAGACCAGGCAGGGGCGCGGCGGCAGGCCGTAGCCGTCGCGGGAGATGTCGAGGCCGTTTTGGCCTGTGACGTCCAGATCGAGCAGCGCGCCTGCCGGTGAGGCTTCAAACAGCAGTGCGCGGCGTTTGAGGTCGTCGCCGTCCAGGTTGACGACAGCGAGCAGGTTCGGGCCGTCGGCGTCGTCTGTGACGCTGCGGGCGACCACGGGCAGGGTGGCCAGAAAGGCGTCCGTTTCGCGCAGCAGCAGATCCTGATATTCCAGCCGCAGCAGGTGCGGCAGGCGCAGGGTCGCGCTCAGTACGGGCAGCTGGTGGGAACGGGCCAGTTCGAGGCGGGTGTGCCAGCGCTGTTCGCGGGCGTCGAGCACCTGGGGGAGCGGGGGCAGGGTGCCGTCCGGGATAGGGATATAGCTCATGCGGATTCTCTGTTGCAGCTGCCGGGTGTGGTGCAGTCCCGGGTTGTTGCGCTGTTTCCGCGGGCAAAGAGGCGCCGGGCAACAGCCAGGCAGTGGTCGCGGGTGGCCGGCGGGAGGAGCTGGCCGGCTTCTTCGGTGCGTCCCTCTTCGAGCAGGCTGCGGACGCGGGAGGCTGAAATGGCCTCTCCTTCCTGTTCCAGGCGCGGCAGCAGCGTCACTTCGATGCCGTGCGGCGGCAGGACGCGCAGCATGGTCTCGTTATAGGCGTTTGTGGCGGGGCAGAAAGGTTCCGTGCCTGCAAAGCGGCGCGTGACGCCAAGCATGGCGGCCTGTCTGGCAAACAGATCGAGATCGAGCTCTGCGTGGACGGCCACGCGATCCTGCTGGCGTGTGAAGTAGGAAGGGAAGGTGGCCGAGGAAATGCAGTACGGCCCGCCCGGCAGGACGACAGCCCTCTGTCCGTCCGGCAGGGCGGCCACGCCTTCTCTGACCAGAGCGAGGCGGTCAGCGAAGGGGAACAGCGAGCAGTCTTCTTCCACAACCAGGACAAACAGCCTGTCGCAGCGTTCCAGAGACTGCCGCACAAGGTATTCGTGTCCTTTTGTAAAGGGGTTGGCGTTCATGACGATGGCCCCGGTGAGGTTCACAGGAGGCAGGGAGGCGGTAATTCCGGCAAGGTGTTCCAGGTGGCCGGGGAAGAGCGATTTCCATTCCAGCAGGGCGACGCGGCCGGTGTTGGCGACCAGGTGGTAGCCCATGGAGGCAAAGCGCGGGGCCATGTCGGCCTTGGTGAAGATGCGCAGGCTGTCCAGGGAGCCGTTTTGGGCGGCGTGGGCCATCAGGGATGAAACCAGCTGGGAGATGAGGCCTTCGCCGTCGTGGCGGATGTCCACGGCAATGCCCTGGAGGGTGTTGCCGACCAGCGAGCCTGTGGCAACAAGTTCGTCGTCGGCGTCGTACAGGCCGAGGATGTAGCTTTCCCGTCCGGGTTCGGCAAGGCCGCGGCTGGCGAGAAGTGCGGCGCGCTCCTTCAGTTCCCATGATGTTGTCAGCTGACGTTCAGAATACATGCGTTCCTCAAATGGCGTTCCGGAAGGCGGGGCGGTTTGTCAGGCGGGGCGTCAGCCGGGGGGCGTGCGTTTCCCGGGCTTTTGCCCTGCTGCCACACGGGGGTGCGGGGAAGGATCCGGAGTCTGGTTAGGGTGTTTGATGCCGGCGCCACGCCTGACAGTCCGAAGGACGGCCCCGGCGGCGCGGGCGCGCTGCCGGCGTGGCAGGCGGTTAATGGGTGCCGGAGGGTCTGGCCACGTCAAAGCGGACCATGGCCCGCCACAGGGTTGTGCGGCTGATGCCAAGGAGCTGTGCGGTCCGGGCTTTGTGCCATCCGCAGCGGTACAGGGCGTCTTCCAGGCGGGACTTGGTGAGGAGGCCGTCGGCGGGCTGTGCGTCGTCAGCGGGTGGCGAGGGTTCCGTCATTTCCGGATTCATGGCGTTCAGGAGTTTTTGCGAGGAGGCGCGCAGCTCGGCGTAGAGTTCTTCAAAGACATTGCGGTCAAATCCGGCGGCGGGGCTTAAGATGACCAGGCGCTCCACGAAGTGCTTGAGCTCACGGGCGTTGCCCGGCCAGGCCAGGGCAGAAAGGCGCTGCAGGCAGTCTGGCGGCAGGGTGAGCAGGGGGGTGTGGTACCTGATGGCCATGGAGTGCAGGAAGGTTTCCACAAGGACGGGGATGTCCTCCCGGCGCTGCCGCAGGGGCGGCAGGTCGATGGTCAGCACGCAGAGGCGGAAATAGAGGTCCTCGCGCAGGCGGCCGGCGTGGACTTCATCGACGAGGTTGCGGTTGGTGGCGGCGATGACGCGCACGTTGACGGGCAGCAGATCGTAGCCGCCGACGCGCCGGATTTCCTTTTCCTGGAGCGCGCGCAGGAGCACGTTCTGCACGCTGACGGGGATGGAGGTGATTTCGTCGAGGAAGAGGATACCGCCG
>CALUZP010000166.1 GCA_944325325.1 uncultured Desulfovibrionaceae bacterium
GGAAAGCCAGAAACCAGTCACTATGTTCTCCATTCCCAAGGCAGCTGATGGGCAGGCTCAGTTCCGATTCCACCACGTCATCCGCGCCGCTCAGGTATTGTTCGCCTGCATTTATGCTCAGGCGGATTCCCCCGGACCAGACGGTCAGTTCGTCCATGGCCGGCAAATCCTGCCGCGTCAGGCGGGGGACACACCAGAAAAGCTGCAGGCAGCGCATCCCCTTCTGTCCATGCTGCAAAAAGCTCAACATAGCCGGCAGGGCGCGCCAGGGACGTTTGTTTGGATCCGCCCAGATCATTTTGGGTTTTTTGAGCGAACGATCCCCCGTGACACTGGGATCGACCATACCACCCTGAAGGTAGTCGGGGTGCTGGATGCCTTCCACACTGTGTACGCCGTTGTCCGCCAGCAGATAGAAACGAGCCATTGGGACAAGGCGGCCCATAAGGCTGCGTTGCAGGCGCTGGGCAACGGCGTCGGCTTCACCGCCCGGCATGCTCTCCCATGGTGGTGTGCCAACGCCGTTTTCGTACAACAGCTCTGTAGCCAGATGTTCCTGAGTCAGCAGATTGAGCCAGGCTGTTTCGCGCAGGGAACGCCCCACCAGAAAGGAGTGCAGCAGACCCTTTGAGCAAAGCGCTGGTCCGGCCTTGCCACTGGAGCTTTTGGCCAGACCAGGGGAAAGCGCAATTGTTTTGTCTACTCTTTTCCCACTGAGGCAGCAGGACATGTTGACCAGCAGGAACCGTGCCTTCTGGCTGTCGGTCAGCGGCTGCTCCACCTGAGATTGAAAAAGGAGTGTGTTATTACCACTGGCAATATGAGGTAGCAGCTTGCCATAGGGCACAACCGCCGCACGCTTTACAGCGGGAAACTGGAGAAAGGGCTGAGGCCCATACAGCCAGAAGGCTTCATGCCAGCGCTCCAGATAGGCAAGGCAGGTTGCAGCCAGGCCATCCGGGCCGAGATGCGCCCATTCAGTATCGTTGGCAGGTGTGCATGCCGCCTGGGCAATGGCCTGAAGCAGCTTGAACAGGGCAATCTTTTCCAGCGGCGTGCCACCCAGTGTGGCCGGGCCGGGCCGGGAAAAAGCTTCCCGCAGGCTTACCTGTCCGGCGCCTGCCACAGGAATCCATGGCTCATCTGCAAGATTGAATCGTCGTTCTTCTGTCATGCCACCTCCTTAGTGATCACTTGAGGGCATAATATCCCAGGAATTCGTCGTAGCGGGCAGGGTGCGGCAAAGGGGAGCCGTCGGCATGCAGGACGCTGCCGTCTTCGGCCAGCCGTGCAGCCCGCACCTCTCTGGAAAGCCATGGAGCCAGCCAGGGAGGCAGCATGTCTTCCGGCGCCTGTGCCGCGGCAATCCGTACTGTATTGCGCGCCAGGGACGCCGCCACTTCACGCCGTTTCTGCCAGCAGGCCAGACGCTCTTGTCTGGTTGACGCGTTTTCAGGAAGGCGCAGCGCAATACTGCTGCCGTCGGCCAGGCTGAGGCAGCGCGCCGCGTTGTCCCAGTGACGAAACAGCAGCACGGGTACGTCTTCACGTTCCTGCCATCGGGTACTCAACCGGGTGTCGTCTCCCAGCGGGGTCGAGTCCGACCGGACAAGCAGAGCCTGCCGCCGAAGGGTATCACGCCTGGTGCAGAGCTCCCGCCAGGCTGCCACCACGGCAGGCAGCGATTCATCCCGTGCCGCATACGTCGCTTCCAGCAGGGCGCGGATGTCCTCCGGCAGGCGCACTTCCTGCCTGGCGTGCCACAGCTCCAGGCTCCGGAACAGCACATATGGCGCGTAAATATAGGCTGAGTTGCCAAATGCGGCCTTTGGAGACGCGGCAGCCGCCTCCAGGGAAGGATGCAGGATGCAGGCCTGCCGCTGCGCTTCTGAGGGCCTCCGGGTTTTCTCCCCGTGCCGCCAGAGGCGTCCAAGGCGTTGCAGCAGCATATCCGTAGGACAGAAGCGGCTGATCATAAAATCGGCATCCAAATCAAGCGACTGTTCCACAACCTGCGTGCCAACAACAATGCCGCCCTGCTGGCCGCGTCCCGGGGCTTCAGGGTGAAAAAACGCTGTCCAGCGCGCTTCATGGCATGCCCTGTCGGCTGGCGTAAATCGGGAATGCAGCAGTCCTGTGTGCAGATTGCCCATGGCGCCTGCTCGTCCTCCCAGCAGGCGAAACCGTTCCTGAGCCTCGGCTACGGTGTTTTCCACCCAGAGTACGCGTTCTCCTCGTTCGGCCCGCAGCAGTGCTGCTTCCACGGCTTCTTCCTCCGAAAGATGCACCAGGCTGACAGTGGCCGAGGGGCCCCCGGTGCAGGCAGCAGTCCGGGGCTGTCCGCCTGTGGGGGCGGCGCTGATGAGCGGATAGGCGTCGGCAGGGGATGATTGCAGATCGGGCAGCAGGGAGGTACGGCGGCCGGCTGTCAGTGTGGCGCTCAGGATAATGACCGTGCAGCCCGCACCCTGCAGCTGGCTGACCAGCGCATCCACGATGCTGCCCGTGTAGGCGTCGTAGCTGTGCACTTCGTCCAGAATGACGGTTTTGCCCGCCAGTCCGAAGGTTCGCAAAGCCCCGTGGCGTACATGCATGGTGGAAAAAAGCGCCTGATCAATCGTGCCCACACCAAAGGGGGCCAGCATGCCGCGCCTGCCACTGGCAAACCAGGCCTGACCGGGGGCGGCTTCCATGCCCATGCGCTGTTGCAGAAAGCGTTCCAGCCAGGCCATGCCGTGCAGCAGAAGCGCCTGCCGGCTGTCGTCCAGAATGCGTGCCAGAAACGCGTTGACACGCGTGCAGATACGGTTTGAGGTCAGCTGGGTGGGCAGGGCAAAATAGAGGCCGCTGCTTTTTTTCTGCTCCAGCATGCGGTATGCCGCATACAGCGCGGCTTCCGTTTTGCCCAGGCCCATGGGGGCTTCCAGCACAAACACGCCAGGTCCGCTTACGGCCTCGTAAAGCGTGCGCTGGGCCGGGCGCGGAGCAAATCCGAAAATGTCCTCAAAGGACAGACCGGGCCGGATGCCAGGCCAGCAGAAACCGGCTTCATCAACGGCACGTTCAACCAGTGGACGCCAGTCTTCATCAGGGTCATCAAAAAGCGGCCCGGAGGCGATCCAGTCTGCCGTGACTGTAAGCCCGCAGACGATCCTTTCTTCCAGAGGGGTAAAGCTGGGCCATGCCGGTTCTGTTGATCCAAGCAGTTTGTGGCAGAGCTCGCGCCGAAGCTGCTGCCAGCGCGATCCGCCGGCGAACAGGGCGTTGTCTGACTTCAGCACTTCGACGTTTTTGCCGTGATGAGCGCCAACAATGCGCGCCAGAGCCTCAGGTGCGCCCATGCCGGCAAGACAGGCACGGCTTATGGCAGCATGCCCTCCCATGCGTTTCCCCAGTTCAATGTCCGCCTGCGCCAGTTCCGGCATGTGCTGCCGCTGCTCTCTGCCGAAGACGGCATCGTGAATGGTGGCTTGAAATGGCGGCGACGCCTTGCCGACATCGTGCAGCAGGGCGGGGGTGTCTGCCCCTTGTGGCAAAAGGCCAGGCCGCACGGCCGTAAGTCTGGCAGCGAGGCTTGCAGCAACCGCTCCTGCAATGCGGCAGTGCTCTTCAACGGTGCGGCCGGCAATGGTCATGCCGGTTTTTTCCCATGTCTTGGCAAGACAACGATCCAGATCCAGCGCAGGTGTTGCTGCCTTATACCCGCTTGCAGATGGAGATACTGGTATTTTCATGGGTGTTCATATATCATGACTGCCATAAACTGTAAATTGCATACGGCAGATTGCCTGTACAGCAAATTGATATAAAGCACCAAAAGGCATACTACAGTCAGCTTTTTGCTGCTATAATATATTATTTTGTATCCTCAATAGAAATGTCAGGACAGGCAGGCCAGCTGACCATAGAGCCTTTTCAGTTTGAAACGCGTTGTGTATCAAACCATGCGGCCTGTCGTTTCGCGCAAACACCGCGGTTTTTCCGCTCACGTCTGGCCGGGCGGTACTGTACTGTCGTCCCGCGTCTTGCCTTTTT